>NZ_JAPYKM010000061.1:0-19636 GCF_029623465.1 Pseudomonas sp. RIT-To-2 | reverse complement strand
TCAGCGACGCCGCGCCCTGCGCGTAATCGGCCGACTGGCTGGCGTAATGCTTGCGCACGCTGCCGGCGTCCAGCGACAGCGAGTCCAGGCCCGGGCTCAGCAACAGGCTGCTGGTATAGAACGGCAGGGTCTGGGTCGTCTGCCGGCCACTGGCATCCTTGACCACCACGGCGATGTCACCGCTACCATTGGCCACCGGGATCTGGCTGGCCTCGAACGGGCCGGCCTCCACCTGCCCGGACAATTGGTGCAGGCCGTTGACGTAGATGTCCACCGACGACGGCACCGCCACGCTGGAGCTGATACCCGGCCGCGGGTAAGTGACCAGGTCCGGGCGCAGACCGAAGTGAGTGGCTGCCTGCACGCCGGCCAGGCGCACGGGGCGCGTCCAGGTGAAGCCGCCGTTGACGAAGTCACCGACTTTCCAGGTGCGCAGGTGGTCGAGGTCGGCACGGCTCCAGGTGGTGTCCAGCCGCACCGTGCTATCCAGTGTGGCGCTGCGCGTCTGCAGGCTGCTGGTCTCCAGCACCCCGGGGCCGCCCAGCACCCGCAGGCTGGCCAGGGTGCTGGCGCTGCCCTGACCATCGGCACGGGTGTACTGGCTGTCGTAGTTGAGCACGGTGGCCCAGTCGCTTTGCGACCCGGCACCTTGTGGGCGCGCCGGGTCGTGGCGCAACTGCTGGGGTACCAGGGCGGCATCCGGCAATTGCAGGTACACACGCTGGGTGGCGCGATCGAAACGGCACTGGCCGCCTGCCAGGCTGGCCAAATCCACCGGGCCGTGGCCCTGGCCAGGGTTGCGCAGGCCCAACCCTGGCAACTGGTCGGCGGCGACCAGCAGGCGGCCCTGCTGCTCATCCACTTCCTGGGCAGCGGCCCGTAACCGGCCATTGACCATGACGTCCAGCAGCAGGGTCTCGGCGTGTGCCGCGAGTGGGCTGGCCAAGGCCAGTGTCACCAGCAGGCGGCGGCACAGCAGCCCGTTCAACGGCCAGGTTCGAGGGTCAACCAGGTATCCATCGCGCTGCCACGGCCTGTGGTGGTCAGGTGCAGACGGTCACCTGCGTGCAGTGTCTGGGGCGGGGCACTGATCAACCAGCGGCCGTCCTGGCCAGCCAGCAGGTACGGCAGTGCCGGGCGGGCGAGCTTCAGGGCATGGCCATCGGCATCGGCCAGTGCGAGGTTGGCGAGCCGCGCATGGGCCTGGCCCGCATTGTGGGCCAGCAGGTACCACTGGTCATGGTCCAGCACCGTGCGCCACTGCACATCGGCCTTGGCCCGCACCGCCTCACTGGCGAACACCGGAACCGTGAGGCGAAACGCCAGGGCGACCTTGCTGGGGTCGGCGTCGGGCAACTGGTCGAAGACCACCCGGTACGCTTGTTCGGTGGTGCCCGGCGCCTGACGCAGCAGCAGGCGGATGATCTGCGACTGCCCCGGGGCGATACGCGCGAACGGCGGGCTGACCAGCAGGGCCTGGGTCTTGTCCAGGATGTCGGTATTGTTGGCCTGGGTCCATTGGAAGCTGCGCACCTGAACCTGGGTATCATGGTCGGCGTGGTTGGTGAGCGTGAAGCTGGCGGTGCGCTGGCCGGCATCCAGGGCCTGGGCGATGGGGATGATCTCCAGGGCCTGGGCATGGACCTGCGGCGCGAGCGCGCACAGACCGGCCAGTGCACAGGCGCGGTGAAGGCGTGTGGCAAGGTGCATGAAGGAGGCTCTGCGAAGGGTTGGGCGTGACCGGCTATTCTGCGCACCCCTGTGGGACCAGGCGAAGCCCGCTCCCACAGGGGATGGCGGCGGGTCAGTAGTTGACGGTGACGACCACGGTGTCCGAGTAGCTGCCGGTGCTGGCCGTCAACTGGTCGGCGGCGACCTTGCCGTACACGGTCACGGTCTGCGCCGCGCCCGTCCCGGTTCCGGCCAGGGTGTCTGTGCCGGTGGTATCGCCCCAACTGGTGGCGTAGCTGCTGTCCTGGTACAGGCCGTAGCTCAAGGTGGAAGTGCTGTCCGACGCATTGGTCAACAGGCGTGCCGAGGTGGTGGCATCGGTGCCGCTGCCTGCACCCAGGGCGATGGTGTACGGGGCGTCATTGGTGCAGGTCACCGACAGGTCGGCGCTGGAGGTAACAGCGCTGCCCGAGTAGGAGCCGAACGCCATGGAACCGGCTGACACCGAGCAGGTGGCGACGACGGTGGCGCTGACACTCATGTCGGCGGTGGCGGTGGAAGCATTGGCGTTGCCGGACAAAGCGACGCCCAGGCCGATCAGGGCAACAGCCCCGGCCTTGAACAGGTTGCGAGTGGACATGGGTTTTCCTGTGAAAGCGCTGGTAAGTGTAGGCCCCCAGGGTCTGAATGCCGCCGGGTGACCTTTTAAAGCTTACGTGGGCAGGCGTTCGCAGGGGCGGCCAAACCGTCGCAGATCCGGCCACAAGCACTGCATATCCGGCCAGATCAGCCTTGCCAGCTACAGTTCCACAGTACACGGCCGATCACGGTCAATTCGCCCAGCCGCTTGACCGACAAGTGCAGGTCGCGAAAGTGGGCGTTGATGGCCAGCAGCGTCAGTGAACCGTCCACCTGGAACTGCAGGCGCTGGACCCGCAGGGTGCCACCCAATTCCAGCAGGTACAGGCCATCGCCCGCCAGGCCTGACCGGGTGCGGTCGATGAGCGCCGTGCCGCCCTCCTCCAGCGGTGCGCAACCCTGACCGCACGGCACCTTCACCGCCAGCACGCTGTGTTCACCCAGGCCGCGCTGCTGCAGTTCGACCGAGCTCACGGCCACCGGTTCAATGGCGGCCACGCTACCCGGCCAGGGCAACCGCGCCGGGCAAGCCTTGGCGGGGTAGCACTGCACCCAGGTGGTGCCTGACGCTGGCGGCTGTGGTGTGGGACTGCCGGACACCAGCCAGTCAAGCGTTACACCACCCGCGCGTGCCACGGCCAGGCACACCGCCAGGCTGGGCAAGCTGCCGCCACGAATGTATTTGTACAGCTGGGTTTCGTGCACGCCCGAGCAGCGCGCCAGGTTGCGCTTGCCGCCTAGCGATTCGGCTATATCAGCAATTCTCTGACCTAGGCGCTCGATCGCGGGGGGGCAGCCCTCAGAAACTGTCAATCCTTTGGCATCCTCGCCGCCTGCGGCAGCGGCCGCTTGTCCTATCTTCATCACTGTTGGTCTCTCGACATGTCTAGCTTTAGGGCTTGACCCTGCATAGCTAACTGACTATATTTTGACGTCTAGGTTTTGACGGCGCGTCAATATCCTGTTTCTTCGTGCAAAGTGCGACTGTTGTGGCGCTGAGGATCGAGGGTATTAACGGCAACGGGGCCTGGGGCTTGATTAATTTTTTGATTGCGTTGGGGCTGACAGGTGCATGGCGTTGTTTTTTCAGGGCCCTTGGAACCAAGCGCCGTTCGCACGACACACCCCCTGGCGGCAACCCACCCCATGCGCGAGATTGCCATCCTCAGCTACCCGGGCTGCTACGTCGGTGACGTGATCAAGCTGCTGGAAACCCTTCACGCCCTGGATCAGAACCCCTGCTGCCACCTGCGCCAGGGCGCGCGCTTGAGTGCGCGGGTGTATTCGCTGGATGGCAAGGCGTTGCGCTCGCCGGGCATGCCATGGGTCAGTGTGCAGACCCAGGCTCTTGGCCAGGCCCAGCCGATGGCGCCTGACACGCTGATCATCGCCCATGGCCCGGCCCAGGCGCTGGCCTTCGAGCCCCCGGCGCTGCTGCAGTGGCTGCGCCAGGTACAGCCCCGCGCACGCCGGGTCGTGGCGCTGGGGGCGGGGGTCTTCTGGCTGGCGGCGGCACGGCTGCTGGGGGGCCGCCAGGTCACTACCCACAGCGCGCTGGCTGCGCTGTTGGCAACGCGCTTTCCTGATACCCGCGTGCATGAACGCGGAAGCCTGCAGATAGACGGCCCCTTCTACACCACCAACGAACGCATGAGCGCCAGCGACATGGCCTTGCTGTTGCTGCGCGATCACTGCGCCGCCATCCGCGGCCAACCCTGTCCGCTTCCCGGCCAACCCCTCCCGGCCCCGCACCACAACGGTCCGGCACTGCGCCTGTGCCGCTGGTGGCTGCAACGCCTGGACCAACCGGTCACCGTGGCCCAGGCCGCGGCGCACCTGCACGCCAGCGAACGCACCCTGCGCCGGCTGCTGGGCAGGGACTGCGGCTGCTCGCCCCATGGGCTGCTGCTGGTGCTGAGAGTAGAGATGGCGCGCCAGGCATTGCTGGCCAGCGACTTGCCGGTGGACAAGATAGGCCGGCGGGGCGGCCTGGGCGACGGCCAGCAACTGGCCCGCACGTTTCGCAAGTACCTGGGCGTGGCGCCCGGCGAATACCGGCGCACACGGACGCCGGGGCCGCTGCACCCGGATTACGCAAGATTGTTTGATGGGCTGCGCCAGCCGGGCTGGCTGGCGCAGCTAGCCGCTGCAAGCTTGAGCTAGAAGCTAGAAGCTAGAAGCTAGAAGCTAGAAGCCGACAGCTGCATTAGCTTGCAGCTTGCATCTCAGAGCGTGTAGACCAGTGCCGAAATGGCCACCAGGCCGACAATCACCACGAACACGTTCGACAGTTTGCCCGCGTACATGCGCATGGCCGGCACACGGTGCACAGCATACATCGGCATCAGGAACAGGATGGCCGCGATCACCGGGCCGCCCAGTGTCTCGATCATGCCCAGGATGCTGGGGTTGAGCGTCGCCACCAGCCAGCACACCACCAGCATGAACGCTGCCACCAGGCGGTCCATGGTCTTGGCTGCCGGGCGCTTGCCGCTCTTGACGATCAGGCCCTTGAGGCCCTCGCTGGCACCGATGTAATGGCCCAGGAACGACTTGGCGATGGCCACGAAAGCAATCAGCGGCGCGGCGAAGGCGATGGTCGGGTTGCTGAAGTGGTTGGCCAGGTAAGACAGGATCGACAGGTTCTGCGCCTTGGCTTCCGCCAGTTGCTCTGGCGACAGGGTCAGCACGCAACTGAACACGAAGAACAGCACCATCACCACCATCAGGCCATGGGCACGGGCCAGGATCTGCGAGCTGCGCTTCTCGGCGTTGGCACCGTAACGACGTTTCTGGTCCACCGCGAAGGCCGAAATGATCGGCGAATGGTTGAACGAGAACACCATCACCGGAATTGCCAGCCACAGGGTATGCAGGAACGCCGACGGCTCAGGCACATTGCTGGCAGTGGTCAGGATGCCGCCGGTCCAATGCGGCACCAGGAACAGCGCCAACAGCAGCAGCGCGACGATGAAGGGGTACACCATCAGGCTCATGGCCTTGACGATCACCCGCTCGCCGCAGCGCACCACGCCCAGCAGGCCGACGATCAGCACCAGCGCCAGCAGCGCCCGGGGTGGCGGCTGCAGGTTCAGCTGGTGCTCGATGAAGCTGCCCACGGTGTTGGTCAAGGCAACGCTGTAGATCAGCAGAATGGGGAAGATCGCGAAGAAGTACAGCAGCGTGATCAGCGCCCCGGCCTTGGCACCGAAATGCTCCTCCACCACCTCGGTGATGTCCGCGCCTTCACGGCCCGACAGCACGAAGCGGGTCAAGCCGCGGTGTGCGTAGAACGTCATCGGGAAGGCCAGCACGGCCAGAATCAGCAAAGGCCAGAAACCACCGAGGCCGGCGTTGATCGGCAGGAACAAGGTGCCGGCGCCGATGGCTGTGCCGAACAGGCCCAGCATCCAGGTGGTGTCGTGACGGTTCCAACCTGCCAACGTCGCTTGTGGCGCCGCGTCAAAGGTCTGGTCGAGGCTATTGGCCTGTTCATTCATCCGGTCGAATCTCCGCTTGCCGGTTATTCATACGTGGCCGAGGCGGGATGAAACATGAAGCAGGCAGCGCCCCGGCCATAAAAGGGGGGGCGATTGTCCGGGATTGTGCTTGAGAAGCAAAGGGTTAGCTGAGCAATGGTCGTGAATGAGAGGCGTTTTGGGTGTGGTGATTTGCCGCACACATCCCTTGTCTTCCGCTTTCACGCCGCCCACTGATGAATCCTTCTCATAAGTCCATTCAGTTACAGCCTGTTAACCCGTCAGTCCCTCCTCCCTATCATGGGACCACCTGCTCCCTTCACAGAGGAAACACACTCCATGAAAACCGTCACCGTGGTCATCGGTGCTGGCGCCATCGGCCAAGCTATCGCCCGCCGGGTGAGTACCGGCAAGCATGTGCTGCTCGCCGACCTGAAGCAGGAGAACGCCGACGCCGCAGCCGATGTGCTGCTGGACGCAGGCTTTGACGTCAGCACCGCAGTCGTCGATGTCAGCTCACGCGAATCGGTGGCGGCGCTGGTCGCCACTGCACAGGCGCTTGGCCCGATCACCGGGGTCATCCACGCTGCCGGAGTATCGCCCTCCCAAGCGCCACCGGCGACCATTCTGCGGGTGGACCTGTACGGAACAGCGCTGGTGCTTGAGCTGTTCGGCAACGCCATCGCGCCGGGCGGCTCGGCGGTGGTCATCGCGTCGCAGTCCGGCCACCGCCTGCCTGCCTTGACCCCGGAGCAAGACAAGGCCCTGGCGTTGAGCCCGACGGAGGCGCTGTTGACGCTGCCCATGCTGCAACCGGACGCCGTTGTCGACCCGCTCAACGCTTACCAACTCTCCAAACGGGCCAACGCCCTGAGGGTCATGGCCGAAGCCGTGCGCTGGGGTGAGCGCGGTGCGCGGGTCAATGCCATCAGCCCTGGCATTATCTTTACGCCGCTGGCCCGGGATGAACTGGCCGGGCCCCGTGGCGAGGGCTACCGCCGCATGATCGACGGCTGCGCAGCCAAGCGCGGTGGCACCCCGGATGAGGTGGGTGCGTTGGCGGCTTTGTTGATGGGGCCGGAAGGCACTTTCATCACCGGCAGTGACTTTCTGATGGACGGCGGTGTGACCGCACAGTACTGGTTCGGCGCCCCGCAGGGCTGAGGCCGGCGCTGCATACAGGCTGATACAGTGGTGAAATCAACGGGATACAAGGCAAGGCGATGCTGCCCGCTCGGATCGACCCGGCCCAAGAGCCCTCCGCATGCCCAGCCTTCGCCTGCCGCGCTTCGCCAACTCCCTGTTTGCCCGCCTGTTCGGCATTTCGGTGATTGCCATCGTCTTCGCCCACTGCCTGGCCTTCATGTGGTTCCAGGCTTACGGCAAGGCTCAGGATGACGCGCGGTTCCATGCCGAGCAGGTGCAGATGCTGGAGACGGGTGAACCGCCCCCGCACGCGGGGTCGCTGCTGGATTTTCCGGTGGTGCCGTTGCTTTTCCAGATGTCGGCCTTGGTGGCTGCCGCCTGGTACGGCGCCAAGCTGCTGTCGCGGCCTATCCGTCGGTTCAGCGCCGCAGCCGAGCGCCTGAGCGAGGACCTGGACAGCCCGCCCCTGGCCGTGCAGGAGAACAGCCTGCTGGAGGCACGCCAGGCTGCCCACACCTTCAACCGCATGCAGCGGCGCATCCGCGAACAGCTGCGCCAGCGCGGCTATGTGCTGGGCGCCGTTTCCCATGACCTGCGTACCCCGTTGTCACGCCTGAAGCTGCGGTTGGAGCTGTGTGACGATGAACCGTTCTGCCGCGAGATGCGCCGGGACATAGACGAGATGGTCAAACTGCTGGATTCAACCCTGGCGCTGGTGCACGAGCGGCCAATCGACCCCGCGGCTCCGCTCCCCTTGTAGCCGCAACTGCGCTGTATGGCCCTGCGCATGCACCGCGCAAGCACAGGCCCCCTCGTCCCACCGACCGAACTCACCACGCAGCGGGCGGTCATCTGATCATCGCCCTCTCGGTGAAGACCATGGACACCTACAACCTCCAGCGTTTCGTCGATGCCCAGCGGCCTGTGTTCGAGCAGGCCCTGCATGAACTGCGACAAGGCCGGAAACGCACCCACTGGATGTGGTTCATTTTCCCGCAGATCCAGGGCCTGGGGCACAGCATCACGGCTCGGCAGTATGCGATCAGCGGTGCCGGCGAAGCGCTGGCGTACCTGCAACACCCCGTGCTCGGCCAGCGGTTACTGGAAGCGACGGCAGCGGTGAGCGCCCTCAGGGGACGACCGGTCGGCGAGATCCTTGGCTCGCCGGACGACCTCAAACTACGCTCGTGCATGACCCTGTTCGCCAACGCCGCCGATGACCCCGGCCCGTTCAACCAGGTGCTGGCCGACTTTTTCGACGGCCAGCCCGACGCCAAGACTCTCGATGTACTGGGCCTGTGAGGCCGCACATCTCGCCAACTAACGTCGCCCAACGACGCAGCCGCGGAGCCATTGCTGATGAACCTGATGCCACGCCATGCCCTCGACACCCTGCCCACCCTCGCCGACGAGCGCCTGCAGCGCTACCGCCAGGTGCGCCGCCACAGTGAACGGCTGGCCAGCCCCCTGAGCCCCGAGGACATGGTGGTGCAGTCGATGCCGGACGCCAGCCCGACCAAATGGCACCTGGCGCACATCACCTGGTTTTTCGAAACCTTTCTGCTGGTGCCCAACCTGGCGGATTACCGGCCGTTCGACGCCAGTTTCACTTATCTTTTCAACTCCTACTACGAGGCCGTGGGCCCACGCCAGCCCAGGCCGCAGCGTGGGCTGATGACCCGGCCAGCGCTTGAGCAAGTGATGGCCTACCGGCAATACGTGGACCTGCACATGGGCAGCCTGTTGGCCCAGGACCTGGATGCCGCGACCCTGGCGCTGATCGAACTCGGCCTGGCCCATGAACAGCAGCACCAGGAACTGCTGCTGATGGACATCCTGCACCTGTTCAGCCTGTCTGCGCTCAAGCCTGCCTACGACACGGCCTGGCCCGCCGATGCACCCGGACGCGAGGGCCACTTCAAGGCATTGAACGGCGGCCTGGTGGACGTTGGCCACGACGGGGATGGCTTTGCCTTCGACAACGAAGGCCCACGGCACAAGGTCTACCTGGCGCCGTTCGAGATCAGCGACCGTCTGGTGACCAACGGCCAGTGGTTGCAATTCATGGCCGCCGGCGGTTATGCCACGGCCGGCCTGTGGCTGTCCGATGGTTGGGCCATGGTGCGGGAACAGGGTTGGCAGGCCCCGTTGTACTGGCAGCAGGACGGTGAGCAGTGGCAGGTCATGACCCTGGCCGGGCTGGTGCCGGTGGAGGCCGATGCGCCCGTTACCCACGTCAGCTATTACGAGGCCTGCGCCTTCGCCACCTGGGCCCAGGCGCGGCTGCCCACTGAAGCGGAGTGGGAACTGGCCGCGGTCAGTGGCTTGCTCGAACAGGTGGACGACGTGGCCTGGCAGTGGACCCAGAGTGCCTACAGCCCCTACCCCGGTTTCCACCCGGCGCCCTCGGCGGTGGGCGAGTACAACGGCAAGTTCATGGTCAACCAGATGGTGCTGCGCGGCGGCGCCAGCATCAGCTCGCCAGATCACTGCCGCCCCAGCTACCGTAACTTCTTCACCCCAGGCCTGCGCTGGATGTTCTCCGGCGTGCGCCTGGCCAGGGACATCTGCCAGCACGGTGCGTACAGCAGCGAGTTTGCCCGCGACGTGGTGGCCGGGCTGTCAGCGCCCCACAAGTCGCTGTCGCCCAAGTACTTTTACGACGGCGCCGGCTCGCAGTTGTTCGAAGCTATCTGCACCACGCCGGAGTATTACCCGACCCGCGCCGAGACCCGGCTGTTGACGAACGTGGCGGCCGAGATCGGCGCCGTGATTCCCGACGGCGCGGTGCTGGTGGAATTTGGCAGCGGGGCCAGCGACAAGACCCGCCTGGTATTGGACGCGGCGCCCCAGGTGGGTGTCTATGTGCCTATCGATATTTGCCAGGACGCACTGGATAGCGCGGCCAGCCGGTTGCACGCGCATTACCCGAACCTTGAAATCGCCCCCCAGGTGGACGACTTCACGCGCGCCCTGCGCCTGCCTGAAGCGGCCCGAGGCAAGCCTCGGGTGGGCTTCTTCCCGGGTTCTACCATTGGTAATTTCACCCGCCCCCAGGCCGTGCAGTTTCTGCGTTCGGCGCATACCTTGCTGGGCCGCAATGCCTATTTCATCGTCGGCGTGGACATGGTCAAGGAAGCCGCCTTGCTGGAAGCGGCCTACGACGATGCGGGCGGGGTGACGGCGGCGTTCAACCTCAACCTGCTCAAGCGCATGAACCGTGAACTGGACGGCGATTTCGACCTGGATGGCTTCCGCCATCTGGCACAGTGGAATGCCGAGTTGCAGCGCATGGAAATGCATCTGGTGAGCCAGCGCGAACAGGTGGTGCAGGTGGCCGGCCAAGCGTTCCATTTCGCTGAAGGCGAGCGCCTGCACACCGAGAACTCGCACAAGTTCACGGTTGAATCGTTCACTGAAATGGCGGCGCTGGGCGGTTGGCGAATCTGCCATCAGTGGATCAGCGACGCGCCGCAGGTGGCGTTGTTCTGCCTGTGCTGAAACGCCCCTGGCACACGCAGGTCCTCGGGTACGGCCGAGGGCGAGACAACGGTTGTTTTAGCGCTAAATGTTCAAGCCAAAAACACTAAGACCGCCCGTCTTGGCTTTCTATAATCAATAAACTTTCCCACGGTTTGCTTTTCACAGTTAATGCAAGGTCAATGACTTTGCATATCCGATAAAACAGAGGAAGAGAATCATGGCTAACACAGGCAAGTCGAACCCAGGAAACTTCTCCAATGATCGTGAAAAGGCCTCCGAAGCTGGCAAAAAAGGCGGACAGGCCTCCTCCGGCTCGACTGCAGGCAAAATGCCAAACGACCGGAGCAAAGCAACCCCCGACAGCAGTAAAAAAGGCGGTCAAGGCAGCCACGGTGGCGGCCGCAGCTAATCGCTGAGTCAGGGCCGGGGCATTGCCCCCGGCCTGCCCACTTCGCACAAGGACATGAAGGTGAGCCAACACATTGTCCACTTCCATTGCCAGATTGATCAGAGCACCCATGAACGACTGCGTGACCGCTGCCTGGAAGCCTTGAAGGCCGGCGCCGATTCGTTGTGGTTGAACATGTCGTCATCCGGTGGCAGCACCAACTTTGGCTTCACGATCTACACCTTTCTCAAATCCCTGGGCATTCCGGTGCGCACCATCAACTCCGGCAATATCGAGTCCATGGGCATCATCGTGTACCTGGCGGGCAGCGAACGCATTGCCGCGCCACAATCGCGCTTTCTCATTCACCCCATGAATTGGTACTTCAGCCAGAACTCCGTGGACCATTCGCGTTTGCGCGAATATCTGTCCAGCCTCAACAACGACCTGGAACGCTACGTCACCATTTTCAAGAAAGAAACGGAAGACGCGGAACAGAAGCTGGATATCTTCAAATGCCTGTCGGCCGAAGAGAAAGTCATCGCCGCCGACGACTCCCTGGCCTGTGGCATCGCCCACCGCCTGGAGCAGATTGTATTCCCCAAAGATGCCATCCACTGGACGGTCAGCGGCGAGTAGCTGACCTGTCAGACAATCCGACTGAATTTTTTCACTGGGCCAGAATCACTTAGAAGGTCACAGGGAGGAAATTCGGCTTTATGAACAACGCAAAGCTTTACGTCATTGACTACACCCTTCACGGCCAACCCAAATCGTTCATCATCCGCGCCGAAAACATGGACAACGGCGAAGCCTGGCACTGGGCAAGTTGCGACGCGGGCGTTGGGCGAATCGGACGTTTCGGCCGAGAACGGGTGAAAAAGACCAGCAAGCCAATGGCGGAGAAATTCGGCATAGAGGGCGTCAGTTGGCGGCCGGCCTGAACAGCGGCGCCGTCCTGAAAATAAAGGTCGGTCACACTCTATTCCTGAGCGTGTGATCGGCCTATATTTTATGGGGTTATCAACTGACCTGGGCCTTCCATTTTCAAGGAGTGAAAGATCATGCGAATTCTGATCGTAGGGGCCGGTGCCGTGGGCGGGTATTTTGGTGGGCGCCTGCTGGCCGCCGGCCGTGACGTGACCTTTCTGGTCAGGGCTGCGCGCGGCCAGCAATTGAGTGACCGGGGGCTGCAGGTACGCAGCCCGCTGGGGAATATAAACCTCGATAGGGTGCCCTGGGTTCAGGCTGCCGACATCCAGGGCGCCTATGACCTGATTCTGCTCAGTTGCAAGGCCGGGCAATTGCCTGGGGTCATGGATGACCTGACCCACGCCGTGGGGCCATCCACCCTGATACTGCCGTTGCTCAACGGCCTGCGCCACCTGGATGCGCTGGACCAGCGCTTCGGCGCCGCCCATGTGCTGGGAGGCAAGTGCTTCGTGTCACTCGACAAGCTGGCCGATGGCACCATCGTGCACTTCAACGAGCGTGATGACCTGAGCTTTGGCGTTCGTGCCGGCCACGACGGCGCCCAAGTGCAAGCGGTGGCAGACGCCTTGGCCGGTGCTGGTTTCACCGCCCAGTTGAGCCCCGACATCACCCAGGAGATGTGGGAAAAGTGGATGTTCATCGCCACCGGCGGCGGCATTACCTGCCTGATGCGCGCCAGCGTCGGCGACGTCGTGGCCGCTGGCGGTGTGGACCTGATCTGCGACCTCTTCGAGGAATGCTCGGCCATCGCCCGCCGTGCGGGCTACCCACCCCGGGAACCGGTACGTGAAGCCTTCCTGCAGGTGCTGACCCAACCGGGGTCGGCCCTGACTGCCTCGATGTTGCGCGACGTGGAACGTGGTGACGCCACCGAGGCCGAACACGTGCTGGGCGACCTGCTCGCCCGACGCCTGCCCGAAGACGTGGAGACCCCGGACCGATCGGTGCTGCGCCTGGCCTTCACGCACCTGCAGGCTTACGCCGCGCGGCGCCGCCGCGAGCAGCCGTGAGCGCTTCATTGCCCGCCCCTGAAACCTTGCCTCCAGCGACACCGAGACCATCATGCCGCGCGTATCCCGCCAACAGACCGAACGCAACCGTGAAATCATTCTTCAAGTGGCCACCCGCCTGTTCCGTGAACGCGGCCTCAAGGGCTTGAGCGTGGCCGAGGTCATGAACGCCGCGGGCCTGACCCACGGCGGTTTCTATGGCCACTTCGAATCCAAGGAAGCCCTGGCCGCCCAGGCCTGCCAGCAGGCCTTCGACCAGTCGGTGCAACGCTGGGCCGAGCGCACGGCGCCCACCCGCGACCGCAAGGGCGCACGCCGCGTGCTGGTGGACAACTACCTGGCTGACAACAACCGGGATATCCCGGGCGACGGCTGCCCGGCCGTGGGCCTGGCAGGCGACGTATGCCACGAGGCCGAGGATAGCCCCCTGCGACGGGTATACACCGAGGGCGTACACGCGCTGATCGACGACTACGAGGCGGTCATGGACCAGCCACAGGCCGAAGCTCGGCGGCAGACGGCGCTGGTGGAGTTCGCCCTGATGGTCGGGGCCATCACCCTGGCCCGGGCCACCGAGGGCGACCCGCTGTCGGATGAGATTCTGCAGGCGGCTCGGGAGAGCCTGGCATGATCAGCTTTCAACCGCTGCTGGCCAGCACCGCCCAGGTGCAGGAACGCGTACGCCACCTGCGCAACCAGGAGGCGGTGCGGCGCTACATGTACACCGAGCACGAGATCAGCGCGCAGGAACATCAGGCCTGGCTGACCAGCCTGGCCGACAACCCGCGGCAGTCGGTGTTCGTGGTGATGGTCGACGGCATGGCCCGTGGCGTGGTGTCGCTCAGCGCCATCAACCGCCTGCACCAGAGCGCCGACTGGGCGTTCTACCTGGACACCGAGTTGCAGGGCAAAGGCCTGGGCAGCCAGGTTGAATGCTGGCTACTGGACCACGCTTTCGGCGAAGTGGGACTGGCCAAGCTCAACTGCGAGGTACTGGCCAGCAACCCGGCGGTGGTGCGCCTGCACCAGAAGTTCGGTTTTACCCTGGAAGGGGTACGGCGTCAGAACGTGCTGAAGGAGGGCCAGCGGCTGGATGTGGTTCTGCTCGGCATCACCGCCGAAGAGTGGCAGGCCAGGCGGCCGGAGATTATCGAGCGCCTGGCGCGGTTGAAAGGCTGAAGCCACCGCAGCAGACCTGGCCGCATCACACACGCCGCTCAGCATCAGGCACACCACCGGCAGCTACCACTCACTCGGTGACACGCCGAACTGCCGGCGGAACATGGCGCTGAAGGCACTGGGGGTGTTGTACCCCACCTCCAGCGCCACCTCCAACACACTGTGCCCCAGGGCCAGACGCTGCAGGGCCGTCAGCAACCGCGCCTGCTGGCGCCATTTGCCGAAGGTCATGCCGGTGTCATGGATGAACCAGCGCTGCACCGTCTTCGGGTTCACGCCCAATTGCCCGGCCCAGTCGCCCAACTCCAGTTCCAGCCCTTGACCTTGCAGCACGCGCTCGGACAACGGCTGCAACGCTTCATGACGCAAATGCGGCAAATGCAGGGGCAATACCTGCTGCTGGTCCAGCTCATCCAGCATCAGCGCCATCACCCTGCCGTCACGGCTGTCAGCCGGCGGCGCGGTACGGATGCCCACGGCGGCCAGGATCAGTTCCCGCAGCAACGGTGATACCCCCAGCACGCAGCAATGCCCCGGCAGCCGGGCCGACACCAGGGCCGGATCGATATACAGCGTGCGGACCCGCACGGCACCCACCATGCGTGTCCAGTGCTCTACCCCCGGCGGTATCCATAAGCCGCGGTTGCCAGGCACCAGCCAATGCCCCTCGGCGCTGCCCACTACCAGTACACCCTGGGTGGCATACAGCAGCTGCGCCTGCTGGTGACGGTGGCTTGGCACCCGGTGGCCATCATCGAAATCCAGCGCCACGGCGGCGACGCTGCGGGCATCCGTCGGCACGCCATGGTCGACAATGTCCGTTTTACGCATGTGGCCGCCCTTTTACCGTTAGACGAACACTTTGCCTGAACCCTAAGCTGCTGCCCAGTCCTCCCCAGCCTTGTGATCGAACCATGTCCACAGCCTTCGACAATACCGCCCTGCTCGCCCAGCTCGAGCGCATCGCCAACAGCCTGGAACGCGCGTTTCCTCCACCTCAGGAGCAGGTCATCGACACACAGGCCATCGCCTACCAGTGGCATTACCGGCAGGTGCGCGGGGTTGAGCAGGCAGTGCTGACCGCCGTCAAGCAGCCCAGCCTGATCAGCTTCGAGGCCTTGCAGAACATTGAGCGGCAGAAACGCCTGATCGAACAGAACACTCGCCAGTTCGTGGAGGGCCGTCCGGCCAACAACGTGCTGTTGACGGGCGCCCGAGGTACCGGCAAGTCATCACTGGTCAAGGCTTGCCTGGAACGCTTTCACCAACAGGGCTTGCGCCTGATCGAAGTGGACAAGGCGCATATCGGCGACCTGCCGCAGATCCTCGATTTCACCACCGGCCGCCCGGAGCGCTTCATTCTGTTCTGCGACGACCTGTCGTTCGAAGAAGGTGACATCGGCTACAAGAGCCTCAAGACCGTGCTCGACGGCTCGGTAGCGGGCCAGGCGGCCAACACCCTGATCTACGCGACCTCCAACCGCCGCCACCTGATGGCCGAACGCGCCAGCGACAACCTCAACTGGACCCGCGGCGAAAACGGCGCCCTGAACCCCGGCGAAGAAACGGAGGAGAAGATCTCCCTGTCCGAGCGCTTCGGCCTGTGGATCTCCTTCTACCCCTTTTCCCAGGACGAATTCCTCAGCGCGGTCAACGAGTGGCTCGCCAGCTGTGGCGTGCCCGAGCAAGCCTTCGAGCAGGCCCACGTCGAAGCCCTGCGCTGGGCCACCCAGCGCGGCTCGCGCTCGGGGCGCATCGCTGCGCAATTTGCCCGCGACTACGCCGGGCGCATGGCCGTCGAAGCCTGACTTTCCAGCATTTCCTGCATACCCAGCAAGTTGGGTGAGCGGGTACCCCGGCGCCAGGTCAGCCACGTCTGGCGCTTGCCGTATTCCTCGTCCAGTGGCCAGGCACTGACGTTGCTGCTGCCGGGCATGCTCTCCAGCATGCTGCGCGGCACCAGCGCCAGGCCTGCGCCGGCGCTGACGCAGGCCAGCATGCCGTGGTAGCTCTCCATTTCGAAGATACGCCCTGGGGTGGCACCGTCGGCGATGAACCAGTTTTCGAAATGGCGACGGTAGGAGCAGTTGGCGCGGAAGGCGTATACCGTCTCGCCGCTGACGTCCTGGGCACGGGTGACCGGCGCGTGGCCTTTGGCGGTCACCAAGAGCATTTCTTCCTCGAACACCGGGATGCCATCCAGCAGCGGGTGCAGCGGCCCGTCCACGAACGCCGCAGCGTAGCGCCCGGCCAGCACGCCGTCGATCATTTCCCCTGAAGGCCCGGTAGACAGGTCCAGCTCCACTTTGGGGTAACGCTGGTGGTAGGCCGCCAGCAACGGCGGAATGCGCACCGCCGCCGTGCTTTCCAGCGACCCCAGGGTGAACACACCCTGAGGTTCACCCGTGGACACCGCCAACTTGGCCTCCTCCACCAGGTCAAGAATGCGCCGGGTGTAATCCAGAAAGCTGTGACCGTTGGCTGACAAGCGCAAGCGCAGTTTCTCACGGATGAACAGGTCCACCCCCAGCTCGCTTTCCAGTTGCTTGATGCGCGTGGTCAGGTTGGAGGGCACCCGGTGCACCTTGGCGGCGGCAGCACTGATGCTGCCCTCCTCGGCCACGGCGCGAAACAGCTCAAGCTGGGTCAGGTCCATATACTTTCTCTTTTCGTGAGTGTTTTGAAGATTATTATTCATTATTCATGAATCAAACAAGCGCTTAAGGTAGGCCCATCACTTACCCATGGAGGTTTCCGATGAATGCCCCTGCCCCGATCGACTTCGCTGTCTCGTTGAACCCGACCACCGGTGAAGAACTGGCCCGCTACCCCTTCCAGACCCCCGCCGAGCTGGACCAGGCTCTGGCCCGCAGCCACACGGCCTACCAACAGTGGCGTCAGGTATCGGTAGTCGACCGTGCCGCCGTGCTGGTCAAACTGGCGGCTGCCCTGCGTGACTTGAGCGAACCCCTGGCGCGCAGCATGGCCCTGGAAATGGGCAAGCCGATTCTGCAGGCTCGGGCCGAAGTGGAAAAATGCGCTGGCCTGTGCGAGTGGTATGCCGAGCAGGGGCCTGAGCTACTGGCACCTGAACCAACGCAAGTACCGGGCGACAAAGCCTTCATCGAATACCGCCCCATCGGCCCGATCCTGGCAGTGATGCCGTGGAACTTCCCCGTGTGGCAAGTGCTGCGTGGCGCGGTGCCGATCCTGCTGGCTGGCAATACGTATGTGCTCAAGCATGCGCCCAACGTGATGGGCAGTGCGCTGCTGATGGCCGAGGCCCTGCGCCGGGGCGGTGTGCCGGACGGGGTGTTCGAAGTGCTCAATGTCGGCAACGACGGCGTTTCCAGCGCCATCAATGACCCACGCATCGCTGCCGTCACCGTGACCGGCAGTGTGCGTGCCGGTGCGGCCATCGCCTCCCAGGCGGGTGCGGCGTTGAAGAAATGCGTGCTGGAACTGGGTGGCTCCGACCCTTTCATCGTGCTGGCCGACGCGGACCTGGAGGAGGCAGTCAAGGCCGCTGCCATCGGCCGTTTCCAGAACGTCGGGCAGGTGTGCATCGCCGCGAAGCGTTTCATCATCGAAGAAAGCATCCTGCCGGCGTTCACCGAGAAACTGGTGGCCACGGTCAAGGCCATGCAGGTCGGCGACCCGCTGGTGGAAGGCAACTACATTGGTCCAATGGCGCGCTACGACCTGCGTGATGAGTTGGACGGCCAGGTGCAGCAGACGCTCGCCGAAGGTGCCACCCTGTTGTTGGGCGGGCACAAGATCGAAGGCGTGGGCAACTATTACGCACCGACGATCCTGGGCGACGTGACGCCCGACATGACGTCGTTCAAGCAGGAACTGTTTGGCCCGGTGGCCTCGATCATCGCTTGCCGCGACGCCGACCATGCGGTGGAACTGGCCAACGACAGCGAGTTCGGCCTGGCCGGCAGCGTGTGGAGTGCCGACGTCAACCTGGCCCGGCGCATGGCGGCGCGGCTGGAAACCGGTGGTGTGTTCATCAATGGTTACTGCGCCTCCGACCCCCGTGTCGCCATTGGCGGGGTGAAGAAAAGCGGTTTCGGCCGCGAACTGTCGCACTTCGGCCTGCGCGAATTCTGCAACGCACAGACCGTGTGGGTGGACCGCCGTTGAATGAAACTTCGCCGTCGGTCACCTCACGGGATCGACGGCGTGCCACCCCGTGCCTAAGCTGGTGAAACGTCCTCAAGAAGGGAGCAGCACCATGTTCAGGAAAACCTTGTTAACCCTGGCGGTCGCCAGCCTGTTGGCTGGCGCCTCGGCCATCGCCGTGGCGGCTTCCGACAGCCCCATCAGCATCAACCCTGGCACCGATTCCTCCGCCCCCAACAGCCCCGGCGCCGACCCCCGCACCCAAGGTGCGGACCCAGGCCGTGCCGGCGGTGTCGACAACAACGGTGCGGGGTACGACGGCAAAAGCGGGCAGTCCAGCGGTGGTGGCACCGGCGACGACGATGATGACGACGATGACGATGGCGGCGGCGCCGCGGATGGCGGGGCGTCCAGCTCGGATGCGCCTAAATAGCCACCGGATCGCCCCCCCTTTTCCAAGCAAGCGCTGCTCCAGCAGGCGAGTCAACCGGTGGGAGCAGAGCTCGCTCGCGAACGAGGCCAGGCCTGCTCACACCTCTGGACCTGCACGCGGCCAGACACACCGCGCCGCCTGCTTCGCCAGCAAGCTGTGCTCCAACAGGCGTACCCTCTTGGGGTGTGGTTTGACTCGCTCTATTGCAACCAGACAGCATCCCAAAGCGGGTAATCGCCTATACGTTCCGCAAGCCCCGCCCTTAGCGGGTTGGCGACGATATAGCGAGCTACCGACTTCACATCTTCCTCCCTTCGCAATGCTCGGTCATGAAACCCCTTTTGCCATAATGAGCCTACCCGCTGATTCGCTCGGTTGAACAAAACCGTTGAGCGCGACTTCAGCCTGGCCACTTCGCCTGCGAGATCCCGCCCCTTCAGCTCCATCAGCCAGTGAAAATGGTCAGGCATAATGACCCAGCACAGCGAATCGGCCCCGCCTTCAGCCTGACAGGCTTTCATTGACACGATGAGCGGCCGTGCGCTTGACCAATCATTGAACACCGGCTCCCGTTGCCGAACGACCAGCGTGACAAGGTAAAGACGGCTTTGCTCAGAAAATCGACCCGTTCTAAGCCGGTGCGAGCGAAAAATTGGCATTCCATTGCCTCCCGAGAAGAAAGCAATGAAAGTAAGTGAATTCAGGCCGCCCGGGCATTCGAAGTCTTAGCGGATTGTTTCCGTCGTGGGCGAGCCGACTGGCGTCGTTCGCTAGCAAGCTACGCACAGCATGCACACCTGTTGGAGCACAGCTCGCTGGCGAACGAGGCCAGGCCTGCTCACACACATGCAGCCCGACACACCGCGCCGCCTGCTTCGCCAGCAAGCTGTGCTCCAACAGGCGTACCGACCACTTTGCTCTGAAAACAGCCCCGTTCTATGCCGGTCACTCGAAGTCATAGCGGATTGCTTCGTGGGCGAGCCGACTGGCCTCGTTCGCTAGCAAGCTACGCACAGCATGCACGCCTGTTGGAGCAGAGCTTGCTCGCGAACGAGGCCAGGCCTGCTCACACGCATGCAGCCCGACA
>NZ_JAPYKM010000060.1:0-19801 GCF_029623465.1 Pseudomonas sp. RIT-To-2 | reverse complement strand
GTTCTCCGCCCAGCGGAGCCAAGATGGGAATGCGGTTCAAGCCGCAGCTGCCCCCGCAACTGTAAGCGGTGTGCGCCCTGGCGATACCACTGCGCAGAGCGCGCGGGAAGGTGCCAGGGCCGAGCCTGAGGGCCAACGCCGCAAGCCAGGAGACCTGCCTCGACACAGACTTCCACTTCAACCGGGCGGGGTGATCCGGTGGCGAATGCACCCGCGTGCCTGGCACCCGCGGTTCTCGTCCCGTATGCCCGCCATCCTGCCAAGGGCATCCGATGAAAACACTGGCCAAGCTTCCCGTCACTATCGTTACCGGCTTCCTGGGCTCAGGCAAGACCACCTTGCTGCGCCACATGCTGGACAACGCCCAGGGCCGCCGCATCGCGGTCATCGTCAACGAATTCGGCGAGCTGGGCATCGACGGCGAAATCCTCAAGCAGTGCACCATCGGTTGCACCGAGGAAGAAGCCACCGGCCGCGTCTACGAACTGGCCAACGGCTGCCTGTGCTGCACCGTGCAGGAAGAGTTTTTCCCGGTGATGCGTGAGCTGGTAGCCCGTCGCGGCGACCTGGACCACATCCTCATCGAAACCAGCGGCCTGGCTCTGCCCAAGCCCCTGGTGCAAGCGTTCCAGTGGCCGGAAATCCGCAGTGCCTGCACCGTGGACGCAGTGATCACCGTGGTCGACAGCCCGGCCGTGGCCGCCGGCACCTTCGCCGCCTTCCCGGACCAGGTCGACGCCCAGCGCAAGCTGGACCCCAACCTGGACCACGAGTCGCCCCTGCACGAGCTGTTCGCCGACCAACTGGCCAGCGCCGACCTGGTCATCCTCAACAAGGCCGACCTGATCGAGCCCGAGGCCTTGGCCGCCGTGCGCCGTGAAGTCGCCGAAGAGCTGCCGCCAGCGGTCAAGGTCATCGAAGCCAGCAGCGGCCGCCTGCCGCTGGACGTATTGCTGGGGCTGGGCGCCGAGTCTGAAGAACATATCGATGGCCGCCTGACCCACCACGATCATCACCATGGCGATGACGATCACGACGACCACGACCACGATGCCTTCGACTCGATCTCCATCGAGCTGCCGCAGGCCGAAGAAGCGCGCCTGCTCGACGCCCTGACCACTCTGGTGGTCAAGCACGGCATCCTGCGCGTCAAGGGCTTCGCGGCGATTCCCGGCAAGCCGATGCGCCTGCTGATCCAGGGCGTGGGCACCCGCTTCGACAAACACTTCGACCGCGCCTGGGGCGCCGAAGAAGCGCGTACCACGCGCCTGGTGCTGATTGGCCAGGAACTGGACGCCGCCCTGCTGGAAACGCAGCTGCGCGCCGCGCTGAACGGTTAAGCCATGCACCTGCTGAGAACCCAGCCCGGCGGTTTCGTGCCGGACGACAGTATCGCCGACCTGGGCCAGACACCGGCCGAGCTGGTTATTCTCTGCAGCGGTGATTCCCACCTGGCACTGCTGGCCGAAGCGGCCCTGCAGTTGCCGGACGATTTCCCGACCTTGCGCCTGGCCAACCCCATGCAGGTGCAGAACCATGCCTCGGTCGACCTTTACGTCGACCAGGTGCTGCGCCACGCCAAGGTCATTCTGATTTCCCTGCACGGCGGTATCGGGTACTGGCGCTATGGCGTCGAGCAACTGGTCGCCCTGGCCGAACGCGGCGTGCAGCTGATTCTGGTGCCCGGTGACGACCGCCCGGACCCGGCGCTCAGCGACCTGAGCACCGTGGGCCGCGAGGCCGGCGAACGCCTCTGGCACTTCCTGCGCCAGGGCGGCATGGGCAACGCTTTGTCGCTGTTCAACTGCCTGGCCAGCCAATTTCTGGGGCGCGCCTACCCCTGGGATGAACCCCGGGCCTTGCCCCGTACCGCCATTTACCACCCCGCCTGGCACGATGCGACACTGGCGCACTGGCAGGCCGACTGGGTACCGGGCCAGCCTGCCGTACCGTTGATTTTCTACCGCTCGCATTTGCAGGCGGCCAACACCGGCTTTGTCGACGTGTTCTGCCAGCGCTTGCAGGCGGCGGGCCTCAATCCCTTGCCCATCGCCGTGGCCAGCCTCAAGGAGGCCGGTTGCCTGGCCCAGGTCGAGGACTGGCTGGATGCGGTTGATGCGGCGCTGATCCTCAACACCACCGGCTTCGCCCAGTCCAGTCCCGAAGCCCCGCACCTGCGGCCGTTTCGCCGTGACATCCCGGTGATCCAGGCGATCTGCGCCCAGGACAACCAGCCTGGCTGGGAGGCCAGCGAGCAGGGCCTGGGTTCCCGCGACCTGGCCATGCACATCGCCCTGCCGGAGCTGGACGGGCGCATCATCAGCCGGCCCATCAGCTTCAAGGACCTGGCCTGGCGCAGCGAGCGCAGCCAGTCGGACGTGGTCTGCTACCGCCCCCATGCCGAACGCATGGATTTCGTCGCCGAACTGGCGCGGCGCTGGAGTGAGCTGGCGCGCTTGCCCAACGCCCAGAAGCGCATCGCGCTGATCCTGGCCAATTACCCGACCCGCGACGGCCGCATCGGCAACGGCGTGGGCCTGGATACCCCGGCGGCCGCACTGAATATCCTCGCCGCCCTGCAACAGCAGGGCTACCCCGTGCAGGACCTGCCCGCCAGCGGCACGGCCCTGATCCAGGCCCTGCTGGGCGGCGTCAGCAACGATCTGGAAAGCCTGGACCTGCGCCCCTGCGCCCAGAGCATGGCCATGGATGACTACCTGGCCGCCTTCGCCCGGTTGCCCGAGGCCAACCAGCAGGCGGTGCGCGAGCGCTGGGGCGAGCCGGCTGCCGACCCCATGTGCCGCAGTGGCCGCATGATGGTGGCCGGCCTGCGCTTTGGCCTGACCTTCGTGGGTATCCAGCCCGCCCGCGGTTACCACCTGGACCCCAGCGCCGTGTACCACGACCCCGACCTGGTACCGCCCCATGGCTACCTGGCCTTCTACTTCTGGCTGCGCCACACCTACGGCGCCGACGCCGTGGTACACGTGGGCAAGCACGGCAACCTGGAGTGGCTGCCTGGCAAGGGCGTGGGCCTGTCTGCCGAGTGCTGGCCTGACGCGCTGCTGGGGCCGATGCCCAACGTCTATCCCTTCATCGTCAATGACCCGGGGGAGGGCGCGCAGGCCAAACGGCGTACCCAGGCGGTGATCATCGACCACCTGATGCCACCGCTGACCCGCGCCGAAACCTATGGGCCGCTGCGCGACCTGGAGCGCCTGGCCGACGAATACTACGACGCCCAGTTACTGGACCCGCGCCGAGCCCGCGAGCTGCAACGCGAGATCCTGGCCCTGGTGCGCGACGCGCAGATCGACCGCGAACTGCAACTGGACGCCGGCTGGGACAGCGACGCCGACGCCGCCCTGTGGTTGCCGCGCCTGGACACCTACCTGTGTGACCTGAAGGAATCACAGATTCGCGACGGCCTGCACATCTTCGGCGAATCGCCCCAGGGGCGGCTGCGGATCGATACCCTCGCGTCGCTGCTGCGCATCCCCCGAGGTGACGGCCGTGGCGCCCATGCCAGTTTGATTCGTGCCCTGGCCCGCGCGCTGGAACTGGGTTTCGACCCATTGGACTGCGACCTCGGCGTTCCGTGGGAAGGTGCTCGGCCAGCCTGCCTGCAGGCCATGGGCGACGACAGCTGGCGCACCGCCGGGGACACCCGTGAGCGCCTGGAACTGTTCGCCGCACAGCTGATCGAGCAAGCCCTGGCCAACCCGGCACGTACGGCATGGCCGGAAGTGGACCTGATTCTCGACGGCCTGCGCGAAACCGTGGCCCCGCGCCTGGACGCCTGCGGCCCAGCCGAGATCGGTGGCCTGCTCACCGCCCTGGCGGGGCGCTTCGTGCCCGCCGGTGCCAGCGGCGCGCCAAGCCGGGGGCGCCTGGACGTGCTGCCCACGGGTCGCAACTTCTTTTCCGTGGACGTGCGCAACCTGCCCACCACCACCGCCTGGCGCATCGGCTTTGCCTCGGCGAACCTGATCCTGGAGCGCCACCTGCAAGACCACGGCGACCATTTGCGCCAGTTGGGGCTGTCGGTGTGGGGCACGGCGACCATGCGCACGGGCGGCGATGACATCGCCCAGGCCATGGCCCTGATGGGCGTGCGTCCGGTGTGGGCCACCGGCAGCCAGCGGGTGGATGATTTCGAGATCCTGCCCCTGAGCCTGCTGGACCGCCCCCGGGTGGATGTGACGCTGCGCGTGTCCGGGTTCTTTCGCGATGCCTTCGCCAACCTGCTGCGCCTGTTCGATGCCGCGGTGCAGGCGGTGGCGGCGCTGGACGAGCCCGACGACCTCAACCCGCTGGCGGCCAAGGTGCGCGCCGAGCAGGCCGCTTTGCTGGCCCAGGGCATCGACCCTGAGCTGGCGCGCCGCGAGGCAGGCTGGCGGATCTTCGGCGCCAAGCCCGGCAGTTATGGGGCCGGCGTGCAGGGCGCCATTGACGGGCGCCTGTGGCAAACCCGCGACGACCTGGCCGAGGCCTACCTGAACTGGGGCGGTTACGCTTACGGCGCCGCGGATGAAGGCACCCCGGCACGGGCGCGTTTCGCCCAGCGTTTGAGCCAGGTGCAGGCGGTGGTGCAGAACCAGGATAACCGTGAGCACGACCTGCTCGACTCCAATGACTACTACCAATTCCAGGGCGGCATGCTCGCCGCCGCCGAGACGCTGGGTGGCAAGGCCACCGCCAGCTACCACGGCGACCACAGCCAGCCCGACGTGCCACGCATCCGTACCCTCAAAGAGGAACTCAACCGGGTGGTGCGGGCGCGGGCGGTGAACCCCAAATGGATCGACGGCGCCAAGCGCCACGGTTATAAAGGGGCGTTCGAACTGGCAGCGACGGTGGACAACCTGTTCGCCTTCGACGCCACCACCCACTTGATCGACGACCACCAGTACGCCTTGCTCGCCGAGGCCTACGTGCTGGATGCCGACACCCGAGGTTTCATGCAGCAGCACAACCCTCACGCCTTGCGCGACATCACCGAACGCTTGCTCGAGGCCCAGCAGCGCGGGCTGTGGGGTGAGCCCGGCGACTACCGCGAGGCTCTGGAAGAGCTGCTGATGGATATGGAAGAAGACACTTGATGCGCGATATTCCCCATTTCCCGCTGGCCGCCGTGGTGGGCGCCGATGCGCTGAAGCTGGCCCTGTGCCTGAGCGCCATCGATCCCAAGATCGGTGGCGTGCTGATCGAAGGCCCGCGGGGCATGGCCAAGAGCACCCTGGCCCGTGGCCTGGCGGACCTGCTGGCCAGCGGTCAATTCGTGACCCTGCCCCTGGGCGCCACTGAAGAACGCCTGGTCGGCACACTCGACCTGGACGCGGCGCTCGGCGAAGGCCGCGCGCAGTTTTCCCCCGGTGTGCTGGCCAAGGCCGACGGTGGCGTGCTGTATGTGGATGAGGTGAACCTGTTGCCCGACCATCTGGTCGACCTGCTGCTGGACGTGGCGGCCAGTGGCGTCAACCGGGTGGAGCGTGACGGTATTTCCCACCGCCATGCCGCGCGCTTCGTGCTGATTGGCACCATGAACCCGGAAGAGGGCGAACTGCGCCCGCAGTTGCTGGACCGTTTCGGCCTCAACGTGGCCCTGGACAACCAGTCGCCACCCCAGGAGCGCAGCCAGATCATTCGCCGCCGCCTGGCCTTCGACGCCGACCCCCAAGGGTTTTGCGAAGAGTGGGCAACCCGTCAGGACGCGTTGCGCCAGCGCTGCCAGATGGCCCGGGACGTGCTGGAGGAGGTGCCCCTGGACGACGAAGCCCTGGCGGCGATCACCCAGCGGTGCTTTGCCGCTGGCGTGGACGGCCTGCGCGCTGACCTGGTGTGGCTGCGCGCCGCCCGGGCCCATGCGGCCTGGCGGGGGGCGCTGGCGATCGAGGCGCAGGACATCGACGCGGTGGCTGAATTTGCCTTGCGCCATCGCCGTCGTCAGCCTCCCGAGGCACCTCAGGGCGCGCAGCCGCCACCGCCCGCCAGTGATGCCGGGCAGAGCAGCGGTGCCCAGGGCCAGTGGGGTGGTTTGCCGCCCCAGGCCACCCCGATGGGCCAGCGCCGTGATGTGCCGAGCTGGCCAAAAAAGCCCTGAGCACCCGCCAGCACCCCATGGCGGGTGCGCGACCCAAGGGTGGCCAGCAGCAAGGCCGGCGCGGTGGCGCGCGAGCCGCCAGTGATGGCGCGGTGGACTGGGCGGCGACCCTGCTGCACGGCCGCCCGCGCCTGGCCGCCGACCTGCGCTGGCGTCAGCGCCGTGGCAGCGCGGCGGAACTGTGGCTGGTGGTGGTCGATGCTTCGGCCTCTACCCGTCGCCATCAGGCATTGGCCGATGCCAAAGGCCTGCTGGCCGAACTCTTCGACCAAGCCTACCGCCAGCGCGCTCGCCTGGCCTTGTTGACCGCCAGTGGCGAGCAGCCGCATTGGCAACGCCATGGCCTGAAGGCGTCGCAAGGCTTGCAGCCCTGGTTGCAGGCACTGGGGGCGGGTGGGGGCACGCCATTGTTGGCGGCCCTGCAACAGGCCGGTCAATGGTTGGCTCGGCGGGCCAAGGGGTTTCCCCATGAAGTGCGCCGCTGCCTGATCGTCACCGATGGGCGTATCAAGCGCGCAGCGGCCATCGCGCCGCTGCCGTGCCCGACGCTGCTGGTGGATATCGAAAGAGGGGCCATCCGCCTGGGGCGTGCTCGGGAACTGGCCCGCGAGCTAGGGGCGGACTATCAACATATAGACAGCGCGCCAGACACTTTATAGCGTACAGTACGGCAGTGCTGTGCGTTTATGTCGCAGGGCAACGGCAACCGGGTTTAATTAACAAGCGCTCCGCACCACAGTTGCCACTTCATGGAAGGCCAGCGCGCCACTTATTGTTGTGGCATGCTCCACGGTTGCAAGGCATAACCGCCCTCGGCGAGTTCGGCGCGTACTTCTTCCAGCAAGTGTTTCCACTGCGCCGGGTCCGAATAAGTGCTGCTCGGTACTTGTTTGCGGCCGATGCTGTTGCGGGTGCGGTCTACCACGGTCAGGCTCAGCTCGCCGTTGCCGTCCTGCGGGGCCCAGGCCACGCACTGGAAGGGTTCGAAGGCGTGGCCGGCAATCAGAAGTGCTTCGTTGACACGCAGCGGGGCGTTCATGGTTTTCAATCTCTCTAGTGTGCCCGAAAGGGGGCAAAGGCCGCCGGTGCATTTCAACCGTAGTGCCTTTGTCTATGTGTACTGATGCTGCCAACCGGGTAGCAAGTCACACGCCGGCAGAAAAATATTCAACGTTTTTTGCGCTGTTTTTTTCAGCGCAGTGTTGGACGTTGAAATGCAAGCGAAATTCCCCGTGGCGGAAAATAGTCACGGCCGTTTGCAGACCAACGGCGCTGGGCAGCGTCAACTTAGTTGCTACTGTTACAACGCGTGCGCCAACAGCCTGTTTCTAATAACTTTTATACTTCTGGCGCCAAGGAATCGGTCATGCTCGAGATGGCAACCACACGACGCCTGTTAATTGTCGACCCCTGTGACGACTGCCACCAGTTGCTGCCAGGCCTGCGTACCGTCGGCTGGGAGGTGGACAGTTGCGAACTGGACCAGGCGGCGGATCGGCCCTGTGACGTCGGCCTGTTGCGCTTGCAGCCCTTCCACCTGGAGCGGCCGGAAGCGGTCAAGGACCTGATCAGCCGCAGCAACACCGAGTGGATCGCCGTGCTTAACCAGGACGTGCTGCGTTTGCAGAACGTCGGTGATTTCGTGTGTGAATGGTTCTTCGATTTCCATACCCTGCCGTTCGACGTATCGCGTGTTCAGGTGACCCTGGGCCGCGCGTTCGGCATGGCGCGCCTGCGCGGCCAGGGCGCGGTGCACGTCAGTCAGCCGGAGCATGAGTTGCTGGGTGACAGCCGGCCCATTCGCGACCTGCGCAAGCTGCTCAGCAAACTGGCGCCCACCGAGTCGCCGGTGCTGATTCGTGGCGAGAGTGGCACGGGCAAGGAGCTGGTGGCGCGCACTCTGCATCGCCAGTCCCAGCGTCATGCCAAGCCATTCGTGGCGATCAATTGCGGGGCGATTCCCGAACACCTCATCCAGTCAGAGCTGTTTGGCCATGAAAAAGGTGCGTTTACCGGCGCGCACCAGCGCAAGATCGGCCGTATCGAAGCGGCCCATGGCGGCACCCTGTTCCTGGATGAAATCGGTGACCTGCCGCTGGAGTTGCAGGCCAACCTGCTGCGCTTTCTGCAGGAGAAGCACATCGAACGGGTGGGCGGCAGCCAGCCTATCGCCGTGGATGTACGGGTGCTAGCGGCCACCCATGTCAACCTGGAATCGGCGATCGGCGCGGGGCGTTTCCGCGAAGACCTGTACTACCGGCTCAACGTTCTGCAGGTGGTGACCGCGCCGCTGCGCGAGCGCCATGGTGACCTGTCGATGCTGGCCAACCACTTCGCCCACTTCTACAGCCAGGAAACCGGGCGCCGGCCACGCAGCTTCAGCGAGGACGCGCTGATCGCCATGGGCAAGCATGACTGGCCCGGCAATGTCCGCGAACTGGCCAACCGGGTGCGTCGTGGCCTGGTGCTGGCCGAAGGGCGGCAGATCGAGGCGGCGGACCTGGGGTTGATGAGCCAGTCGGCCACCGTGGTGCCCATGGGTACCCTGGAAGACTACAAGCACCGCGCCGAGCGCCAGGCCCTGTGCGACGTGCTCAACCGCCATGCCGACAACCTCAGCATCGCCGCCAAGGTGCTGGGCATCTCGCGCCCTACCTTCTACCGGCTGTTGCACAAACATCAGATCCGCTGACCCGTAGCAGCGGACCTGGCCGCGTCGGTGGTACCGGCAGTGGGCCTGCGAGATTCCTGTGCTAGCATGAAACCGGTTTCAGATTGTGCTGAACAGCCGGAGATTCTCATGCCCCTTATTCGACGTGACGTCGCCAAGCTGGCCCTGCTGGCCTTGCTTGGCCCAGCAGGCCCAGTGATGAACCGAGCCCAGGCAGCCCCCGCCGTGAAGACCTTGATGTTCCCCACCGCCCATGACTGGGTGCCCAACAACCCGCGTTTGCCGGTGCTGATCTACCCCCAGGCCATCGCCGTGCAGGGCAGTGACCCCGCTGCGTTGTTCGAGAGCACCTTCAAGCGTAACGGCTGGCCACCGCAGTGGCGCTACGGTGTGTTCGACTACCACCACTACCACACTCAGGGGCACGAAGTGCTGGGGGTGTTCAGTGGCCAGGCGCGGTTGATGCTGGGTGGCCCCGGCGGTGAGGAGGTGCAGGTGAGCGCGGGCGATGTCCTGCTACTGCCTGCCGGAACTGGCCACCGCAACCTAGGCTCCAGCACTGACTTCCAAGTAGTGGGCGCCTACCCGCCGGGCCAGCAGGGCAACATCTGCCGACAGGCGCCGACCCCTGCGCAGCGTGCTGCCATTGCCGCGCTGCCATTCCCCGACCAGGACCCCGTGCAAGGCGCCCACGGCGCGGTGGCCCGATACTGGGTGCCAAGCCGCGCCTAGACGTCGCGCTCGGCCGTGTCCAGCAACCAGTGGCGGAAGGCATCCAGCGCCGGCAGCGCCTGGTTGCGCGGCGGGTACACCAGGTAATAGCCCCGTGCGCTGGCGTAGGGCAGGGTGGGGCAGGTCAGTTCGCCGCTGGCCAGTTCGTCGGCGATCAGGATGCGTGGTACCAGGCCGATGCCAATGTCTGCGCGTACCGCCTGCACCAGGTGCGAGGTGAGCTCGAAACTGGGGCCCAGGCGCATGGTCTGGTGAGGCAGGCCATGGTGGGTGAACCACTCGCCCCAGGCATTGGCGTTGTTGGCGACACTGAGCAGCACCTGCTGGCTGATGTCCGCAGGGCTCCACTGCGCCCGCGTGGCCGCCAATGTCGGCGACAGGATCACCATCAGTTCCTCGGCGTGCAGCCGGTGGCAGATCAGGCCGGGCAGTTCGCTCGTGGCCACCACGATGGCGGCGTCGATGCCACTGGTGGCGAAGTCCACCGGTTCGATGCGCGAATTGATGTGCACCAGCACGTCGGGGTGGTGGCGGTAGAACCCATGCAGGCGCGGCAGCAGCCATTTCGAGCCGAAGGTGGGCAGGGTCGCCAGGCGCAGGCTGCCCGCGCCGGCCTGGTGGGCCATGGCGTGCAACGTGGCGCTGCGCACGCGGCCCAGTGCCTCGGCGATCTCGCGCTGGTACAGGCGGCCCACCTCGGTGAGTTTTACTGCGCGGCCCTCGCGGCGGAACAGCGTTACCCCCAATTGTTGCTCCAGCGCTTGCACCTGGCGGGTCACGGCACTCTGGGTCAGTGACAGTTCGGTGGCCGCGCGGGTGTAGCTTTCATGGCGCGCGGCGGCCTCGAAGGCCAGCAGCACGGACATGGAGGGCGTCAGGTTACGGTAATTCATTCGTAAAAGTCATCAAAGGCGGCGGCAATATCGGTTTGTGCCCGGCGCCGAAGTCCGGGAACATGGGCATCATCCACTACCCGGGCAGCTATTGACCATAGCCGCCCTGGCCGTACTCATGATTTGCCTGACATAAAACGAGGCCATCCCCCGATGATCGCCCACCTGACCGGCACCGCCCCGGCCACCCTGTACCCTGATTTCCTCGACGCCCTGCGCAGCGCCGGTTTCCGCGGCCAGATGAGCACCGACTACGGCACCCGTACGGTACTGGCCACCGACAACTCGATCTACCAGCGCCTGCCGCAGGCCGCAGTGTTTCCGCTGGACGCCGATGACGTGGCGCGTGTCGCCACGCTGATGGCCGAGCCGCGCTTCCAGGCGGTCAAGCTGACCCCGCGCGGCGGCGGTACCGGCACCAACGGCCAGTCGCTGACCGACGGTATCGTCGTTGACCTGTCACGGCACATGAACGGTATTCTCGAAATCAACGTCCAGGAACGCTGGGTGCGGGTGCAGGCGGGGGTGGTCAAGGACCAGCTCAACAAGGCCCTCAAGCCTCACGGCCTGTTCTTTGCCCCGGAGCTGTCCACCTCCAACCGCGCCACCGTGGGCGGCATGATCAACACCGACGCCAGCGGTCAGGGCAGTTGCACCTACGGCAAGACCCGTGACCACGTGCTGGAATTGCACAGCGTGCTGCTGGGCGGCCAGCGCCTGCATAGCCTGCCGTTGAACGAGGCCGAGCTGGCCCAGGCCTGTGCGCAGCCGGGTCGGGCCGGCGAAGTCTACCGGGTGGCCCGCACTATCGAAGAAACCCAGGGTGAGCTGATCGAGCGCACCTTCCCCAAGCTCAACCGCTGCCTGACAGGCTACGACCTGGCGCACCTGCGCGACGAGCAGGGGCGCTTCAACCTCAACAGCGTGCTGTGCGGCGCCGAAGGCTCGCTGGGTTATGTGGTGGAAGCCAAGCTCAACGTGTTGCCGATCCCGACCTACCAGGTGGTGGTCAACGTCCGCTACAGCAGCTTCATGGACGCCCTGCGCGACGCCAATGCATTGCTGGCCCACAAGCCCTTGTCCATCGAGACCGTGGACTCCAAGGTGTTGCTGCTGGCGATGAAGGACATCGTCTGGCACGCCGTGGCCGAGTACTTCCCCGAAGACCCCACCCGCCCGACCCTGGGCATCAACCTGGTGGAGTTCGCCGGTGATGACCCGGCCGAGGTCAACGCCCGGGTGGTCGCATTTGTCGAGCATTTGCAGGCCGACACCAGCATCGAGCGGTTGGGCCACACCCTGGCCGAGGGCGCGGCGGCGGTGAACCGGGTGTACACCATGCGCAAGCGCTCGGTAGGCCTGCTGGGCAACGTCGAAGGTGAGGTGCGCCCGCAGCCGTTCGTGGAGGACACCGCGGTGCCGCCCGAGCAATTGGCCGACTACATCGCCGACTTTCGTGCGCTGCTCGACAGCCATGGGCTGGCCTATGGCATGTTCGGCCATGTGGATGCCGGGGTGCTGCACGTGCGCCCGGCGCTCGACATGAAAGACCCGGCCCATGCCGCGCTGGTCAAGCCGATCTCCGACGCGGTGGCGGCGCTGACCCAGCGCTACGGTGGCCTGTTATGGGGTGAGCATGGCAAGGGCTTGCGCTCGGAATACGTACCGGCCTATTTCGGTGAGCTGTACCCGACGCTGCAAGCGCTGAAGGGCGCTTTCGACCCTCACAACCAGCTCAACCCCGGCAAGATCTGCACCCCGCCGGGCAGCGCTGAGGGCCTGATCAAGGTCAACGAGGCGCCGATGCGCGGCGATTACGACCGCCAGATCGATGAGCGTGTATGGCAGAGCTTCGGCAGCGCCGTGCACTGCAATGGCAACGGTGCCTGCTACAACTTCGACCCCGATGACGCCATGTGTCCGTCATGGAAAGCTACCCGCGAGCGCCAGCACTCGCCCAAGGGGCGTGCGTCGCTTATCCGTGAATGGCTGCGCCTGCAGGGCGCGGCGAATGTCGACGTGCTGGCCGCTGCCCGTGGCAAGGCGGCGTGGGTCAAGGGCCTGCCGAGCCGACTGCGCAACAACCTGGCGCGCCGTCGTGGCCAGCAGGACTTTTCCCATGAAGTCTACGATGCCATGGCGGGTTGCCTGGCATGCAAATCCTGCGCGGGGCAATGCCCGATCAAGGTCAACGTGCCGGAATTCCGCTCGCGTTTCCTGGAGCTGTACCATGGGCGCTACCAGCGTCCGCTGCGCGACTACCTGATCGGCTCGCTGGAGTTTACCTTGCCCTACCTGGCCCACGCCCCAGGCCTGTACAACGCCGTGATGGGCAGCCGTCTGGTCGGGCGCCTGCTGGAAGGCCAGGCTGGCATGGTCGACAGCCCGCTGATCAGCCGGTACAACTTGCAGGCCACCTTGACCCGCTGCAAGGTGCAGGTCGCCAGCCTCCCGGCCCTGCGCGAACTGACCCTGGCCCAGCGCGAGCGCAGCGTGGTGCTGGTGCAGGACGCCTTCACGCGCTACTTCGAGACGCCGCTGCTGGCCTCGTTCATCGAGCTGGCCCACCGCCTGGGCTTTCGCGTGTTCCTGGCGCCGTATAGCGCCAATGGCAAGCCGCTGCATGTACAGGGCTTCCTCGGTGCCTTCGCCAAGGCGGCGATCCGCAACGCTACCCAGCTCAAGGCTCTGGCTGACTGCGGCGTTGCCCTGGTAGGCCTGGACCCGGCCATGACCCTGGTGTACCGCCAGGAATACCAGAAAGTGCCGGGGTTGGAAGACTGCCCGAAAGTGGCCCTGCCGCAGGAATGGCTGGTGGACGTCTTGCCTGAGCAGGCGGCCAGGAGCAACGGCAGTTTCCGCCTGATGGCGCACTGCACCGAGAAGACCAACGTGCCTGCCAGCACCCGCCAGTGGGAGCAGGTGTTCGGCCGCTTGGGCCTGAGCCTTTCAACCGAGGCCACCGGCTGCTGTGGCATGTCGGGTACCTACGGGCATGAGGCGCGCAACCAGGCCACCTCGCGTACCATCTTCGAACAGTCGTGGGCAGGCAAGCTGGACAAGGAGGGCGAAGCCCTGGCCACCGGCTACTCGTGCCGCAGCCAGGTCAAGCGCATGGCCGACAAGCAGTTGCGTCACCCGTTGGAGGTGGTGTTGCAACAGCTGGTGGGCTGACCGCCCCCGACGCGGTCCCGTGACACTGCTCGATGCGTGGCACGCGGCCCGGTCCTGCAACCCAGCCCCACCAAGGCAATTGCTGCTACAGGGCGTTGGCGATGGCCTGGTTGAACGCTGGCAGGTCGTCCGGGGTGCGTGAGGTGATGAGCTTCCAGCCATTGGCCGGGCATTCCTTGACCTCGACATCCACCCAGCCAGCCGCTTTGGCATTCACCAGGTCAGTGCGCACGCTGGGGTAGGAGGTCAGGGTCTTGCCCTCGATGACTCCGGCGTCGATCAGCGCCCACGGGCCATGGCAAATGGCGGCCACGGTCTTGCCGGCGCTGACGAACTCGTTGATCAGGCGCAGGGCATCCTTGTCCTGGCGCAGGGTGTCGGCGTTGACGGTGCCGCCGGGAATCACCAGGGCCTGATAATCGTCGCCCTTGAGGTCGGCGAGTTTCTGCTCCGATTCAACCGTGCGGTCTTTCTCGGTGTCGTGCAGGAACGTTTGCACCGTGCCGCCCTTGATCGAACCATGGGTCACGTGGGCGCCAAAGCCTTTCAACGCTTCCAGTGGCTTGAGCAGCTCGTCGCGCTCCACGCCGGTATTGGACGTGATGACCAACACTTTCTTGCCTTGCAGTGATGTGCTCATGGGGTACTCCTTGGTTTGAACCCAGCAGGCGCTGGCGTGCCGGCGCCTGCGCGTTTTACGAATTGATCAGGGCCCGCGCTTCATGACGCGACAACGGCCGCTTCATGCGCTGGGACAGGGTGGCCAGCAGCGCCCGGTGCCCGCAGGCCACGACTGACTCCACCTGTTCATCGACGCACAGCAGGGCGACGAAGTTCATGGCATCGACGTCGCCGACCACCTCCACACCGTTCCAGGCACGCGCATGGCCCAGCACTTCCAGCGTCTTGCCATGTTGCAGGGTCCAGAAGAACGGAACGTCGGCGTATTCGCGCTGCGCGCCCAGCATGTTCTCGGCGGCCAGGCAGCCCTGCTGCTGAGCCACCCGCCAATGCTCGATGCGCAACGGGTGCCCGGCCAGCGGAAAGTTGACCATGTCACCCACCGCCCACAGGCCCGGCGCGGCGCGCATGCCCGCGTCGACGATCAGCGACTGGTCATCGGCCAATGCCAGGCCCCGAGCCAGCTGTGTGGCGGGTTTGACGCCAGTGCCGAACAGCACCAGGTCAGCCTCCAGGCGCTCGCCGTTCTTGAGTGTCACGGTTTCTACCCGGCCTGGGCCCTCAAGGCTCACCGGTTCGGTGCCGGTGTGAAACACCACCCCGTTGCGTTCATGGAATTGGCGCAGGGCGAGGCTCACCTGGTCGCCAAGTTGCTGGGTCAGTGGTGTCTCGTGCCGGCTGACCACCCGCACGTGCAGGCCTGCCTGGCGCAAGGCCGATGCTGCCTCCAGGCCGATGAAACTGTCGCCGACAATGACCGCGCGCTGGCTGCCCCGTACTTGCTCCAGTATCCGGGCGGCATCATCGCGCGAGCGCAACAGGAAACTGCCGGGCAACTGCGCGCCTTCCACAGCGGGGCGCTGGGGCACTCCGCCCGTGGCCAGCAGCGCGGCGTCGTAGGTCAGATGCTGGCCGTCGTTCAGGGTGATGCGCTGTTGCGCGGCGTCGATGGCGGTGACGGTAGCCCGTACACGCCGCAGGTTCGGCCAGGCCAAGACCTCGTCGTCCAGCAAGGGCGGTACTTCGGCCGCGGTCTTTTTGCCAGCGATGACAAATTTGCTCAAGGCTGTGCGGTCATAGGCCGGTTCAGCTTCCTGATCAACCCACACCAGTTGGCCGGCGAAGCCTTGGCGGTGCAGGCTTGCGACCGCCGCCGCGCCCGCGGCTCCGGCGCCTGCCACGATGAAGGTGCGCCCTTCAGCCTGGGGGGCAGGCACCGGGGCTGTGGACGGTTGGTCGTCGACCCACAGGTAGTTGTCGCGCACCTGGGCGGGATAGCGCTTGAGGCTGGCCAGGGCAGGGGGTTCGGTGACCTCGCCGTCGTTCAAGGCAAACGCGGCTTTGTGCCACGGGCAGATCAGGCGGTTCTCGCAGATCGCGCCTTGTTCCAGCGGCGCCCCGGCGTGGGGGCAGTCCGCTTGGTAGGCGCGTACCTGGCCGTTGTGGCGCAGGACGATCAATTCCTCATCGCCGGCTTTTACCCGCAGGGCACGGTCGTCTTCAAGTTGGTCCACATGGGCCACGGCATGTTCGGTCATGGGGCTTTCCTCAGGCTCTCGGTTCTGCACGTGTGGACCGGACCAGAGACCTCGCGGCTGCATCGACCCGACGGGCGGAGGCGTTTTCGTCCATCCGTTCGAGGGCCAATGCCGCTCGTCAGCGCACACGAGCCATTCCTTGAACGCCCAGCCCCTGGCGCCTGACTGATATCGGGTGATCAGGTGAAATACGTGCCTGATCGCATCGCTTGCCGCTCCAGACCGTGCTGGAACGTGATGACCTGACCGAGGTGCCACCATGAGCGCTATTGTGTTTCAAGCCGATTTTGAACAGATACCCGAAGACGAGGCGCACACCAGTGTCGAGCTGGTCGAGGCCATGCACAGTATTCTGGAAACCACCCAGGCCGATTACGGCCACCCGGTGCGCAGTGTGCATGCCAAGGCCCACGGCCTGCTGGAGGGCTCGCTGCAGGTACTGGATAACCTGCCGTCGGAGTTGGCCCAGGGGGCGTTCGCCCGGCCGGGCGAGTACAAGGTGTACATGCGCCTGTCTACCAACCCCGGGGATATCCTTGACGATCGTGTGTCCACGCCGCGCGGGTTGGCGGTCAAGATTGTCGGCGTCGAAGGGCCCCGTCTGCCGGGCAGCGAAGGGGACACCACGCAGGACTTCGTCATGCAGAACGCTACGGCGTTCACCGCGGCCACACCCAAGGACTTTCTCAAGACCCTCAAACTGCTGGCCAAGACCACCGACAAGATGCCCGGCCTCAAACGCGCCCTGTCGGCGGCTTTGCGAGGCATCGAGACCACGGTGGAGGCCCTGGGAGGGGAGAGCGGCACCCTGAAAAGCCTGGGCGGCCACCCCAAGACCCACCCTCTGGGTGAGACCTTTACGACCGTGGTGCCGGTCCTGTACGGGCCGTACTACGGCAAAATCAGCGTCGTGCCGGTGGCCGAGGCATTGCGCGCGCTAACCGACCAGCCGGTGGACCTGGATGACAAACCGGATGGCCTGCGCGAAGCGGTGCAGGCGTATTTCACCGAGCATGAAGGCCTGTGGGAAGTGCGCGTGCAACTGGCGACGAGCCTGGAAAAAATGCCCATCGAGGACGCGTCCAAGGAGTGGTCGGAGGACGATAGCCCCTATGTGACCGTGGCACGCATTCACGTACCCCGCCAGGCGTCCTGGACCCCCGAGCGTATTCAGGCCATCGACACGGCCATGGCGTTCAGCCCCTGGCATGGCCTGGCTGCGCACCGGCCGCTGGGCGGCATCATGCGCGTGCGCAAACCGGCCTATGAACACTCCGCGGGCTTTCGCGCCGAACATTCCGGCTGCCCCATCCACGAGCCACGGTGACGGCGCAACCCCCCAGGCCTGGTTCAAGCGGGGTTTCAATCGAAAAGCTGTTCAAGGTGGGGAACGAATGGCGTGCCACTGCCCCTAAGTTTTTTTGCGACCTGGCGGGGGCGGGGTGAATGGCATGGCTATTGATGGTGGCGTTGGCCTCTGGCCTGGCCGGTGGGGTGGTGTGGGCCGCGGGGGCGGCCCGGCAACAGCAACGACGAGCGCTGGGACTCGGGCCAGCAGGCGAGGGCGTGGCGATCTGCGGCGAAGTGCTGCTGGCCATCACCCTGGTGCTGCTGGCGCTGCATTTTTGCAGTTGAGGGTCAGTGATCCAGCGCCTTGGCGGCCTCGACTCCTTTGGCCGTCAGCTTGACCGGGTAGGTCACCGACGGCAGGTGATCATCGATGCTGACGGTGCCGTGGTGAATGTAACCTTCGTCCTGCAGATGCTTGAGCATGCCGGCCACGGCTTTCTCGCCGGTGAAATTGTCCAGCACTTCCTTGCCCAGCCCCTGTGGGTGGGCGTGCAGCAGACGGGTCAGTACTTCCTTTTCCAAAGGTTTGTTGCTCATGAATACCTCGAGCCTTGGCTGCGGGCGCGCAGGGTTGCGCGACATCCGTATAAGGTGGGACAGGCGTGGCGGGCAGGGATTCAAATGGGTTTTGTCCGGGGAGGCCAATGGCGCGCAACTCCCGCGCGGCATGGCACTCCAAACTGGATAACCCCCACCATCAGAGGTGCACCATGGCTTCCGACCCCCTCGACCGCTCCAGCAATCCCCTGGCCCCCGACCCTGTGGCGCCACGGCCCGGCGATGAGGCATTGGACCCGCTACCCCTGGACGAAGACCCGGAACTGGACCCCGACAAGGTCCGCACCGAGACTGGCGATGATGACGTGAGCCCCGACGACCCTCGTTGAGCCGCGCTGCACCACGATGCTAATCTGCCAGGCCACCTTGCCTGGAGCCTCGCGCCGTGAGCTTTGCGACCCTCTTGCTGTTCGTGCCCGCCTGTTTCGCCCTGAACATGGCCCCAGGGCCTAACAACCTGCTGTCGTTGAACAACGCCAGCCGTCATGGTTTCACCACGTCCTGCCTGGCGGGGCTTGGTCGCCTGCTTGCCTTCGCCGGCATGATCGCGCTGGCGGCGATGGGCCTGGCCGTGGTGCTGCACGCCAGCGAGGCGGCGTTCCTGGTGGTGAAAGTCGCGGGGGCGCTGTACCTGTTCTACCTGGCGGTGCAGCTATGGCGCGCGCCAGTGAACGGTGAGGCGCCGGGTGGCCCCGGTGGCCGCGGCCTGTTGAGGCTGGCCGTGCAGGAGTTCTGCGCCGCGGCGGGCAACCCGAAAGCGATCCTGATCTTCACGGCCTTTCTCCCCCAGTTCGTCAACGTCGACGCGCCGGCCCCAGTAGCCGAGCAGTTCTTCTGGCTGGGCCTGATGTTCCTGCTGCTGGAATGGCTGGCCATTGCCATCTACGCCTGGCTCGGCAGCCACCTGCAGCGCTGGTTCAGCCAGCCTCGGCCGCGCCGGCTGTTCAACCGCACCAGCGCGGTGCTGTTGAGTTGCGCCGGGGTGGGCCTGCTGGCCGCGCGCCGCTGAGGCGCTACCAGCTCAAGCGCAGGCCTACCGTACCCGCCAGTGCCTGCTGTTGCTGGCTGTCCAACTGCTGGCTATAGCTGAGGCTCAGGTACACGCTGACTTCCTGGCTGAGCCGAGCGCTCACGCCGGCGCCGACGTCAGCGGTGGTTGCCCGGTGCTCGCTGGCCAGGCGGTCGGCGTGGTCGAACGCCAGGGTATCCTCGCCGCCGAAGGTGTGCCACAGGTTGGCCCGCAGCCACGGTTGCAGCGGCACGCCGCCCACCTGGTAATCGCCGGCCAGCCGTGCACCCACGCGGCCGCGCCAGTAGGGGGCGGCGTCGAAGCTGATGCGCGAGACCGGATCGTCGGCGCTGTCGAACTGAATTTTCTGTACCAGCACCTGCGCCTGGGGTTCCAGGGCCCAGTGGCTCGACAGCGGTATCGGGTAACCGGCTTCCACCGAGGCGCTGGCGCCGTGGCCATGCAGGTCCAGGGTCCAGCCGCGCACGGAGCGGCTCTGGCCATCGAAGCGAGTCCCCATCACCACCGCGTCCACGTAGCCCTGGCCCGGGCTTAGCAAGGTCCAGTAGGCGCCGAGGCTGTCGGCGTCCAGGCTCAGGTTGCCGGCGTCTTCGCCCTGAAAACCCAGGGCAAACCCTTTGACGTCGCCGGACAGGTGGGCGTGACTGACAAACACGCCCATGTGCTGGCGATAGCCGTCGCGTTCGCCGCTGGCGTAAAGGTCATGGCCTACCTGATAACCGCTGAACGAACCGTCCAGCGTCGGGGCAGCGGCGCCGCTCCAGCCCTGGCGAACCTGGCTGCCGAAGGCCCGGGCCCAGCCGGCGGGCAGGGCGCCCTGTTCTCCCAGCAGGTTCTGGTCACCCTGGCGCTCGTGAAAGGTGCCCAGCACGGCTTGCGCGAGCAATGCGGCGGCGGGTGGCACAGCCGCGTAGACGGGCACCTCGACGCGGTAGAGCGGGATAGCTTCGCCGGGCGCGGCCACCGGCAGCACGGGGGTGCCCACGGCGGCGACGGGGGCCGTGGAGGCGAGGGCCGGAACCGGTTGAGCGGGTGTCACTGGTGTGGTCGGCGTGGCGGGAGCGGCAGGTG
>NZ_JAPYKM010000006.1:0-229902 GCF_029623465.1 Pseudomonas sp. RIT-To-2 | reverse complement strand
TCAGTCGCCGAGGGCGTAACCTGTCAGATCTTACAGGTGGCTTGCGCTCAGAAGTTGACGCGCGCGCCCAGGCTGAGCCCCCAGGGCTGTTCGATATTGCGGCCTTTGATGTAGTCGAAGTCCCCGTACAACTGGGTATTTTTCGACACCTGCGCCGCTACCCCCACACCCAGCTCACCCCGTGTGCCGGACAGATTGTTGCTGAACCGGTTGGCGTTGACCCGTGCCTGGTTGCCACTGGCGAATTCATGGGCCACGGCGGCCTTCAGGGTGGGCTCAAACGTGCTGCCATTGCCCAGGGTGTAGGTGCGGCCGAATTGGCTGCCGACCTTGCCGAGCAATGAGTCGGTGTTGCTCCCCTGGGCCTTCATGCCGTTATCCAGGGAGTAGTCCTTGCCTTGAACCCGCAGGACCGAGCCTTGGGCAAAGGGGGTGGCGAACAGCCCTGTGCCCAGGTCCAGGCGCCGGCCCGCTTCAACGGTGGCGCCCAGGCCAAGGTTCGAATAGTTGCCTTTGGCCTGGCTACCATCGCTCATGCGCACGTTGGCCTGGTTTTCGAAGCGGTTGGCCTTGAACATGGCGTCCATGTAGTAGCCGTCATCGCCCAGCCAGGTCCCGTACAGGCCGGCGTGATAGCTGTCGATGGTGCCTTTGGTGCCACCCTGCATGTCCAGGTCCGAGTTGCTGTAGCCGGCCATCACCCCGAACGTGGCCTGGCCGTTGGCGATGGCGACGGGGGCGTCGGCGCCCACTGTCAGGCCCCGTTGCTGTTGCTGGTAGCCCACGCCGGCACTGCTGGAGATGTCCTGGCGGCTGCCGTAGGCTCGCGACCACAGCCCGGTGGTGGCGGTGCCCATGCGCAACTCTCCCATGCGGCTGCGCAACGTGGTGCTTTCGCCGTACCAGACGGTGGGCGCGGCATTGAACAGGGCCAGTATCGAGCGCGTGCCTGGCGTGACCACTTCGCCCGGGCGTTGTACCAGGAACCAGTCATCGCCTTGCTTTTGCAGGTCGTAGACGAACGTGCCCAGGTCGACCTGGCCGCCCACCGCGCCGAATTGTGCATCGCCGCCACTGGTATGGACCACGGCGAGTGGGTCTTTGCCCTCGGCGACGTCGGCCCCCGTGTTCTGGATAGCGAGCAAGTGGCTACCGGTGGCTTCACCACTGATCACCAGTTTGTCACCCTGGCCAGCGGCCAGGTCCGTACCCAGGCCGAAGACGCCATTGCCCGACAGGCTTTCCAGCGACAGTTGGTGAAAGATGCCGTCACCGCCGCCCAGGTTCACACGGCCGTTGTTCAGGGTCAGTGCTTGCACACTGGAGTCCTTGTCCAGGGTCCAGGCCGCACCGCTGCCGACGTTCAACTGTTCGACGCCGTTGATCGCGCCGTAAAGGCTGGCATTGTCACGCAGGGTGACGGCTGCGTGGGCACCCTCGGCCACCTGGATATCACCTGTCAGCGCGCTGTTGGCGACGTTGAAGGCCACCGTGGCGCCCATGTCCACGTCCAGAATGACACCGTTGCCACCCACCAGTGTCGATTGATTCTTGACGCTGATGGTCACGTCCGCGGGCCGGTTGTCGATATAGGACGACACCCTGATGGCGCTGCCGTTCTTGCCCTCCACGTGGGAGCCGTCCAGCACCAGCGACGATTTGCGACCGTCATCACCATTGAACCTGTCCGGGCTGATCGTGACGCCGTGATGGTCACCCACCAGGCGGCTGCCATCCGTCACGATGGCATTGCCATTGACCACGGCCAGCCCTGCGCCACCGCCCAGAAACCCAGCCTTGCCGTCGTCGTTGCCGACCACGGAGGTGTTGGACAGCAGCACATCGCTTCCGCCCGCAACGTTCACGCCCCTGCCCACGCCGGTGATGGTGCTGTCGAACACCTGGGCAGTGCTACCCTGGTTCACATTCAAGGTCGTGCCGCCACTGCTGAGCGTGCTGCTACGCACGGTCGCCGTCGAGTTGCCCAGGTACAGCCCTGGGTTGGCTGCGTCGCTGACTGTGGCATTGTTCAGGTTCACGGTGGAATCGATGCTGCGGATATCGCCCGTGGAGCCCCCCACGACGTTCAGACGGGCGCCGTCGGCAAGCGACCAGGATTCGATGGGCGCCGTGCCGGTGACGGTTGCGGACGCATCAGGGCCCTGCAGTGACCGTGCGCTGACCTGTTCGACACCTTGCCATATGAATACCGAAAGCATGGCCAGGGGTACTGGCTTTCTACTCAATATATTAATCAAGGTTATTATCTCTTTCGCTGTGCGAACCATATGAAGGGCTTCTGGCAGCCCGGGTTGAAGTCGCGCAGCTTAAGAGTGTTTCAGTTTCACGGTTGTAGGAAAAATCCTATCCATCTGAAGGAAACGTCTTTACGAGATCAACGACCTACTTTGCGTTACCAGGCATATCGAACGCCTACACTAACGCCCCATGGCTCTCGGATATTACGCCCGTCGCTGTAGTCGAAGTCTGCATGAACTTGTAAGGCTGAAGAGACCTGGGCAATGATGCCGCTACCCAGTTCAACTCTTCCCCCGGAAACATCATTATTGAATGCATTGGTATTGTTGATAGTGACGCGGTTGGTCTTGGCAAATTCCTGAGCGGCCGCCACTTTGAAGTAAGGCTGCAGGGTGCCGCCGCCGTCCAGGTTGAACGTGCGGCCCACGTGGGTGCCCACCTTGCCCAGCAATGAGTTGGCATGGTTGCTGTCGGCGTCCATGCCGTTGTCCAGGTCCAGGCTTTTGCCCGGTACCCACAGGGCTGAAAACTGCGCGTAGGGTTCGATAAACCACTTGGCGGGCAGGCTTATGTGCTTGCCCACCTCCACTGACCCCCCCACCCCGTGGCTGGTGTAGTTGCCATTGGCGTGCACGCCGTCGCTCATCACTACGTTGGCGCGGTTTTCAAAACGGTTGGCCTTCACCAGGGCATCCACGTAATAACCGCTGTCGCTCAGCCACGTGGTGTAAAGTCCCATGTAGTAGCTGTTCACGCTGCTGTCGGGGCCGGCGGCCAGGTCCAGGCTGGAGTGGCTATAGCCGGCCACCACCCCTACCAGCCAACGACCGTCGGCGGCCGGCAAGGGGGTATCTATCCCGAAGCTGACGCCATTCTGTTGCTGCTGGTAGGCCACCCCGCCGCCTGCGGAAAGGTCATATTTGTTGCTGTAGGCGCGCACCCACGGGCCGCTGGTGCCATTACCCAGGCGCAATTCGCCCATGCGGCTGCGCAGCGTCGTGGTTTCGCCGTACCACACGGTAGGCGCGGCGTTGAACAGGCCCAGCACCGCTCGTGCGCTGGGGCTGACGATGGGGGTTCCACCGCCTTCCTCGCCTCCACTTCCCTCCTCGCCACCGCTACCTTCCTCGCCACCACCGTTTTCTCCCCCGGTGGTGCGTTGTACCAGCACCCAGTTCGCACCTTCATGCGCCAGGTCGTAGGTGTAGGTGCCCGCGTCGACCTGGCCACCCAGTACGGCGAATTGAGCGGACCCCGTGGGGCTGTTGACCAGCACCAGGCCCGAGTCGCCGGCCTTCGGCTCGGCACCGGTGTTGGCGACTGCCAAGGTGTGGCTGCCGCTCGCTTCACCGGTGATCACCAGCTTGTCGCCCTGCAACTGGGCGATATCGGTATTGAGGGCAAAGGTACCGGAGCCGGACAGGCTGCCCAGCGTCAGGGTGTTGAACGCGCCTACCTGCCCGTTCAGGTTCACCCGGCTGTTGTCGATGGCCAGGCTGTTGAGGTTGGCGCTCTGGGTCAGGTTCCAGACCGAGCTGCCGGCCAGGCTCAATTCGCCGACATCAGTCAGTTGCCCTGTCAGGGTTGACGCGTTTTGCAGGTTGACATCGGCCGTGGCGCCCGTGGCCGTGACGTTGCCGGTCATGGTGCTGTTGTCCAGCAGCAGGCTGGTTGTAGCGCCGTTGGAGGCATTCAGTGAGCCGTTCAGTTGGCTACCGTCACGCAGCGTTGTGTTGATGGTCGCCCCGCTGGCGGTGATGTTGCCGGTCATGCTGCTGTTGTCCAGAAGAAGTGTGGCGGTGGCACTGTTGGTGGCATTCACCGAGCCCACGAGGCTGCTGGCGTCTTGCAGGGTCGTGGTGACGGTGGCGCCGTTGGCGGTGATAGGGCCGGTCATGGTGCTGCTGTCCAGCAGCAGGCTGGCGGTGGTGTCGGCGTCGGCATTGACGGCGCCGATGATGCTGCTGCCGTTCTGCGCGGTGGTGCTGACCGTGGCGCTAGTGGCGTTGGTATCACCGGTCAGGGTGCTGCGGTCCAGGGCCAGGGTGGTGGTGGAAGAAACCGCGGCATTCAGGGCGCCAGTCATGGCGCTGCCGTTGGCCAGTGTCGCATTCACCGTGGCCCCTGTGGCGTTGGTGATACCCCCGGTCAAGGTGCTGGCATCGGCATTCAGCGTCGCGCTGGAGTTGGCCGTGGTTTCCAGGGCTATGCCGTTGCCACCGATCACCTCAGCGCCGTTGCGCAGGGTGATATCGGCGACGGGAATGCGGTTAGCCCGCGTTTGCACCAGCAGCAGCCCGCTGCCGCTGGTGCCTTGCAGCGTCGAGTTGTCGACGATCAAGGTGCCCAGCAGGCCGGGCGTGCCGGTACTGGGGACGTCTGCCGTGAACACGGCGCCGTTGGTCGCCCCTGCCACCCTGCTGCCCTGGCTCAAGGTGGCCGTGCCGGATACCAGGGCAACCCCGACACCGTTGCTGAAGATCGCCGAGGTGCTATTGCCGCTGGCGGTGACCTGACTGTTGATCACGGTCACCTGCCCACCGAAGTTAAGGTTCAGGCCGCGGCTGCTGGCATTGACCGTGCTGTCGGTCAGGGTACCGGTAGCTTGCGTACCGACGGTGACCCCAACGCTGGTGGTGCTGGTGAGGGTGCTATTGGCGACCGCTGCCGTGGCGCCGGCGCCTGTGGCCACCAGGGCGGCCGCGGCCCCTGGTGCCGCGGTTACCGTGGCGCCATCGAGGCTCACCGTCGAAGCGTTGGCGCTGATCTGCAGGGTCTGCCCGCCTGGGTTGACGACCAGGCTCGCGGCATTGGTCAAGGTCCAGAAGTCGGGGGCATCGCCGGGGTTGACGGTAGCGCTGGCGGGGCCGGCTAAAGTACCTGCGGTACTGTACCCGGAGCTCACCACTATAGAGTAAGCAAGGATCATCAATGAAGTGCGACGACGGCGTTGAATTGTTTTTTTCATACCGGCGGCCCTCGTCCGGAAGTTGGGTTGTGGGGTTGCACTGCCGATAACATATAGTTCAGGTTTTGCGTGTAGTGTTATTTGTATTTTGCGTTGGTTTGAATATTAATTATCACGCGGTTTTTAATCGGGTAACTGTTAGATTTGACAGGTGTCGGTGCGGGGGATGTTTGTTAGCGTATTTGAGGTCGAGGGTTTGAATGTTGGTCGCTTGAACTAACCGTCAAATGCTCTGTGCGCCTGCTGCCTATCGAAAATTCACTTTGATACGGCAGCTTTAATTTTTCTCAACGCTGGAGATCTACCCATGGGACACTTCAGAAGCATTCCGCTCGCTCGTCCGCTTCGCCCCTATAAAGGCAAGCGACTATCGCTGTTTGGCGCGCCAGTGGCACCTAATGCGCCCCCCTTGCTGGCCCCCAGCGTGCCCGATGCCGTGGAGGCGCCCGGTTATCCGCGTTATATCGTGGATAACTCCAAAGGCCAGGCGTCGTCGCCGGTGGCCATCGAGATTCCTTGGAACGAAGACTTCCTGCCCGCCTTCGGCTCCTATCCCGCCGATACCGTCCAGTTGCTGTTGGATGGCAGACCGTATGGCGAATTGCACGAAATTACCGTGGAAGAGTTTGACGCCGCAGCCCCGTTCACCATCATGTTGCCCCTTGCGCCTGATGATGAATTTGATCAGGACCACCAAGCCTATCGATTGCAGTATCTAGCCAATTGGAATGTGGGGGAGGGTGCGGACACCAGTATTAGCTCGGTCATCTTCATCGACCGTGTCGCCCCAGGCGGTAACCTGAATGGCCAGATTGTGCTGCCCAGCGTGGGCGACGATCGGGTGGTGTCCGCCGGCCAGCTGGACGACCAGCGGCGGCTGCTGGGACGTGTACCCAGTTACACTGGCGAGTGGCAGGGGGACACCATCACGCCTTACATTTACAAGGGTGGTCTTTATACCAACTTGACGGAATTCTCTATCCAGTTGCCTCCGGGCGCGGTGCCTTCGGTCGTCAATCTCTACTACCCGGAGGCGGCATTGATTGCCGCAGGGGACGGTCCTACCCTATTGGGTTACAAGGTGAAAGACCTGGCGGGTAATGAGTCGGTCTATTCTGAAGGCACCGGCGTTGTCCTGTTGCTGGCCGATGTGCCCCAGCCGGATGACCTTCTCGCCCCAGTGGTACCCCTGTTCAGCGACGATAACATCATCAATGAGGCGGACGCGCGCAACCTCGACGTGCTGATCCCCGCTTATCCCCATCCTGATCCGGCCGACTTCATCCGGCTCTATTGGGGGGGCAATGTCGTTAACTCGGGGTTCGTTGGGGATACAACGGCGGACCCGATCAAAACGTTCAGGGTCTTGTACACAAGTGTTCGCGATCACGCGGCTAACCCCTATCGTGCCGAGGTCAAGTGGGACCTTACCCGGTCAGGGGCTCCGCTTGGGACGTCGCCCGCTTTGGAGGTGACAGTCGATACGCGTCTGCCGGCCGGGCCCGACCCTGACCCGGAAACCCCGGAGCACGGCAACCTGCGCCTTCCAAGTGCCAGAGGCGAAGGTAGCGGTGACCTGAACGTGATCAGCGCCGGCCAATACGGTAAGGACGCACAAATTTCTGTTCCTTGGCCCGCAGCCACCGAAGATCCGGCTGTCAACTTCGCGGTCGGTGACCTTGTCACGGTGCGATGGGGCAGCACTCCCCTGCCAGTCCCTGCTTACAGCATCAGCGGCACGGACGTTACCAACCGCTTGCCGCTGAACTTCACGCTGACCGGAGCGCAGATGCGTGAGGAAGGGTCGGGTATCATCCCCTTGAGTTATGAGGTTGCCCGGAATTTTCCGGCTGCCGGGGATATCCCCGCGCACACCAATACGGCGTACTCCAATGTGCAGGAAGTGACGGTGGTCGGCACGGACGAACTGCCAGGCGGGGGGGCGGAACTGCCTGCCGGTAACTGGGTGCGGCTTAACAGCAACGGCGCACTGAACTTTGAAAACACCCGCAATGGTGCGCGTTATCGCATCAGCCTGACCTACGTCAACGTGGCGGTAGGGGACGTGTTGAACCTTTACTTCCAGGGTTACCAACGTACCAGTTCCACGATCACGCTTCCCAACACCTATTATGAGGCCACTCATACAGTGGGGCAGGGTGACCTTGGTAACACCTGGTACGACTTCCTTGTGCCCGAGTCCATGTTCACCACTGTGAACTTCCCGGGGGCGGTCAATAACGTACAGGTGAAATACGACGCCACAAACCATGCCGGTACAGGCGCGTCGGCTACCAGCCTGACGCTGATCGACTTGCGCGGTAGCTTGGCGCAGACCCCTGATGCCTCGTCCACTGGCAGTTCATCGACGGTTGGCAACGCAACCGGGCAGACCGCGACGTCGCCTTACCGCTCGCTGACTGCATCAGTACCCGACCGTAACGCAGCGATACTCGCCGCGTTCACCACGCAACTGAAGAACGGTGAATAAGGACGTGCGCGCAATAGGGTGAACTGGGCGGATGCACGAGCTGCATCCGCCCTTTTTTTCGGCCCGGATCGGCCATGCATATGCCGCCGCGCACCTCGCCGCTCGGCCCAGGGTAGCCTGAGGGCCGCACCTGTCAGAACCCGTATTCCAACCCGACACCCGCGTACCATGAAAGGCCTGGCGCCGCTTCGTAGTAGCGCTTGTTGCTGTCGCCCACGATCACCGAACCCACGTATCGCCGGTCCAGCAGGTTGTCCAGCCGCAGGGTTTCATGGAAGGTCCAGTGGTCTACCCTCTGCTCGAAGCGCGTGCGCCAGTTGAACACGGCGTAGGCGGGAGCGGCCTTGTCCTGGTTGGTGTCTTCCACATAAACCTTGCTGCGGTACATGCCTTCCAGGGCAGTGCTGGCCCAGCTGCGCGGCTGCCATTTCAGCTCGCCAAACAGGGTGTCCTTCGGCACGCCGGGCAGGTAGTTGCCCTTGTCCACTTGCTTGGCCGTGGCGCCGTTGCCGCTGACGAAGTCGCTGTCGTAGGTGGCTTTCAAGTGCGTGTAGGCGATCTGGGTGCTCCAGGTTTCGCTCAGTTGGCTGTCCAGCGATATTTCCAGGCCGCGGCGCAGGGTGCGGCCGGCGTTCTGGTAGCTGGTGCGGCCATCGGTGGAGTCGGCGACCACCAGCTCATCGTCGGTGGTGATCTGGAACAGTGCCGCGTTGATACGGCTGCTCTCGCCCACTTTGGCTTTCAGGCCTATCTCATACTGTTTGCTTTCGGACGGCTTGAGGCCGAAATTGAAGCCTTCGGCTGCGCCCGGGGCGTAGGCCATTTCCGCCTGTGTGGGGGTTTCGAAGCCTTTGCCGACGCTGACATAGCCGTGCAGGTTGTCGTTGAAGGCGTACATCACGCTCAGCGACGGGGTGTTCTGCTGGTAGTCCTTGCTGCCGCTGGCGTCGCCGTTGCTCAAGAACTGATCATGCACCTCCATGCGCATGGTGCTGTGGCGCAGGCCGGCTTGCAGGGTCCAGTCGCCTAGCGCCCAGTTGGCCTGGATGAAGGGGTCGAGGCTGGTGGCAGTGTCTGTTTCGTCGCGGCCCAGGGCGCCTTTCACGCCAAGGTTACTGCCGACGTAGTTCTGATAGCCCTGGCGGTCATCCTGGCTGCGGTCGTAGTCGAGGCCAGCAATCACCTTTAAGTCCCCGGGTGCACTGAGGATCGGCTGTACCCAGTGCAGGCTGCCGCCATAGAAGGTACGGTCGAAGTTGACCACGCCACCGCCGCGGGTATCGGCGGCCGAGCCCTTGGGAATAGACAAATACTGAATCACGCTGCGCGTCCCGTAGTAGGCCGTGGCCTGCAGCGTCGCATCGCCGAAATAGCGTTCGTAGTTCGCCCCCAGCTGCTGGTGGTCGATGCTCTTGCGGGTGTTGTAAGTCAGTGCGTTGGTGGCCACCGAGCGGGGGTCAGCCTTGTAGGCCGCCCAGGTCTGGCCCAGCGGATCCTGGGTGCCATTCTGTTCCAGGCTGCTGTAGATCAGCGCCAGTTTGCTGTCTTCGTCGGGCTTGAGGTTGAGCTTGGCGAAGGTGGTGTCGCGGCGCGCGGCGCTGTGGTCGCGGTAGCCGTCGGTGTCCATGCGCGAGGCGTCGAGCACGAAACCGGTGTCCTCATCGATTCCCCCTTCGGCGTACACATGGTTTTTGCTCATGCCGTCGCTGCCCATCAGCGTCTCGGCGCCGACTTTGGGCGCGCCTTGGCCGTCGCGGGAAAACATCTGGATAACGCCGCCGGCATTGCTGCCGTACAGGGTCGCCGCCGGCCCGCGCAGCACCTCGATGCGCTCGGCGGTGTCGAGGTTGAACGTGGCGGCCTGGCCCTGGCCATCCGGCGTGCTGGCCGGGATACCGTCGGCGATCAGCTTCAGCCCGCGCACCCCGAAGGCCGAGCGCGCGCCGAAGCCGCGGGAGGAAATCTGCAGGTCCTGAGCATAGTTCTGGCGGTTCTGGACCACCAGGCCAGGCACCCGTTGCAGCACTTCGGAGGCGTTGATGCCCAATTGCCCGTCGTGAATCTGCTCCTGGCTGACACTGTTCACCGAATACGGCAGGTCAAAGCTGCGGCTTTCGCTACGAGCACCGCTGACCACTACCGAATCCAGCACGACCTCGGGCGTGTCCGCCTGGGCCATGGGGCTGGCCAGCAGCAGGCCGGTGAGCAGGCTGCGACGGCGCAGGAAGGGCGGGGTAGAGGGCATGGCAGTGATCCGGGGTGGTAGAGGTATGAAAGCGGGCAAGTCTATCAAGGGTTGAGTGCGCGTCGCCTGTTTCCCGAGCTTCGCCCGGCCTGCGTCCTGCGTCACCTCGCCCCCCATATGCAGCCCCCCGCCCGAATGCGCTATAATCCCGCGCTTTAGCTGCCCACCGCCCCCGAGGCCCCCGGCGCACATATTCCGTTTAAAGAGGCTAGACCCTTGGCATTGACGATTCTTGGCCTGTCCGGCGCCCTTAGCCATGATCCTTCCGCGGCCCTGTACATCGACGGCAAGCTGATCGCGGCCGCCGAAGAAGAGCGCTTCGTTCGCGATAAACATGCAAAGAACCGCATGCCCTACGAATCGGCGAAGTTCTGCCTGGAGCAGGCCGGCATCAAGCCTTCGGACGTTGACGTGGTGGCGATTCCCTTCGCCCCCATCAGCCTGTTCGGCAAGGCCCGCTGGCACTATGCCAAGCGCTACTGGTACGCCCCGGATCGCGCCCTCGATGCGCTGTTGATGGGTAACCGCCGCTACAAGCGCTACCGCAACAAGATCGTCTGGTGCCTGGAGCAACTGGGCTTCGACCCGAAAAAGATCAAGATCGAGCCGGTGGAACACCACCTGGCCCACGCGTCCAGTGCCTACCACTGCTCGGGCTTCAAGGAAAAAACCGCGATCCTGGGTATCGACGGCAAGGGCGAGTACGCCACCACGTTCTTCGGCTACGGCGAAAACGGCAAGATCCACAAGATCAAGGATTTCTTCGACCCGGATTCGCTGGGCGGCCTGTACGGCGCGATCACCGAGTTTCTGGGCTTCGAGATGCTCGACGGCGAGTTCAAGGTCATGGGCATGGCGCCGTATGGCGACGCCAGCAAGTATGATTTCTCGCGCCTGGCCAGCTTCGAGAACGGCGAGCTGGTGATCAACACCGACTATGCCAACGTCATCGGCCTGCGCCGTTATAAAGAGAAAGGCAAAGGTTTCTACTTCTCGCCCAAGCTGATCGAATGGCTGGGCCCGAAACGTGAAGGCGACATCGCCGACGAGCCGTACATTCACTACGCGGCCAGCATGCAGGCGCTGTTCGAGAAGCTGGCGCTGCAGATGATCGACTACTACCTGGGCGACGTGCTCAAGGAAAGCGGCAAGCTGGCGTTCGCCGGTGGCTGTGCCCTGAACGTCAAGCTGAACCAGAAGATCATCGCGCGCAACGACGTGAAGGAGCTGTTCGTGCAGCCTGCGTCGGGCGATGCCGGTACCGCGGTCGGTGCCGCGGCGTATGTATCCCACGCCCGTGGCGTGCCGGTCGAGAAGATGGAGCACGTCTACCTCGGCCCCTCGTACAGCAACGAAGACGTGATCGCCGCCTGTGCGCGCCACCCGAGCAAGCCGGTGTTCCGCAAGCTGGAAAACATGCCCCAGAGCATCGCCAGGATCATGGTCGACGGCAACCCGGTGGCCTGGTTCCAGGGCCGCATGGAATTCGGCCCGCGCGCGCTGGGTGGTCGTTCGATCATCGGCTGCCCGAGCGTCGAAGGCGTGGCTGACCGCATCAACCACCAGATCAAGTTCCGCGAGCGTTGGAGGCCTTTCTGCCCGTCGATGCTCGACACCGTGGCCCCGCAAATGATCAAGATCGATCACCCGGCCCCCTTCATGACTTTCACCTTCGAAGTATCCGAAGAGTGGAAGACCCGCGTGCCGGAAGTGGTGCACGAGGACGGTACGTCCCGCGCCCAGGTGCTCAAGCGCGAATACAACCCGCGCTACTATGACATGATGAAGGCCCTGGAAGACCTGACCGGCAACGGCGTGTCGCTGAACACCTCGCTCAACCGCCGTGGCGAGCCGATGATCTGCTCGCCTACCGACGCCCTGAACATGTTCTTCGGTTCCGATCTGCAATACCTGATCATGGAAGACATCCTGGTGGTCAAAGACGGCGCGAACGCTTATGACACGCTCGGCTGAGCGCCATGTGCTGCAGTTCTGCCACGGCTATGACGGGCCGTTCCTGGACTGCGCGCGGCAATACGCCAGCCTCTTCGCCGGTACCGGCTATCGTGTGACCACGGTCTTCCTGACCGGGGTCGCCGACCCGCAGGTGGCGGCCGGCTGTGCGTCCGATGAAGTGCTGTTCATGGAATACAGCTCCAAGGCCATTCGTGGCCTGAAGCTGGGTGCCATCCGTGACCTGCGCAAGATCGCCGCCAGCCGCGATTTCAGTTTCTGCATCGCCCACCGTTTCAAACCCATCTACATCAGCTTGCTGGCTACCGACCTGCCGGTGATCGGCGTGCACCACGCCTTCGGTGACTACGAGCGCCGCTCTCGCAAGCTGTTCGCCCATCTGTTCCGCAAGCGCCTGAGCCTGCTGGGGGTGTCGGACGCGGTGCGCGACGACATGCGCCGTTGCCTGCCCAAGTGGCCGACCGGGCGCATCCGTACCCTGTATAACCGCATCGACGTGGCGGCCCTGCAGGCCAGCCAGTTGCCCGCCGAGCAAGCGCGCCAGGCGCTCAAGCTCGAGGCCGATGCCTGGGTGGTCGGCAACGTCGGCCGCCTGCACCCCGACAAGGACCAGGCAACCCTGCTGCGTGGTTTCGCCCAGGCGCTGCCGGCATTGCCTGCCAATGCGCTGCTGGCGATCATGGGGTCGGGCCGGCTGGAACAGGACCTCAAGGAACTGGCCACTGAACTGGGCATCAGCGAGCGGGTACGCTTCCTGGGCCAGGTGGCCGAGGCACGCCGCTACTTTCGGGCCTTCGATGTATTTGCCCTGAGCTCCGACAACGAGCCGTTCGGCATGGTGCTGCTGGAGGCCATGGCCGCTGGTGTGCCCTTGCTGGCCACGGCTTGTGGGGGGGCCAAGGAGGTCGTGGAAGGCGTGGGCATCCTGTTCCCCTTCGGCGACGCCGAGCACCTGGCCCAGGCCCTGGTGCACGTGTCTACGCTGAATGCCGAGCAGCGCCAGGCCTGTGCCGAACTGATGGCGCAGCGCCTGGGCGAGCGTTTTTCGGACCGGGCCGTCAGCGAGACTTTCTGGCGCCTGCCGCAAGTCACCGATATTACCGCGGAGGCTTGATGCTCAACCGTTTTCAGGGCTGGCGCGAACGCGGCTGGTCACTCATCGATGCTGCCACCTATGCACAGGCCTGGCAGCGTTTTGGCGGTAGCGTGGCTACCCACCCGCTGGTAGTGGAGCGCCTGGCCGACTTGGCGGGTATTCCCGTGCGCTACCTTGGTTGGGAGCAAAATGGCCAGCTCACGGCTGCCATTCCCACCTGGGGTCGCTGCGTGGCCCTGTCCAAGGATGTGCTCAAGCGTGCCGGCAAGAAAGGCCTGTTCGACCTGGGCAATGCCGAGCTGATTCTTCCCGCCGCCGCGGATGCGCAGGCGCCTTTGCGCCATGCCGTGCGTTACCTGTCGGAACTGAACCAGGGGCGTTTCGCCAACCTCAAGCCTCAGGCCGAAGCGCTGGCCATGGCGCGCACCCCGGAAGACCTGTCGAAGAAATTCCGCTACAACCAGCGTCGCGAATTGCGGCTATTGGAAGAGGCGGGCGGGGTAGTGCGCCCGGTCAGCGATTTCAGCAGCAGCGAACTGGCGGCAATCTATTGCGACCTGTTCCAGCGCCGCTGGGAGTTTCCTGCTACCGGTGCCGAGCGCATGGCTGAAGTGGTCGAACTGCTTCGTGAGCTGCTGATCGGTTCGGTGCTGTTTCTCAACGATGCCCCCATCGCCATCCAGTTGGTGTACCGCGTCGAGGCCCCGCAATGGGTCAGCATCGAGTACATCAATGGCGGCGTCGACCCGCAGACGCGAGCGTTCAGCCCCGGCAGCGTGCTCAGCTTCCTCAATACCCAGGCAGCGTGGGAAGATGCCCGCTCCCTTGGCAAGGCACTACGGTTTTCCTTCGGTCGCGCCGACCGAGAGTACAAGGACCGCTGGTGCAACCCCGTACCGGTATTCCAGATTTGAGCCGAAAACAGCAGCTTCTCAAACGTCATCGCCGTAACAAGCGCCTGGCCCTGCTGGCCGGGCTGGTGGTATTGGTACTTCTGGGCGTACTGGTGAAGTGGTGGCTGGCGCCGCTGCTGGCTGTGCTGGCCTGGGTGGCCCACGAGGCCTGGTTCGCCGACCACCTGTTCTACGCGCCAGGCGACGATTACCAGTACAACTTCGGTACCGATGCTCTACAGCCCGGCGTCACCCTGGCCGACGGTCGCTTGCGCTTGGCTGATGAGCTGGTGCTGACCGGCGGCGAGACACTGATGCTTGCGGTGCACGTCAAAGCGGGCTGGCTGGGGCGTTTCATCGACCCCCAGGTGCAGATAAGCGGTGCTGGCCAAGTGGATTACCAGGCGTTCGAGCGCGGCGTGGGTGGCGTGCGTTACCTGAACCTGAGCAGTTTCAGCGCCGCCCTGGCCGCGGGCGACCTGCAACTGCGCGGGCGCCACTGCCGGCTGGCGGGCGAACCGCGGCTGTGGCTGTGGCGCCACCCCGAGCTGCGCAACCGCCGGGTCATGGTCATCGCCCCCCACGCCGACGACGCCGAGCTCGCCGCCTTCGGGCTGTACAGCCAGGCCGACAGCTGGATCGTCACCTTGACCGCCGGCGAGATCGAAGCCGAACATTACCAGGCCATGGGCCTGCCTCGGGCCGAGGCCGCGCGGTTGAAAGGTCGCCTGCGTGCCTGGGACAGCATTGCCGTGCCTGCGTGGGCCGGCGTGCCACAGGAGCGGTGCGTGCAACTGGGCTATTTCTGCCTGCAGTTGCCCGCCATGCAGGCGGCGCCGGACCAGGCCATTGGCTCGCGTGAAGCCGACCTGGCCGATACCCGCCTGTTTCGCCAGTACAACAGCGTGACGCTGCCTGGCGACGCCGATGGTGTGCCGAGCTGGAACAACCTGCTGGCTGACCTGCGGGCCGTGCTGGAACTGGCGCGCCCCGAGGTGCTGGTGATGCCGCACCCAGCCATTGACCCACACCCCGACCACATCTGTTCCCAGGCTGCGGTGGTGGAAGCCCTGGAAGGGTTGTCCTGGCAGCCGGAGCTGATACTGGGCTACGCCAACCACTTGCACGACAACGATCGCTGGCCCATGGGCGATGCCCATGCGGGCGTCAGCCTGCCGCCGTTTTTTGATGCCTCGCAGGTCATGGTGCCGTGCTGCCTGGAACTGGCACCAGCCACCCAGGTCGATAAGGCCATGGCGTTGGGCATGATGCATGACCTGCAGCCCCGCCCGCCGTTCAAGCGCCGCCTGCGCCGCTGGTTGCAGCAGTGCCTGGCGGCAAGACGCTGGCCGCCCTATGGCGAGAATGAATTCATGCGCAAGGCTGTGCGCCGCCATGAGCTGTTTTGGATCGGTTCGCCGTCGCGGAGTAAAGAATGAAGGTGCTGTTCCTGGTACAAAAAGAGCAGCGGGTGATTCTTGATCGCCTTTATCAGGCCGTGGCCGAGCACTGCGAGTGCGACCTGCGCTGGCTGGACAGCGCCGACCAGCGCGACCTGCGTGGCTATTTCCGTCGCGAAGTGGATGCCAGCCAATACGACCGCATTCTGTTCTTCCTGCGTTTCAAGCAGGAAATCCGCCAGGTGGCCTTCATTCGCAGCGTGCCGAACCTGGTGATCCTGGAGCACGACGCCTACCAGAATTACATCGACTGCAAATACACCGGCAAATTCAGCCGTCATTACCGCAGTATCCCTTGGGTGCGGGTGATCAGCTCCGGTTTCCAGGTGACCGAGCGGTTGCGTCAGGAAGACGTTGATGCGGTATTCGTCGCCAAGGGTTACGACCAGACCCTGCTGCGTGACCTGGGGGTAGAGCGGGACATCGAGCTGGCCTTCGTCGGCAGCACCAACAGTGTCGCCTACAGTGGCCGCAAGGTGCTGCTGGACGAATTGGGGGCACGTGAAAACCTGCTGGTCACGCGTACCAAGTCCGGTGAGGACTACCTCAATACCCTCAACCGCATACGCTTCTTCGTCGGTGCCGATGTCGGCATGGGCGAGTACATGATCAAGAACTTCGAGGCGATGGCCTGCGGGTGCGTGTTGCTGGCGTGGGATCAGGGCGAGGTGGAGAACCGGGCGCTGGGCTTCGTGGACATGCACAACCTGGTGCTCTACCGCAGCGTGGAGCAGTTGCAGGAAAAGCTCGCCGTACTGCGCGCCGACCCCGAGCTTGTGCAGCGCATCGCCCGTAACGGCCAGCAGCTGGTGCAAAGCCAGTACAGCTTCGCGCGAATTGGTGAACAGATCGTCGAGGCCATGCGCCCCGCGCTGCGCCCGGCGGCGCTCAAGGGCGGCCTGGGCGAGTGGTGGTTGCGCCTGCGCCGAGCCTTGGCTGGCTAGTTTCATTTGAACAAACGGGCCAGGCCGTGCAGATTTACGCGTCCCGCCTTTTTTTGCCGCCCCAGCCTGTATGGCTAAAGGATTCGAGAATACGGATGTCTACCCTTGTACCTTCGCTGCCGGTCAACCGGCGTGTCAGTGAGTTTCTGATTCAGTACGTGCTGCCCCTGGGCTGGGTCGTGCTGCTGACTGGCCTGTTCTGGGTGGGCAACCGCTCCGCGGTGCATACCCTGTTCTATGTACTGCTGGCATTGCCTACCCTGGTTGCCCTGGTACTGCGCCCCCGCTTGCTCAAGCCGCTGCTAGGCAACAGCCTGTTCATCGCCTTCCTGCTTTTCAGCGTCTACATCTTCATCAGCCAGTTCTGGGCAGCGGGCATCGACGGTTTCGACGATGGCTACAAGCGTCCCTTTTACCTTGGCCTGCTGCTGTTCTCGGCCGGGTTGATGAACCATATCGATGCTCCCCGCTTTATCCTCTGCACCCGGGCCGCAGCAGTGCTGGCGGCGGTGTTCGCGGCGGGTTCGGTGGTGTGGTTTCTGGTCACGCCGCGGCCCATCGATGGCCGCCTGACCGGCTACGGGGCGCTGGAAAACCCGTTGTTGACCGCCCATGTGCTGGGCGCATTCGCCGCTTACTGGCTCGCGAGCTGGATACTGGCGCCGCGAATGCTCGATGCGCTGTCATTGTTATGCCTGGCCGCGCTGGGCGTGGCTATTCTGGCCACCGGTTCGCGCACGCCCATGGTCGGGCTGGGCGCGGCCGTGCTGTGGCTGCTGGTCGTCGGTAACCGCCGCCGTGCGCTATTGCTGGTCGGCCTGGTGGCGGCACTGGTGGTAGTACTGCTGCTGGTTGATCCCGCGCAGATTACCCAGCGTGGGGTCTCCTACCGCCCATCCATCTGGGCTGACTCCCTGCACCAGATCAGCCTCAAGCCCCTGCTGGGCTACGGGTATGGGACCTCCATGACGGTGAGCATCCCGGAGTTGCCAGGCGTCACCTTCTCCGACCCGCATAATATCGAGTTGGGCGTGCTGTATTCAGCCGGTATTGTCGGCCTGGTGCTATGGCTGGGGCTTTATGCGACCGCGGCGCGTTGGTGCTGGCAACTGCGTCGCGACCCGCTGATGATCATCGCCAGCACCTGGCTGATCTACGGGTTCGCCGCTGGCCTTACCGAAGGCAATGCGTTCTTCTCGCGGCCCAAGGAGCACTGGTTCCTGATCTGGATTCCAATGGCCATGGTATATGGCCGTGCACTGGCATTGCGCCTGCAGGCGCGCTAGCCGCGCAGGCCATCAATGGTGCTGGGGGCGTGGTGACAGTAGCCTGAACAGGCCGCGCACGGTCTTGCGGTTCCAGTGGCGAAGCGGAATCTGCTTGAGGGTTTCGCGCGCCAGCGGTTTGTTGTTCTTGGCGAACTTGAGGAACATCGAGTTGCGAAAACGCATGCACACCTGTTCATAGTCCGGGTGGTCGCTGAACTGCGCATAGGTGCGCAGTACATTGTCGATCATGAACCGGCCATTCTTGAAGGTGTTGGTGGGGTGGTCGCGATACTGTGCCAGGACTTCGCCCAGCACGTCGATGTAATAGCCGGCACGCAGAATGGCCAGGGTGATGTAGATGTCTTCCAGCCGAATGTCGGGGTTGAAGCCGCCTACCTGTTGCAGCGCCTCACGGCGGAACATCAGGGTGGCCGCGCTGGGGCCCGGCTTGCGGCCCAGGAACAGGTCATCGAATTCCAGGCGCCGGAATGGCAGGTTGCGGTGGCGCTGTTCGCGGGCGCCCATCACCTGGCCGAAGTGGTCGATGGTTTCGACATTGGCTGAACAGGCACCTACTTCCGGCTTGTCGGCCATGTAACTGACCTGGGTGGCGATGCGGTGGGGCAGCATGATGTCATCGGAGCCGAACGGCACGATCAGCGAGCCGCGGGCGCGGGCTATGCCAGCATTGAGGGTGCGCGACAAGCCCTGGTTTTCCTGGACCTGAAGGTCGAAGCCGTGTCGGGCCTGCAATTGGCGAAGCAGGGCGACACTGTCGTCCCTGGAGCCATCGTCGATGACCAGCAGCTCTATGTGGGGATAGGTCTGGTTCAGCACGCTCGCGATACTGGCCTCCACATAGGCCGCGTGGTTGTAGCACGCGATAAGGACTGTCACTAGCGGCTGGTCATTGGTGCGTGCAGTCATAAAGTGGCCTTGAGCAGAATTCTCGCGCAAACGGGCGACAGAGTCAGTTGAACGAGTGTCGCTGACATCAACCTGGGGGGCTGTCGTCGATTGAAAAGGGGCGTTCACAGGCCGAGCGCACCACTGCAATGATCTTGCCATGGGATGAAGGCGAATGCACCCCCGCCTGGCAGGTCAGACCAGGCGCTGGGCCAGTTGTTCACTGTTCCATTTTTGCGGGGCATGACGGGCGTAGGCGTCGAGGAACGGCACCCCGCCTTCCTGCAGCAGCCACTGGCGGTCTTCGTCATAGCGCAGCATGTGCTGGAAGTTGCGCAGGCACAGGCTCTTGCGCAGTGCCCAGGGGTAGGTGCGCAGGTCCGCGATGTCGATCAGGCCCAGCTCGTTCTGCGGGGTCATCACCACGTTGCCCAGGTGCAGGGAACGGAAGTACACCCCTCGCTCATGCAGCTGCGCCACGAAGCGGGCGAACTGGGTCAGCAGGGCGCGGGGTGGCGGCACGTCGGCGGTGATCAGCTGGCGCAGGGTCTGGCCGGGCAGGGGGGCATAATGCACCACGTCCCGTTCTATCTCGGCAACGCGGTAAATGCCCAGGATGCGCGGGCAAGGAATGCCGCGCTTGCTCAGCGCCTGGGTGTTGCTGGCGAACCGTCGAGCATAGGGGAACAGCGCTGCCGAAGTGATCACGCGCTTGCGGCGAAACAGCTTGATGAAGTTGCCGTTGGGCAGCAGCAAGACTTTCTCGCCGTGGCCGTCGGCCTCGATGACCCGGGCACCCTGGCGAAGGACCTGATAGTCCGCGTAGTCGAGTTTTTGCATGCCGGCCCCCTGAAAATAGCCGGCTATCATACCCTAGCTGGCCCCCATACGCTTAACCGGCCGCCCCTGTGGTAGTATTTCCGTTCTCTTGTACGTGCAGATTTTTATGAGTCATTCAGAAAAAGCCGAACCGTCCAGCCTCAAGGTCTACTTCCGCCTGCTGTCCTACATGCGGCCGTACGTGGGCATTTTTGCCTTGAGCATCGTAGGCTTCCTCATCTTTGCCTCCACGCAGCCGATGCTGGGCTACATCCTCAAGTATTTCGTCGATGGCCTGACCAACCCCAATGCCTCGCTGTTCCCCACCGTGCCTTACCTGCGCGACCTGCGGCTGCTGCAGGCGGTGCCGCTGCTGATCATTCTGATCGCGGCCTGGCAGGGGCTGGGGTCGTACCTGGGCAACTACTTCCTGGCCAAGGTTTCCCTGGGCCTGGTGCAAGACCTGCGCCTTCAGTTGTTCAACAACCTGCTCACCCTGCCCAACCGCTATTTCGACCAGAACAATTCCGGGCGCCTGATCTCGCGCATCACCTTCAACGTGACCATGGTCACGGGCGCGGCCACCGACGCCATCAAGGTGGTGATCCGCGAAGGCATGACCGTGGTGTTCCTGTTCGGCTCGCTGTTGCTGATGAACTGGCGCCTTACCCTGGTGATGGTCGCCATCCTGCCGCTGATCGCCGTCATGGTGCGTACCGCCAGCAGCAAATTCCGCAAGCAGAGCAAGAAAATCCAGGTAGCCATGGGCGATGTGACCCATGTTGCTTCCGAAACCATTCAGGGCTACCGCGTGGTGCGCAGCTTCGGCGGCGAGGCGTTCGAGCGCGAGCGGTTCTTCAAGGCCAGCCAGAGCAACACCGACAAGCAGCTGCGCATGACCCGCACCGGTTCCATCTACACGCCCATGCTGCAACTGGTGATCTACACCGCCATGGCCGTGCTGATGTTCCTGGTGCTGCTGCTGCGCGGTGATGCTTCGCCCGGTGACATGATCGCCTACATCACCCTGGCCGGCCTGTTGCCCAAGCCGATCCGTCAGCTGTCGGAAGTCAGTTCCACCATCCAGAAAGGTGTCGCCGGTGCCGAGAGCATCTTCGAGCAATTGGATGAAGAGCCGGAAGTGGACAACGGCACCGTCGAGCGCGAGCGCGTCAGTGGCCGCCTGGAAGTGCGCAACCTGAGCTTCACCTATCCCGACACCGAGCGGCGTGTGCTGGACAACATCAGTTTCACCGTCGAGCCGGGGCAGATGGTGGCGCTGGTGGGCCGTTCGGGCAGTGGCAAGTCGACCCTGGCCAGCCTGATCCCGCGCTTCTACCACCATACCGATGGCGAGATTCTGATCGATGGCGTCGAGGTCGAGGACTTCAAGCTGATCAACCTGCGCCGCCATATCGCCCAGGTGACCCAGCACGTGACGCTGTTCAGCGATACCGTGGCCAACAACATCGCCTACGGTGACCTGGCTGGCGCGCCGCGGGCCGATATCGAGAAGGCCGCGGCCGATGCGTATGCCATGGACTTCGTCCAGCAACTACCCAACGGTTTCGATACCCAGGTAGGCGAGAACGGCGTGCTGCTGTCCGGTGGCCAGCGCCAGCGCCTGGCCATTGCCCGTGCACTGCTCAAGAACGCCCCCTTGCTGATTCTGGACGAGGCCACCTCGGCGCTGGACACTGAGTCGGAGCGGCATATCCAGGCGGCATTGGACCAGGTCATGAAAGGCCGTACCACCCTGGTTATCGCCCACCGCCTGTCGACCATCGAGAAGGCCGACCTGATTCTGGTGATGGACCAGGGCCAGATCGTCGAGCGCGGCACCCACGACCAGTTGCTGGCGCACAACGGCTTCTATGCCAAGCTGCATGCCATGGGGCTGGATGAGCCGGTGGCGGCCGACATCACCTGACGGCCACATGTAGTCAGGTCTTTACGTTGGGGGCGGCCTTTGTGTCGCCCCCTTTACGTTGTTGACCAAAGGTAAATATATCTTCAGCCTCGCGTTGCTATTGTCGAGTCTCGCTGTCGCGGGTAGCCCACACGGGCCGCCGCACTCAAACGGGTACTGCAATGCTGCAACGTTTCGTCTGGAAGTTACTTCCCAAGTCCCAGAGGTCCTTTCTGCTGGGCCGCCTTTCGGTGGTTGACCGCCAGGCTGTCAACAAGTCCATGTCGGCCAGCCTGCGTTTTCCCGAGGCCTTCGCCCAGCGCGACTGCCTGTTCATACATGTGCCCAAGTGCGCGGGAAGCAGCGTGTGCACCGCCCTGTTCGATGGTTGGTACCCGGGCCATATCCCGTTGTACTGGTACGAACAGCAATTCCCTCGCCAGTTTGCCGCCAGCTTCAAGTTCGCCTTCGTGCGCGACCCGCTGGAACGGGCGTATTCGGCGTTCGCCTACCTGAAGGGCAACCCGCCCAACGACCGCGACCACACGGCTCACGCCATGGTCAACCGGTACACGGACTTCAACCAGTTCGTCAGCCACTGGCTGCATGCCGACAACCTGCACAAGCAGATTCATTTCGCCCCCCAGACCGATTTCCTCGTCGACTCGCTGGGCCATATGGCCATGGACTTCATCGGCCGTCAGGAAAATATCGGCGATGACTTTGGGCAGTTATGCGAGCATTTCGGGGTTGAGCGCGACTTGCCACGGGTCAACCCGTCACGCCAGCGCCTGCAAGCGCAGGCCCGGGACTTCTGTTCGGTTCGAACGCGGCGGTTGGTTCGCCGTGCCTACCAACGTGATTATGAGTTGCTCGGTTATGAGTGAGGCCCTGCCTGGCCTGGGAGAGGCACCACAGATCCAGCCTTGCGCCCCCAGCGTCCCGACCACCGCGCGCGCCGCGATCAAGGGCCAGCAGCCACGCTGCATCTGGTTGACGGGGCTGTCTGGCGCGGGCAAGTCGACGCTCGCCAACGCGCTGGAGGTGCAATTGCATCGGCGCGGGTTGCACACGTTCCTGCTGGACGGCGATAACGTTCGTGGGGGGCTGTGCAAGGACCTGGGCATGGACGCGGCGGCTCGCAAGGAAAACATGCGTCGCATGGCCGAGGTGGCTCGGTTGATGGTCGAGGCCGGGTTGGTGGTGATCGTGGCGGCTATCTCGCCATTTCGCGCCGAGCGCGAAGCCGCCAGGGCATTGTTCGGTAAGGGCGAGTTCCTTTCCGTTTACGTGAGCACGCCTTTCGCCGCCTGTGCACGCCGCGACCCCAAAGGGCTTTACCGCAAAGCCTTGAGCGGCCAGCTCAAGGACTTCACCGGGCTGGACAGCCCCTACGAGGCGCCGTTGGACGCCGATTGCAAGATCGACACCGCGAGCCTGTCGGTGGAAGAAGCCACCCTGTTATTGCTCGATCATCTGCAGGTCGCCTGAGCGGGAAGCGGGCGCCCCTGCTGTGCTAATATCCCGCCCCTGTCTATTTGTATGTGGGTTGCCCATGAAGTTGTCCATGCCGCGATTCGATCAAGCCCCTGTTCTGGTGGTCGGCGATGTCATGCTCGACCGCTATTGGCATGGCGGTACCTCACGGATTTCTCCCGAGGCGCCTGTGCCGGTGGTCAAGGTCGAGCAGATCGAGGATCGCCCAGGTGGCGCGGCCAACGTTGCCCTTAACATCGCCGCGCTCGGCGCCCCGGCGTCGCTGGTGGGTGTCACTGGCCAGGACGAGGCGGCCGAAAGCCTCGCCAACAGCCTGCAGGCCGCCGGTGTGCGTGCCCATTTCCAGCGTATTGCCCACCAGCCGACCATCGTCAAGCTGCGGGTCATGAGCCGCCACCAGCAATTGCTGCGTATCGATTTCGAAGAGCCCTTCGCCACCGACCCGCTGGCGCTGGGCGCCGACGTGGATGAGCTGCTGGAGGGGATCAAGGTGCTGGTGCTGTCCGACTACGGCAAAGGCGCGTTGAAGAACCACCAGGCGTTGATCCAGGCCGCCAGGGCCAAGGGTATTCCGGTATTGGCCGACCCCAAGGGCAAGGACTTTTCCATCTACCGCGGCGCCAGCCTGATCACCCCGAACCTGAGCGAGTTCGAGACCATCGTCGGCGGTTGCGCCGATGAGTCCGAACTGGTGGCCAAGGGTGCGAAGCTGATGAGCGACCTGGAGCTGGGGGCGCTGCTGGTGACCCGCGGCGAGCATGGCATGACCTTGTTGCGCCCCGAGCACCCGGCGCTGCATTTGCCGGCCCGTGCCCGCGAAGTGTTCGACGTGACCGGCGCCGGCGATACGGTTATTTCCACCCTGGCCGCGGCCATTGCCGCTGGCGAGGAGTTGCCCCACGCCGTGGCCCTGGCCAACCTGGCTGCGGGCATCGTGGTGGGCAAGCTGGGTACCGCGGCCATCAGCGCCCCGGAACTGCGCCGTGCCATCCAGCGCGAGGAAGGGTCGGAGCGTGGCGTGCTGGGCCTCGACCAGCTGCAACTGGCGATCGAGGATGCCCGTGCCCATAACGAGACGATCGTGTTCACCAACGGTTGCTTCGACATCCTCCACGCGGGCCATGTGACCTACCTGGAGCAAGCCCGTGCGCAGGGCGACCGCCTGATCGTGGCGGTCAACGATGATGCCTCGGTCAGTCGCCTCAAAGGCCCTGGCCGCCCGATCAACAGCGTTGACCGGCGCATGGCCGTGCTGGCGGGCCTTGGCGCGGTGGACTGGGTGATCAGCTTCGGCGAAGGCACTCCGGAAAACCTGCTGACCCATGTACGGCCTGATGTACTGGTCAAGGGCGGCGACTACTCGGTGGACCAGGTCGTGGGCGCTGACATCGTCAAGGCTTACGGCGGTACCGTGAAGGTGTTGGGGCTGGTGGAAAACAGCTCGACCACCGCCATCGTCGAGAAGATCCGCAGCAACTGAACCTGCCCGAAGCATGGGGATCGGCCACAGGGTGTTCCCAGCGATTGAGACCACCTCTGTGGGACCGGGCGCCAGCTCGGGAAGCAGACGGCGCGGTATTGCAGGCATACCGCGGTGTGGCGTTCCCGAGCTTCGACCGGTCCCACAGGTAACGGCAGGGCGGCGAGGAGGCTATTTGTGCAGATTGCCCCGCGCCAGGCGCAGCAGTGCCCGGGCCTTGTGGGTGAGTTTGCGCAGGCCAGTGCGGGGTTTGCGCACTTCGGCCAGGCCCTGCTGGTTCAGCCAGTCCTTCCAGCGAATCCTTTCTTCACGCACCACCCAGCCCTCCTGCGGTGCGAAGCTCTCTGCCAGGCAGAGACCTCGGGTACTGGCCGGGTGCAGTTGGCCTTTTTTCAGGGTGTACAGCTCCGCGCAGGGTTTGCCTTCGTCCAGCGGCATCAGGTACAGGTCGGGCCTGCTGCGGTCCAGGCGGGCCACCAGTTGTTCTTTCTCCAGGCGCTCATCCACATGGAAAAGGCTGAGGTTACGGGCTTCCTTGGGCAATTCCAGGCGCAGGTCATACACCAGTTGCAGCGAGGCCGTGGGCAGGTGGACATAGGCGCGCGGGCGTTCGATCAGGTTCAGGCTGCCAGTGCGCACCGGCAGTGCCGCGCCGGACAGCGGGCGCAACCTGAACGGCAGTTTCTCCCGATAGTGCAGCGCGCCGCTGTAGGGCGTGGGCAACCAGGTGTCATTGAAGCGGCCAATCAGCCAGCCTTCAGGGGTTTCCAGCAGGCACTCTTCGGCCACTTCCTGAATGGCAGTCAGCAGTGGCAGGTTCATTTCGTGGGCCGGCACGTAGCCGGAGATCAGCTTGAGCACCACGTCGCCCCTGTCCTGGCGGCGCTGGCGTACCAGGACCCAATAGTCGCGGTTTTGCCAGGTCAGGGTCAGGCGCACCGAAACCCCCAGGTTTGCCAGTTCCAGGGCGAAACGCTGGGGGTCGTCCACGTTCACCTGGCGACGGCGTTGCAAGGTCTGGGCGAAGTTCAGCGGCATGCCGACGCTCTGGTAACTCAAGCCTTCGGGCGTGGCTTCGACGAACAGTGGCAGGGTCTTGAAGTTGCTGGGGTTCTTTCTTATCAGGGTACGCGGCATGTCGGCTCCTTCTTGCGTCGGGGTCGGCCGCGTGGGCGGCTCCGTGTGTTTCAGCTCCCGCGAATGACAGCGGCTGCGGTGGCCACGTTATGGGCCAGGTGCAACGGGTTGATGGTACCGACAATAGCACTGGCCACGCCCGGGTGGGCAAACAGCAGATCGAAACTGGCCCGCACCGGGTCGGTGCCCGGGCTCAGGCAAGCGTGGCCGCTGGCCAGCGCCTTCTTCACCAGAATGCCCTTGCCGTGCGTGGCAGCGTAGTCCAGCACCGGGCGTTCGCCCTGTTCGTTGAGATTGTAGGTGACCATGGCGCAGTCGCCGCTTTCCAGCGCCTTCAGGCCGCCCGCCACGGTCTTGCCAGAAAAACCGAAGCCACGGATCTTGCCTTGCTCCTTCAAACGTACCAACGCCTCGTATACCCCCGTGTGTTCGAGGATGTGCAGGTCGTTGCCGTCTGAATGCACCAGCACCAGGTCGATGAAGTCGGTCTCCAGGCGCTGGAGGCTGCGCTCCACGGAAAAGCGCGTGTGCGCGGCACTGAAGTCAAAGTGCGATTGGCCGGCTTCGAACTCCTCGCCCACCTTGCTGACGATCACCCAGTCGTGGCGCTGGCCGCGCAGCAGCGGGCCCAGGCGTGTTTCGCTAGTGCCGTAGGCGGGCGCCGTGTCGATCAGGTTGATACCCAGCTGGCGGGCCTGGCCCAGCAGCTGGCGGGCTTGCTCATCATCGGGGATGGTGAAGCCGTTGGGGTACTTCACCCCCTGGTCGCGGCCCAGCTTGACGGTGCCCAGGCCCAGTGGCGAAACGCTCAGGCCGGTGCTGCCCAGTGGGCGATGCAGGTCGTGCAGGGTGGCGAGGGTCATGGCAGCAATTGCTCCCAGGGGGCCTGGCCCAGCGGGGGGCGTGACAATGGAGGCAGGCTCGGGTGTTGGCCCGGCTTGATGCCGTCGCGGTCCAGGCTGGCGATCACGCGGTCGGAGAAGTCCGGGGCCAGGGCCAGTTTGGTTGGCCAGCCCACCAGGAGCGCGCCCTGTTCGGCGAGGAACGCGTTATCGGGGCGAACCAGGCCCGACTGCGCCGGTTCTGCCCGGTCGACGCGCAAGGTAGCCCATTGCACCTGGCTCAGGTCTACCCAGGGCAGCAATTGCGCCAGTTCATTGCGGGCCGTGGCGATCTGCTGTTCTGGCGTGCGGGCCACGCCGTCGGCCTCGGCAATGTCGCCGCCCAGGTACCACACCCACTGGCCGTCGCGGGCCGGGTGGGTGGTGACCGTAATGCGTGGCTTGGTGCCGCCGCCCAGGCAGTGGGCGTACAGCGGCTTGAGGGTGGCGCCCTTGGCGATGATCATGTGCAACGGCCGGCGTTGCATGGCCGGCTGGTCCACGCCCAGGTTTTGCAGCAGCGCTGCAGTACCGGCGCCCGCACTCAATACCACCCGGCGGGCGCGAATCTCGCGGCCGTCGACGCGCAGGCCGGCCAGTCCACCGTTCTCCCGCAAGGGTTCTACGCTTTGGCCGGCCAGCAGGCCATCGCCGCCCAGTTGCGCCAGGCACTGGATGACGCTGGGGGTATCTACTACCAGCTCGGCCAGGCGGTAGACCTTGCCCTTGAATGCCTTGTCCTGCAGGGCAGGCGGTAGGTCGTTGCCTTTGACCTGGTCGACGCGCCCGCGCACCGCTTTGCTGGCAAAGAAGCTGGTGAGGTTGCCCGCCAGGGTGCCGGGCGACCACAGGTAGTGCGCCTGGGACAACACCTGCACGCCACTGAGGTCCAGCTCGCCGCTGCCGGCCAGCGCTTCACGCCAGCGCCGCGGCATGTCGGCGATGGCCTCGCTGGCGCCGGTCAGGGCACCGTGCAGGGCGTACTTGGCACCGCCATGGATGATGCCCTGGGACTTGAGGCTCTGCCCACCACCCAGGCTGGCATTTTCCACCAGCACGGTCGAATAACCCAGGCGCCGCAGGCGGGCGTTGAGCCACAGGCCGGCGACGCCAGCGCCGACAATCAGCACGTCAGTGGAAATAGCGGATGACATCGAGCAACCTCACAGGCGAAAACAGACCCGCAGTATACAGACTCAGTGCCCGGCGGTTTTCGAGAACAGCTGGATCACTACCACGCCCAGCAGGATCAAGGCCATGCCCGCCACGGCAGGCATGTCCAGCTTCTGGCCGTAGACGACCAGGGCGGCGATGCTCACCAGCACGATGCCCATGCCCGACCAGATGGCGTACGTGACGCCGACGGGAATGACCCGTACCACCAGAATCAGCATCCAGAACGCCACGGCATAGCCGCATATCACCAGGATCAGCGGCAGCGGGGTGCTCAGGCCTTTCACGGCTTTCATGCTGGTGGTGGCAATGACTTCGCAGCAGATGGCGAGTGCAAGATAGTAGTAGGCAATCATGTGTGAACCCTCTGAAGTTGCCTCGCATTCTAGTGGCTGGGCAGATGGGGTAAAGTGAATACCTATCGCTGGTGGAGATAGGTGGCCATGGCCCTTCGATGGAATCTGGAACAGATCGTGCTGTTCGTGCAGGTGGCCGAGCAGCGCTCGTTTTCGGCAGTGGCCCGCCAGCAAGGGCGCGCTCAATCGGCGGTCAGCAGCGCCATCGCGTTGTTGGAGGAAGACCTGGGCGTGACCTTGTTCAACCGCAGCAGCGGGCGGCAGCCGCAGTTGACTGAAGCGGGGCGGGCGCTGCTGGAAGAGGGGCGCGAACTGCTGCGCCAGTGCGAGCGCCTGGACGGTCGCGCGTTGGCCCTCAACCGAGGCCAGGAAGCACAATTGCGGGTGGCCCAGGATGAGGCGATGCCTTACCAGCCGGTGCTCGACAGCCTGGAGGACCTGGCCGGCACCTACCCGGCATTGGAAGTGCAGTTGGCCAGCGGCGCGCAGGGCGAGGTGGCGCGCAAACTGGTGGAGCGTCGTGCCGACCTGGGGCTGCTGTTTCACCATGAACACATGCCCGCGCAATTGGAGCGCCGGGCGTTGGGAAGCGTCGAGATGGTCACCGTGTGCGCGGTCAACCACCCCCTGGCCAGCGCCCGGCGGGTGAGCCGTCAGCACCTGGCCCGTCACCGACAACTACTGATCGCGCTGCAGACCAGCCAGTACGCTGGGGGCGACCCCATCAGCCCGCAGGTGTGGCGGGCTGACAGTTTCTACGCCATGGCCGAATTGCTGATGCGTGGCCTGGGCTGGGCCTGGCTGCCGCGCCATGTGGTGCAGTACCCGGCCTACCAGCAGCAGATGGTGGAACTGGCCAGCGAGTGGGTGCCCCCGGCGCTGGTGGTGGAACTGGTATGGCGCCGCGACGAGCCGCTGGGCCCCGCGGCCCGGCACCTGGCCGAGTGTTTCACCCGCCATTTGCGGGCCATTGGCTGAGCCGTGGCTCGACGGTGCCGTAGCAGTGGACCTGGCCACGTCCGGGGCGCCGCGCAACGTCAGCCTTACCGAGTGCGACGCCGACGCGGCCGGGTCCGCTGCTACACGCCTTACTTTTCTTGCAGAGCCTAGTAAACTCCGCGGCCATGAACAGAACCCTCTATACCTTGCTGTTTCACCTGGGGCTGCCGCTGGTGGCGTTGCGGCTATGGCTGCGCGCGCGCAAGGCGCCTGCCTACGCCAAGCGCATCGGCGAGCGCTTTGCCCGTAATCTGCCGCCCATGCGCACCGGTGGTATCTGGGTGCACGCGGTATCGGTGGGCGAAAGTATCGCCGCCGCGCCGATGATTCGCGAATTGCTGCTGCGCCACCCTCGGCTGCCCATCACCATCACGTGCATGACGCCCACCGGTTCAGAGCGAATCCAGGCCCTGTTCGGCAACGAGCCGCGTGTGCAGCACTGTTATCTGCCCTACGACCTGCCTTGGGCGTCGGCACGGTTCCTCGATCATGTTCAGCCACGCCTGGCGGTGATCATGGAGACTGAACTATGGCCCAACCATATTCACCAGTGTGCCGTGCGCGGTATCCCGGTGGCCTTGGCCAATGGGCGGCTATCCGAACGGTCGGCCCGTGGCTATGGGCGTTTTGCCAGACTCACCGCGCCCATGTTGGCGGAAATGAGCCTGATCGCCGTGCAGACCGAGACCGAGGCCGAGCGCTTCCGGCAACTGGGGGCCCGGCCCGAATGCGTGCAGGTGACCGGTTCGATCAAGTTTGATCTCAAGGTGGACAGTCAGTTGCTGGCGCGCGCGGCCAGCCTGCGTGAAGAGTGGCAGGCCTCGGGCCGCCCAGTGTGGATCGCGGCCAGTACGCACGAAGGCGAAGACCCGGTCATTCTCGACGCCCACCGCCAGGTGCTGAGCAGCCACGCTGATGCCCTGCTGATTCTGGTACCGCGCCACCCCGAGCGTTTCAACAGTGTGTTCGAGTTGAGCGTGCAGCAAGGTTTCACCAGCGTGCGGCGCTCCAGCGGCCAGCCTGTTACCGCGCAACACCAGGTGCTGGTGGGCGATACCATGGGCGAGTTGCTGTTCCTCTACGCCTTGGCCGACAGCGCCTTCGTCGGCGGCAGCCTGGTGCCCAATGGCGGGCACAACCTGCTGGAGCCGGCGGCACTGGCCAAGCCGGTGCTCAGCGGCCCGCACCTGTTCAACTTTCTGGAAATCGCCGCCATGCTGCGTGAGGCCAATGCGCTGATCGAAGTCGATGACGCCGCGGCGTTGGCGGTAGCGGTGCGGCAGCTGATCGAGTTGCCACAGGACGCTCGACGCAGGGGGGCGGCGGGCTTGGCGGTGATGCACGCCAACCAGGGCGCCCTGGAGCGCCTGCTCACCGCATTGGGCACGTTGCTCAAGTAATCCGGTCCCTGCAAGCGCTGGCTTGCCAGCAAGCGTTGCGGCCAGCTCCCACAGGTCAGGTGGTAGCGCTTATTTCCTTGCGGGCTTGAGCAGGTCCTGCGCAGCCTTCGCGAGGTCTGGCGGCAGGAAGTCCTTGTCAGGGTTGTAGTCGGGCTTCAGCCAGCGCGCCAGGTCCTGCAGGTCTTGCGGGCTGAGGGTGCCTGCCGCCTGCTTGAGGCGCAGGTTGTCGAGGATGTAGTCGTAGCGGCTATTGTTGTAGTCGCGTACCGAGGAATACAGCTGGCGCTGGGCGTCGAGTACGTCGACGATGTTGCGGGTGCCCACCTGGTAGCCAATCTCGGTGGCCTCCACGGCGCTCTGGTTGGAAATGATCGACTGCTTGCGGGCCTGCACCTGTTCTACATCGGTGTTCACCGCCCGGTGCAGGTTGCGGGTATTTTCCACCACCTGGCGGCGCAAGCCTTCGCGTTGCTGCTCGCTCTGGCTCAGGCGCTGGTAGGCCTCGCGCACCTGAGAACTGGTGAGGCCACCGCTGTACAGCGGAATGTTCACCTGCAAGCCGATGGTGCGCTGTTCCACATCGCCATGGTACTCCACCCCCGGGTAGGGGCTGGGGTTGCTGAAGCCCAGCAGGTCGTTGTCACCTTTCTGGTACTTGGCCACCGCATCCACCGTAGGCGCATGGCCGGCCTTGCGCTGGCGCAGGGTTTCCTCGGCGCTGGTCACGGCGTAGGCGCTGGCCTGCAGATTCAGGTTCTGCTGCGAGGCCGTTTCGACCCAGGTCTTGGCATCGTTCGGGCTGGGCGGCAGCACCGGCAGGGTGTGGACGATGCCCTGCACCGAGTTGTAGTCACGGTTGGTCAGGGTCACCAGGGCCTCGAAGGCATCGTCTACCTGGCGCTGGGCGAGGATGCGGTTCGCCCGCGCGGTGTCGTAGCTGGCCTGGGACGACAACACGTCGGTCTTGTCCGACAGGCCCACGTTGAACCGTTCGTTGGACTGGTCCAGCTGGCGCTTGAACGCGGCTTCCTCTGCCTTGGTGGCCGCCAGGCTGTCCTGGGCGCGCAGCACGCTGAAGTAGTCCTCGGCCGTCTGCAGAATCAGGTTCTGTTCGGTGGCCGACAGTTGCAGTGCGGCCTGTTCGTTGACCGCCTTGGCAGCCTGCAACTGGAACCAGCGGTCGGCACGGAAGATCGGCTGGCTGAGGGTCGCCTGGTAGGTCGTGCCGCTGCGGGTGGTGGTTTGCGCTGGCTCATCGAGCTGGGTACGCACGTCGGTGATATCGCTGCCCGCCGAGAGGTTGGGCAGCAGCCCCGCGCGTGCCTGGGGCACCACTTCGCTCTGGGCAGCATAGTCGGCCCGGGCGGCGGCCAGGTCGGCGTTGTTGTTCACGGCTTCCTGGTAGACGCTGACCAGGTCGGTACGGCTGGCCAGGGGGGCGATCTGCGCAGCCATGGCGTTGCACCCACTCGACACGGCAATGGCCAGTGCAATTTTGCGCAGCATGATTCAATCCTTGTCATTAATCGCAGTGCGAGTGTAGATGCCTGCGAGTTGCGCAACAATCAGGCATTTACGCCATTTATCGCACATCATCCCTCTGGGGCTTGGCGTTTTGCGGGCGGGGCGTCTAGACTGACGGCGTTCTTGTCGGGGTGCCTTGAGTGAAAGGCTGAGATCGGTTAATCCGGATCCCGTTGAACCTGATCAGGTTAGCGCCTGCGTAGGGAACAAGATTTCTCGTCCTCCCGGCGAGTCCTCTTGTGCTTCGTCCGGGAAAATCGTTCATTTCTTGAGCGGTTTGCGACGGTCCAAGCACAGCACCGCCCCAGGTGCAGTCCGTGCCTTTTCAGGTTCACTCCCGACATTCCACTGCTGGATGCTGTCTGGAGAGCCTGTGATGAGTAAACAAGAAAAAAACCTTGCCCACCTGAGCGAATCGGCTCAGGTCGACGCGCAATCGGTACAACCGTTCACCCGTTCGCAAAAAGTCTATGTGCAGGGCTCGCGCCCGGACATCCGCGTGCCCATGCGTGAAATCAGCCTGGACGTGACCCCCACCGACTTCGGCGGCGAGATCAACGCGCCGGTCACCGTCTACGACACCTCGGGCCCCTACACCGACCCCAATGTCACCATCGACGTGCGCAAGGGGCTGGCCGATGTACGCTCGGCCTGGATCGACGACCGTGGCGACACCGAACGCCTGGAAGGCCTGAGCTCGCACTTCGGCCAGCAGCGCCTGAACGATGCCGAACTGACCAAGCTGCGTTTTGCCCATGTGCGCAACCCGCGCCGGGCGAAGGCGGGCGCCAACGTCAGCCAGATGCACTACGCGCGTCAAGGCATCATCACCGCCGAGATGGAATACGTGGCCATCCGCGAGAACATGAAACTGGCCGAGGCCCGCGCCGCTGGCCTGCTCGAAGAACAGCACAAAGGCCATAGCTTCGGCGCCAGCATCCCCAAGGAAATCACCGCCGAGTTCGTGCGCGAGGAAATCGCCCGCGGCCGCGCCATCATTCCGGCCAACATCAACCACACCGAACTCGAGCCGATGATCATCGGTCGCAACTTCCTGGTGAAGATCAACGGCAACATCGGCAACAGCGCCCTGGGGTCATCCATCGAGGAAGAAGTGGCAAAGCTGACCTGGGGCATTCGCTGGGGCTCGGACACCGTCATGGACCTGTCCACCGGCAAGCACATCCATGAAACCCGCGAGTGGATCATCCGCAACTCACCAGTGCCGATCGGTACCGTGCCGATCTATCAGGCGCTGGAGAAGGTCAACGGCGTAGCCGAAGACCTGACCTGGGAGCTGTTCCGCGACACCCTGATCGAACAGGCCGAGCAGGGCGTGGATTACTTCACCATCCACGCCGGTGTGCTGCTGCGTTATGTGCCGCTGACCGCCAAGCGGGTGACGGGCATCGTCAGCCGCGGCGGTTCGATCATGGCCAAATGGTGCCTGGCGCACCATAAAGAGAACTTCCTCTACACCCACTTCGACGAAATCTGCGAAATCATGAAGGCCTACGACGTCAGCTTCTCGCTGGGCGACGGCCTGCGCCCCGGTTCCATCGCCGACGCCAACGACGAAGCCCAGTTCGGTGAACTGGAGACCCTGGGCGAGCTGACCAAGATCGCCTGGAAGCATGATGTGCAGTGCATGATCGAAGGCCCGGGCCATGTGCCCATGCAGTTGATCAAGGAGAACATGGACAAGCAGCTGGAATGCTGCGACGAGGCGCCGTTCTACACCCTGGGGCCGCTGACCACCGACATCGCCCCCGGTTACGACCACATCACTTCGGGCATTGGTGCGGCGATGATCGGCTGGTTCGGCTGCGCCATGCTCTGTTATGTGACGCCCAAGGAACACCTGGGCTTGCCCAACAAGGATGACGTCAAGACCGGCATCATTACCTACAAGATCGCTGCCCATGCCGCCGATCTGGCCAAGGGGCACCCCGGCGCGCAGATCCGCGACAATGCCCTGAGCAAGGCGCGTTTCGAGTTCCGCTGGGAAGACCAGTTCAACCTTGGCCTGGACCCGGATACGGCGCGGGCCTTCCATGACGAAACACTGCCCAAGGACTCGGCCAAGGTGGCGCACTTCTGCTCCATGTGCGGGCCGAAGTTCTGCTCCATGAAGATCACCCAGGAAGTGCGTGAGTACGCTGCGAACCAGAAGATCGAGGCGGTGGATATTTCCATGGAGGAGGGCATGCGCGAGCAAGCCCAGCGGTTCAAGCAGGAAGGTAGCCAGCTGTATCAGAAGGTCTGATTCATTCCTGATGGCTCATTGAAAATCGCAGGAGCTGGCAAGCCAGCTCCTGCAGGTTCTTAAAACAACCCATGTCTCTTTCGAGATCCAAATTGAACACACCCAGCCATTACTCCCCGGACGTCGCCGTCCCATCCTCCCAGCGCGTATTCGGCGCCCGGGACCTGTTTTCCCTGTGGTTTTCCCTCGGCATCGGCCTGATGGTGTTGCAGACCGGTGCCTTGCTGGCGCCGGGCCTGGGCCTGTCGGGTTCGCTGCTGGCGATTCTGCTGGGCACCGCCGTCGGCGTGGTGCTGCTGGCCGCTGTCGGCGTGATCGGCAGTGATACCGGCCTGTCTTCCATGGCCGCCTTGCGCCTGAGCCTAGGCCAATACGGCGCGTCATTGCCGGCGCTGCTCAACCTGCTGCAACTGGTCGGCTGGGGCGCGTTTGAAATCATCGTCATGCGCGACGCCGCCAGCCTGCTGGGCGCCCGCGCCTTCAGCGAAGGCAGCTTGCTGGCGAACCCCATGCTCTGGACCCTGGTGTTCGGTACATTGGCGACCCTGCTGGCGGTCAGCGGGCCGTTGACCTTCGTGCGCAAGGTCCTGCGCAAATGGGGAATCTGGCTGCTGTTGGCGGCTTGCCTGTGGCTGACCTGGAACCTGTTCGCCAAGGCTGACCTGGGCGCCTTGTGGGCCAAGGCCGGGGACGGCAGCATGGCCTTTGCCGCGGGCTTCGACATCGCCATCGCCATGCCCCTGTCGTGGCTGCCGCTGATCGCCGACTACTCACGCTTCGGCCGTGCGGCCAAGGGTGTGTTCGGTGGCACCGTGCTGGGTTTCTTCGTGGGCAACTTCTGGCTGATGAGCCTGGGCGTGGCCTATACCCTGGCATTTGCCCCGAGCGGCGAGACCAATGCCTTGTTGCTGGCCCTGGCAGGCGCCGGGCTCGGTATTCCGTTGTTGCTGATTCTGCTGGACGAGTCCGAGAATGCTTTCGCCGACATTCACTCGGCAGCGGTATCCACCGGTTTGCTGGTGCGCTTGAAAGTCGAACACCTGGCCCTGGCCATCGGCGTCATCTGCACGCTGATCGCCTGCTTCGCGCCCCTGGCCCAGTACCAGAACTTCCTGCTGTTGATCGGCTCGGTGTTCGCGCCGCTGTTCGGCGTGGTGCTGGTCGACCACTTCATCCTGCGCAAGCGCAGCAGCCAGGCCAAGGCCGTGCCGCTGCGCTGGACCGCCCTGGTGGCCTGGGGTGGCGGCATCGCCACCTACCACGTGCTGGCCAACCTCTACCCCGAGGTGGGCGCTACCTTGCCGTCACTGCTCCTGGCCGGGTTGCTGCACGCGGTACTGGCGGCCATCAGCCGCGGCCGGGAAACAGTTCCGGCCTGATCACGCCATTGAGGCGCAGGTAGTCGACCTTGATCTCCGGCTGGCCCAGGGCGTAGGGCGCGATGGTGTCCACGTCATACTTGAGAATGACGCCACCGTAGGTCAGGGCGATGTGCGGCGTTTGCTTGAAAGGCCAGTCGTGGACGAACTTGGGGTCGCTGGCCAGGCCGCGGGTCGCTAGCCAGCCGCGGTGTGCTTCTTCGGCGGCTTTCCAGAAGGCCGCTTCCTGGCCTGGCAGCAGCATGTCCTGCAATGTCAGCACCTTATGCTGCTGGCGCGACCAGTTGATGAAACCACGTCCTGGCGTGCCGTGAGGCGTGCCGGTATCCAGGTAGCTGGACACTTCGATGATCACCAGGCCGTCATGCTGCTCGCGTACCTTCGATTGCAGGTAGCTGCCATAGCCCGTTGGCGCCTGGCTGAGGAAGGTGTTCTCGTATTCCTTCAGCGAAGCAGGCAGCGGTGCATCGTTGCTGGTGCGGGTCAATTGCAGCAGGCGGCGCTCGATGATCGGGTCCAGGTCTGGCTCGTCGGGAAAGTGGATCACGTCCAGGTTCACCAGCGGGCAGTCCGGCGTGGTGCAGCCGGGCTTGGTGTGTTCCCAGGCATCACGCTTGGTTTGCAGTGCAGTGTGCATGTTCGGCTGGAACAGGCTCTGGCAGGCGCCCAGTGTCAGGGCCACGCAGGCCATGGCCGTGAATTTCAGAAGCGACATGGTGTTCCTTGGAGTTCAGGAAGAGGGTTGCGGGCAAATGCTGCCGTGCTTCGACTCTCGGCAACGGCTTCAGTTCGCCACTAAGCTCAATAGTATCGGGCCAGGGGGTTGCCGCCTATCTTGCCGGTCGCGGATCGGTCTTGAAAGGGGCTGCAAACACGCGGCATCACAGTTAGGATGGCGCGAAGCTGCATGGACGATGACGAGGTTTTACATGACAGACAGGGCCCAGCCGACCAAGGTCGAGATCCTCAAGCGCGAGAACTGCTACAAAGGTTTCTACCAGCTTGACCGCCTGCACTTGCGCCACGAACTGTTCGACGGCGGTACCAGCAAGGAGATGACCCGCGAAGTGTTCGTGCGTCATGACGCGGTGTGCGTGTTGCCCTACGACCCCAAGCGTGACGAAGTGGTGCTGCTGGAGCAGTTTCGCGTTGGCTCCATGCTCAAGACCGCCAACCCGTGGCTGGTGGAGATGGTTGCCGGTCTGATCGACAAGGCCGAGCAACCGGAAGAAGTTGCGCACCGCGAAGCCGAGGAGGAAGCTGGACTGACGTTGCAGGCGCTCTGGCCGATCACCAAATACTTCCCTTCGCCAGGTGGCAGCAACGAATTCGTGCACCTGTACCTGGGGCATTGCAGCAGCGAAGGCGTGGGCGGCCTGTTCGGCCTGAAAGAGGAAAACGAGGACATCCGCGTCACGGTCTGGGCATTCGAAGATGCCCTGCAGGCTGTGCGCGATGGCAAGATCATCAACGCGGCCACGATCATCGCCATTCAATGGCTGGCGCTGAACCGCGAGGAAGTCAGGGGGCTGTGGAAGTGAACCTGTTGCGCGAACGCTACCGCGTCGATCTGGTCGGCCTGCAGGCAGCCTGCGAGGCCAATTATGCTCGGCTGATGCGCCTGTTGCCGAACATGCGCCACGAGCAGCATTCGCGCAAAGTGGCCATGACCCAGGGCGAGCAGATGCTGGGCGTGCTCACTCTGGAAGTGGTGCTGGCCTGCCCGTATACCACCACCCTGCGCGTGCGTCAGGAACATAGCCTGCCGTGGCTGCCGGTGCCGCAGCTGGAAGTGCAGGTCTACCATGATGCGCGCATGGCCGAAGTGGTCAGCGCCGAGCATGCCCGGCGGTTTCGCAGCGTGTACCCGTACCCCAATGCCAGCATGCACCAGCCGGACGAGAAGGCTCAGTTGAACCTGTTCCTGGGGGAATGGTTGAGCCATTGCCTGGCGTGCGGGCATGAATATGAGTATGTGCGCTGAGCCATGCCCTCACGTCACCCCTGGTTGCCTTCAGCGCCGGTTTGAAGGCCTTGAGGTCGGCCGCAGCGAACATCAGGTGGCGGCCTGCGGTCGAGAGCTCAGCCCCGCGCAGCAAAGATTTTCATCCCCAGATGTGAGCCAAGTCCCCCATCAGGTTTGCCCCCCGCCCGCATCCCCACCATAATCCAGGCTGATCCCCGCCCAAGGAGACGGCCTTGCCGAGCGCACCTCTACCTACCGCCGATACACCTGTGCTGCTGGTGCAGATTTCCGACAGCCACCTGTTTGCCGAAGCGCACGGCACCCTGCTGGGCCTGAACACCGCTGACAGCCTGGCGCGCGTGGTGGAAAAGGTGTTGGCCGAGCAGCCGCACATCGACCTGGTGGTGGCCAGCGGCGACCTTTCCCAGGACGGAAGCGTGGAGTCGTACCGGCGTTTCGAGCAGCTCACCGCGCCAATCAAGGCCCCAAAGCGCTGGTTCGCCGGTAACCACGACGAACCGCTGCCTATGGAGCAGGCTGCCAAGGGGCAGGATTACCTGAAACCGGTGGTTGACCTGGGTAACTGGCGTATTACCCTGCTGGACTCATCGGTTCCCGGCTCGGTCCCCGGCTACCTCGCCGACGACCAATTGCAACTGCTGGCCCAGGCCCTCAGCGAGGCGCCGCAGCGCCATCACCTGATCTGCTTCCACCACCACCCGGTCTCCATCGACTGCAAATGGATGGAGCCCATCGGCCTACGCAATCCCCATGCGCTGTTCGAGGTGCTCGACCGCTTCCCCCAGGCCCGCGCGGTGTTGTGGGGCCACATCCATCAGGACTTCGAGCGCGAGCGCAACGGCGTCCGCCTGATCGCTTCGCCATCCACCTGCATCCAGTTCAAGCCCGGCAGCGAGGATTTCGCCCTGGATGAGCTGGCGCCGGGGTATCGGTGGTTGCGGTTGCTGCCGGACGGCAGGATCGAGACCGAGGTTTCGCGGTTGGAGGGGTTTGAGTTCACGCCGGATATGGGGGCGGATGGGTACTGAAACATTTGTGGAGGGGGCATCACGACTAGTAGAGTAATCCACGCGGCCCCGATGGAGCAGGAGGCTGTTCAATCCACAAGGAGCTACTGTGTTGCCATCTTCAAGCAGGCCGATAGGCCTTTATCCTGCGTCTGGGTGCGTTGGCATCGTCCCATCAAATTCGCCATCAGCACTCGCGTCAGCAGCCGGTGCTTATTTCACCCAAGCCGTTTATATCGAGGAAAAGGTCACTCTCTCCTTAGGCGCATTGAGTAATTTGGGATGGGATGGCTATCAACGATTGGTCTACGAACGTGCCGCTGCGGGCATTGCTCGCCAAGCCCAAGAGTTCCTCGCTCGGGGCTATGTAACGACTGCAGAACTAAGAGATCTTGTCGAGGTTCAGCGCAATGGCCTGGTCGTCTCGATGAGGAAGAGACTGACACCATTTGGACGCTTTTACTCGGAAAAGCTGAAGTCTGCGAAGTCGTTACCGACCGTCGACAGCCTTGTTGCCCGTAAGGGCTCCCCAATGGCTGTTTTGGCTAGCGTGGGGAAAACACGGGCGGTCACCAATCGAATCGCCGTTTTTGGGCGTTATGCGGGGCCGGCTGGGGTGGTGCTCGATATCGTAGTTGTAGGGGTTGTTATCCAGCAAGCTCCAGAGCAGGATCGAGCCAGGATTGCGACTAGAGAAATTAGCGGCGTGGTTGGCTCCTTCGCGGCCGGAACGGGCGGTATGTGGGCAGGCGGCGTTGCGGGTGCAACGTGGGCAGGAACCTGGGCTGCTCCGACGTTGGTAATCCCGGTAGTCGGAACTATTACGGAGGGCACTGCTATCGTCCTTGGTGGAGTCGCTGGCGCATTCATAGGCTCATGGTTGGGGCGTTCCGCGGGGCAAGCTGTCGGTGACCAGATCTGGAGGGTTGCGCCGGTGGAATGGACTGAATATGTGGGTTAAACGGCTGCTCGACAAGATCGATGCGCGCCTACCTTCCCGTCGGTTCGGGGTCGAATTTCGCTTCGAAGCAGACAGACTGGTGCTCGTTCAGAACGGCCAAGAGCAGCGCTTTACGCCTGTGCAGGTGCTGGATGTATTTGCGCACCGGCGTGAGCTCTACATGGAGGACTGCGTTTCATTAGTGGTTTGTCTGAAGGGTAATATCAGGCTCGAGGTTGATGAAGGAATACCCGGTTGGCGGAATCTTGACTACCAGCTAGCGAAGTTTATGGGCCGAGAAGTCAACGCGCAGTGGTATTTCGAAGCGCTGAATGCTGGGCCGGGCAGGCGAGTGGAAGTTCTTGGCTGAACTATGCCAAAGCGAAGGACACGAGGGTTTATGGCGAAAACAGAAACTTCACAAGCTTCCTCAGAGGGTATGGGGCACTCCGTGGACTTCGCTCATAGCACCCTAGCGGCCCCGCTGGCTGTGAAAGGCCCCAATTCAATGGCAGCGCTTACCATACGCGAAAGCTTCAAGAGAGAGGCTGAGGACTCATGGAGCCATTACCAGCGAACCGGTCGCCATCTAACCGGGGAGCAGGTTGGGGCATGGTTGAAAACCTGGGTTCGTGGCGATGAGCCACTCAGCGTCCTTGCGAAGTGGGATTTGCCCTGATCGTGACAAGCTGTTGGGCTTTCGCGCCGGTATCTGGATGGCCCAACATATCGTTTCCAAACATCTCAACCTGCCTAATCCCCCCATCCCACGGTAAACTGGCGCTCTTTTGCTCGGGAGGTGTCGGCGTGGCAGGTTCCATTCTCTATATACACGGGTTGAACAGCGCGCCGGCGTCGAAGAAGGCCAGCACCCTGGTCGAGGTCATGCAGCGCATCGGCCTGGAAGGGCAGTTGCGCGTGCCGGCGCTGCACCATCACCCGCGCCAGGCCATTGGCCAGCTGGAGGCGGCGATCGCCGAGCTGGGCGCGCCCTTGCTGGTGGGAAGCTCGCTGGGCGGCTACTATGCCACTCACTTGGCCGAGCGCCATGGGCTCAAGGCCCTGCTGATCAATCCGGTGGTCAACCCGCACCGCCTGTTCGACGGATTCCTGGGTACCCAGCAAAACCTGTATACCGGTGAGTGCTGGGAATTGACCCTGGACCACGTGGAGGCGCTCGGCGAGCTGGAAGTAGCGGCCCCGCAAGACCCCCAGCGTTATCAAGTGTGGCTGCAAACCGCCGATGAAACCCTTGATTACCGCCAGGCAGAGCGCTTCTACCGTGCCTGCGCATTGCGCATCCAGGCCGGCGGCGACCATGGGTACCAAGGCTTTGGCGCGCAACTGCCGAGCTTGCTGAATTTCGCCGGGATCGAACCCGGGCTGTACCGCGGCATCGATTTTGCCCAGCTTTGAGCTGCTTATTTTTCATGAACGACTGACGACGAGAACCCATGGCCAATCCCAGCGCTAGCTCTTATAACGCAGACGCCATCGAAGTCCTCTCGGGCCTCGACCCGGTGCGCAAACGCCCGGGCATGTACACCGACACCACGCGGCCGAACCACCTGGCCCAGGAAGTCATCGACAACAGTGTCGACGAAGCGCTGGCTGGCCACGCCAAGTCGATCCAGGTCATCCTGCACGCCGACCACTCGCTGGAAGTGAGCGACGACGGCCGCGGCATGCCTGTGGATATCCACCCGGAAGAGGGCGTCAGCGGTGTCGAGCTGATCCTCACCAAACTGCACGCCGGTGGCAAGTTCTCCAACAAGAACTACCAGTTCTCCGGCGGCCTGCACGGTGTGGGCATTTCCGTGGTCAACGCGCTGTCCAACCAGGTGCGGGTCAGGGTCAAGCGCGACGGCAACGAGTACCAGATGACCTTCGCCGATGGCTTCAAGGCCACCGACCTCGAGGTGATCGGCACCGTTGGCAAGCGCAACACCGGTACCAGCGTGTATTTCGCCCCGGACCCCAAGTATTTCGATTCGCCGAAGTTCTCGGTCAGCCGCCTCAAGCACGTGCTCAAGGCCAAGGCCGTGCTGTGCCCCGGCCTGTCGGTCACCTTTGAAGACAAAGGCACTGGCGAGAAGGTGGAGTGGCATTACGAAGACGGTCTGCGCTCGTACCTGGTGGATGCCGTCACCGAATTCAGCCGCCTGCCTGACGAGCCGTTCTGCGGCAGCCTGGCGGGTAACAAGGAAGCGGTGGACTGGGCCCTGCTGTGGCTGCCCGAGGGCGGCGACAGTGTGCAGGAAAGCTATGTCAACCTGATCCCCACCGCCCAGGGCGGCACCCACGTCAATGGCCTGCGCCAGGGCCTGCTGGACGCGATGCGCGAGTTCTGCGAATTCCGCAACCTGCTGCCGCGTGGCCTGAAACTGGCACCGGAAGATATCTGGGAGCGCATCGCCTTCGTCCTGTCGATGAAGATGCAGGACGCCCAGTTTTCCGGCCAGACCAAGGAACGCCTGTCGTCCCGCGAAGCCGCCGCTTTCGTTTCCGGGGTCGTCAAGGATGCCTTCAGCCTGTGGCTCAACGCCCACCCCGAGCTGGGCATGCAACTGGCCGAGCTGGCCATCAGCAATGCCGGTCGGCGCCTGAAGGCCAGCAAGAAGGTCGAGCGCAAGCGCATCACCCAGGGCCCGGCGTTGCCAGGCAAGCTAGCCGACTGCGCCGGCCAGGACCCGATGCGTTCCGAGCTGTTCCTGGTGGAAGGTGACTCCGCCGGTGGTTCGGCCAAGCAGGCGCGGGACAAGGAATTCCAGGCCATCCTGCCCCTGCGCGGCAAGATCCTCAACACCTGGGAAGTGGATGGAAGCGAAGTGCTGGCGAGCCAGGAAGTGCACAACATCGCCGTGGCCATCGGCGTCGACCCGGGCGCGGCGGACATGAGCCAGCTGCGCTACGGCAAGATCTGCATCCTCGCCGACGCCGACTCCGACGGCCTGCACATCGCCACGTTGCTGTGCGCGCTGTTCGTCCAGCATTTCCGCCCGCTGGTGGACGCCGGTCACGTCTATGTGGCCATGCCACCGCTGTACCGTATCGACCTGGGCAAGGAAATCTATTACGCCCTGGACGAGGCCGAGCGCGACGGCATCCTCGACCGCCTGGTGGCCGAGAAGAAACGCGGCAAGCCGCAGGTCACCCGATTCAAGGGCCTGGGCGAGATGAACCCGCCGCAGTTGCGTGAAACCACCATGGACCCCAACACCCGCCGCCTGGTGCAACTGACCCTGGACGACTTCGCCCAGGCCTCGGAAATCATGGACATGCTGCTGGCCAAGAAACGTGCGGGCGACCGTAAGTCCTGGCTCGAGTCCAAGGGCAACCTGGCCGAGGTGCTGACCTGATGCGGGCTGCGTTGGCAGCCCTGCTGCTGACCTTTTTGCCGCTGCTGGCGCAGGCCGAGCCGGTCGAGCAACTGAAGCTGCTGGCCGAACACCCGGTGGACGGTATGGTGGGCGGCAACCTTTCGGGGTTGGCCCTGTGCGGGGACCGCTTGTGGACAGAGTCGGACCGCGATGACGGGCTGATCTACCGCCTGGATATCCGCGAGCGCGTGTGGAAAGCCGAGCACGTGGCGATCGATGTGCCGCCACCGCCTGCCGACACCGGCCTGCCGCTGATGCTGCGGGCCACGGCCCATGCGGCATCGGTTATCCGCGGCGGTATCCTTGATTTCGAAGGCATCACCTGCGATGGCGCGGGTAACCGCTACCTGGTCAGCGAAGGTTTCGCCGCCGTTCTGAAAGTGCCCGTGGAAGGCAAGCCGTTCTGGTTGAAGATAGACCCGGCGGTTATCCGTGACGCCCATAACAAGGGCATGCTGCGCCGTTTCAACGCCATTTTCGAAGGCTTGACCATCAATGCCGCCGGCGATCACCTGTGGCTGGCCGCCGAACGTCAGAACCGTGGCCTGCTCTCCGTCTACAGGCAGCCAGGTGGTACCTGGGGTTGCCGAGGCGACTGTATCCTGCTCAACGAAGGTGGTGAAGAAATGCAGCCGGCCCAGTTGCCCGGTGCCCACGACGCCGCTCGCGACTTCTCGGACCTGGCGCTGTACAACGGCAAGCTGTACACCCTGGAGCGCAACATTTTCCAGATCTGCCGCCGCGACCTGCAAACCGGGCAGAAGGAACACTGCTGGTCGTTCGCCGACGAGGCGTTGATTCCCTCACGCCAGTACGCACAGAAATATGGCCTGGCCGAGGCGCTGGTGGTGGACGCCACCGGCGCCTGGGTGGGCGTGGACAACAACGACTGGACCCGCGCCGATGGCGAAGTTCGGCCGATTGTCTGGCGGTTCGCCGCGCCCCAGGGCGGCTGGGATGTGGCGCCGTGAGCCAGCAGCCTGCTGGCAAGCGGGCCGGGCGGATCTTCATGATTCTGGCCTGGGCGGCCTTGCTGTTCCTGGCCACCCGCTATTTCGGCCACTTGCAGCAGCAGCGCGAGAACCCCAACCCGGTGGTCGCCAGTGAACATGGCCAGGGTTACATCGAAGTGCGCCTGGCCAGCAATGGCCAGGGTCATTTCGTGGCCAGCGGTGCGATCAACGGCACCGCGGTACAGTTTATGCTCGACACCGGCGCCACCGACGTAGCGGTGGGCAAGTCCCTGGCCGAGCAGTTGAAGCTGCCTTACGGCTACCCGATCACGGTGAATACGGCCAATGGCCAGGCCCAGGGTTTCCGCACGCGCCTGGCCAGCCTGCAATTGGGCGACATCGTCCTCAAGGACGTGCGCGCCGTGGCCATCCCGGACATGGATGGCGACCAGGTGCTGCTCGGCATGAGCGCCCTGAAACAACTCGAATTTTCCCAGCGCGGCGGCACCATGCTGCTGCGCCAGACTACACAATGATGAGGCCCGCATGAGCGACTCCCTTGATCTCAGCCTGGACGGCGTAGAACGCCGCTCGCTGGCTGACTTCACCGAACAGGCCTACCTCAACTACTCCATGTACGTGATCATGGACCGGGCGCTGCCGCACATCGGCGACGGCCTCAAGCCGGTCCAGCGTCGCATTGTCTATGCCATGAGTGAGTTGGGGCTGGATGCCGATTCCAAGCACAAGAAGTCGGCCCGTACCGTGGGTGACGTGCTCGGCAAGTTCCACCCGCACGGCGACTCGGCCTGCTACGAAGCCATGGTGCTGATGGCGCAGCCGTTCAGCTACCGCTACACCCTGGTCGACGGCCAGGGTAACTGGGGTGCGCCTGACGATCCCAAGTCGTTCGCGGCCATGCGTTACACCGAGGCGCGGCTGTCGCGCTACTCCGAGGTGCTGCTCAGCGAGCTGGGCCAGGGCACCGCCGACTGGGTACCGAACTTCGACGGTACCCTGGACGAGCCGGCGGTACTGCCGGCGCGTCTGCCCAACATCCTGCTCAACGGTACCACCGGTATCGCCGTGGGCATGGCCACCGACGTACCACCGCACAACCTGCGGGAAGTGGCGACTGCCTGCGTGCGCTTGCTGGACGAGCCCAAGGCCACCGTCGAGCAGCTGTGCGAACACATCCAGGGCCCGGACTACCCGACCGAAGCGGAAATCATCACCCCGCGTGCCGAGCTGCTGAAAATCTACGAGACCGGCCGAGGCTCGGTGCGCATGCGCGCGGTGTATCGCATCGAAGACGGTGACATCGTGGTCACCGCGCTGCCGCACCAGGTATCCGGTGCCAAGGTGCTGGAGCAGATCGCCGCCCAGATGCAGGCCAAGAAGCTGCCGATGGTCGCTGACCTGCGTGACGAGTCGGACCATGAGAACCCGTGCCGCATCGTGATCATCGCCCGCTCCAACCGGGTCGACCTCGACGAATTGATGCAGCACCTGTTCGCCACCACCGAGCTTGAGTCCACTTACCGGGTCAACGTCAACATCATCGGCCTGGACGGCCGCCCGCAGCTGAAGAACCTGCGCGCGCTGTTGCTGGAGTGGCTGGAATTCCGCATCAACACGGTGCGCCGTCGCCTGAAGTTCCGCCTGGACAAGGTCGAGCGTCGCCTGCACCTGTTGGAAGGCTTGCTGGTGGCGTTCCTCAACCTGGATGAAGTGATTCACATCATCCGGACCGAGGAACACCCCAAGTCGGCGCTGATCGCCCGCTTCGAGCTGACCGAAACCCAGGCCGAATACATTCTGGAAACCCGCCTGCGGCAGTTGGCGCGCCTGGAAGAGATGAAGATCCGTGGCGAGCAGGAAGAGTTGGCCAAGGAACAAGCCAAGCTGCAGGCCCTGCTGGGCAGCGAAACCAAACTGCGCAAGCTGGTCCGTTCGGAGCTGATCAAGGATGCCGAAACCTACGGCGATGATCGTCGTTCGCCCATCGTCGCCCGCGCCGAAGCCAAGGCGCTGTCGGAAAACGAGCTGATGCCGACCGAGCCCGTCACCGTGGTGCTGTCGGAAAAAGGCTGGGTACGTTGCGCCAAGGGCCATGATATCGACGCCACCGGCCTGTCCTACAAGGCAGGCGACGGCTTCAAGACCTCGGCCATTGGCCGCTCCAACCAGTTCTCGGTGTTCATAGATTCCACCGGCCGCAGCTATTCGGTGGCATCGCACACCTTGCCGTCGGCGCGCGGCCAGGGCGAACCGCTGACCGGCCGCTTGACCCCGCCGCCTGGCGCCTCCTTCGAGTGCGTCCTGCTGCCCGATGACGATGCGCTTTACGTGATCGCCTCCGACGCCGGCTACGGTTTCGTGGTCAAGGGCGAAGACCTGCAGGCCAAGAACAAGGCCGGCAAGGCATTGCTCAGCCTGCCGAACGGTGCCAAGGTGCTGGCCCCACGGCCGGTGGCTGACCGCGAAAGCAACTGGCTGGCAGCGGTGACTACCGAAGGCCGGCTGCTGATTTTCAAGGTCGCCGACTTGCCCCAGCTGGGCAAGGGAAAGGGCAACAAAATCATCGGCATTCCAGGCGAGCGCGTGGCCAGTCGGGAGGAATATGTCACCGATTTGGCGGTGATTTCCGAGGGTGCGACCCTTGTATTGCAAGCGGGCAAGCGTACATTGTCGCTCAAGGGCGATGACCTGGAGCATTACAAGGGCGAGCGAGGCCGCCGGGGCAACAAGTTGCCGCGTGGCTTCCAGCGGGTAGATGCCTTGCTGGTGGAAAACGCGGGATAACGCGACCCAGAGCGTTCGGTCTGTCGTTTTAAGCGCAGATCGACGCTGAAGCGCTGGAGTCGTAGCGCATATTCGCGGATGATATGCCTTCTTGAGGTGCCGGCGTGGTCGTGCACCCGGACGAATTCGTTGAGTATCACTGCGGCGCGCCTTGTGGCTGCCGCCTGGATGAAATGATGACCTTTCTGCGCCTTCCTGTTTTATTGCTGACCGGCGTACTGGCCCTCGCGGGCTGCGCCGCTCACCAGCCGGTCGCGCTGTACCAGCTCGACAGTGGCAACCCCGGGCAACCCAAGCAGGGTGCCGGGATGTCGGTACTGCTGGGCCCGGTATCCGTGGCCGACTACCTGCAACGTGAAACCCTGTTGCAGCGCCAACCTGATGGCAGCCTCAGTGCCGCTACCGATGGCCGCTGGGCAGGCAGCCTGTCTTCGGACATCGACCAGTTGCTGCTGCGCCAACTGGCGTGGCGCCTGGACAGCCAGCGGGTGACCCTGGCACCGGCCAGCAACGCCGGCACGCCGGATGTACAGGTGCTGCTGTCGATTACCCGTCTGGACTCCGGCGACTCGCAGCCCGCCATTCTCGACGCCCAGTGGCGCCTGCTCGACCGCCGTGGCCAGGTACGGGACAACCGTATCGTCCACCTGGAAGAGAAACATGCTGGCGGTACCGCCGCCCAGGTGAAAGCCCAGGGCGTGCTGCTGCAGCGCCTGGCCGAACAGCTGAGCGTCGCGGTCAAGCCGCTGGCCAACCAGCCGGCGCTGGCTGACGAGAAGAAGGCTGCCGCCAAGCCGGTGGCCAAGGAAGAGCCGGACAAGCCTAAGATGCCATTGGCATCGCCTATCCGTACCGACATGGAAGTGTTCCGCTTCTAGGCCGTTACCCACAAAAAAGCCCGCAGCGATGCGGGCTTTTTTGTGGTCGCTGGGCGTCAGGCGCGGGTTTCGTGCATGCGCGCCAATTGGCGCTCCAGCAGCGACGGGTAGGGCTCCAGCAGGCGCTCCACGCAGCAGGCACCCTCGGGGCTGGCGATAGGGCGGATGCGGGCGCGCTGGCGCACCAGGCTGTCGTCGCTGATGCGGCGCTCCACCAGCAGCAGGTTGCGGCTGTGCTGGGACAACGCCAGGGCGTCCTGGGCCGGCTCGGTCAACAGCAGGTCGATCTGGCTCATGCCGGCCAGGTCATCGCCCAGTACCAGGCCCAGTTGCAGTTGCAGGGTAATGCCGCTGTCCGCTACTTCGATCTGCAATTGGTGACCCAGGGCCCGCAGCAGCTCACCGCAGCAAATGGCGTTGGTCAGGTAGTCCTCACCGCTGCTGTCGCTGTTGAACAGCATCAGCGTGCTGCCGTCGTTCAGGGTGTGCAGTTCGCTTTCGTACAGCGAGGCAGCCTGGTCCAGGCACCCACGGTAGCGCTGCAGCAATTCCATCAGGCGGGCGCGGGGCAGGCGTCGCAATTGCTCCTGGCCGCCCAGTTGAACCGCCAGCACGGCGCTGTGCTGGGGCTGCCTGGCGACCACGGGCGCAGGCATCGCGGCTGGCTTGAGTGCTACCGGCGCGGTGTCGCGCAGGTCGGCGAACGGGTCTTCGCCGTCCTCGTCTTCGTCTTCTTCGGCGTGGATGACCCGCTTGGGCACTGGCTTGACCGGCACCGGAGCGCTTTCGTCATAGCGGGTGTCGCGCAGGTTGCGCACCTCGAAGGCCGGGCCTTCGTCTTCCTCATCCTCGTCCTCGAACTCCGGTTCTTCCACTTCCGGCACGGGCGCAGGCTCAGGGGCGAAGCGCTGGTGAAGGTCGCGGGCCAGGTCGCCCACTTCATCCTGGCGCTGGGTGGCCGGGGTGTGTTCGTCGATCTCGCGCAGCCACACCCGCAGTTGCAGCAGCGGCGTGGAAATATTGCGGCCCATGCGAAGGCTCAGGACCAGTGCCACTACCAACAGGATCGCGGCCAGGATGCCCATGCTCTGCAGGCTGATGGTGAGCGGCTGCTGGAACTGGTTCATGTCCAGGCTGATGCGCAGATGCCCGGCCGTGACGTCCTGGAAGGTGATCTTGGTCTCGTAGACCCCGCCAGCCTCGCCCAGCAGGCCTGCCTTGGGCCGGTTGCCAGCCTCGGCCAGGGTCCGGTTGTCCACGCTGTAGATGGCGGCATGGGCCACCAGCGGGTTCTTCACCAGGTTGTTGAGCAGCACGTTGAGGCTGAGGATGTCGTTGGACACCAGCAGCTCGGTGGCGGAGGTAGCCGTTTGCGTGGTCAGGCTCTGGCCCACGGCATCGGCTTGCTCGTGCATGGCCTGCTTGAATTGCAAACCCATCACGCAGGCGTAGATCACCAGCGCCAGGGCGACCAGCACTACGTTGAGGCTGGCGATGCGCAATGCAATCGGTACACGGCGGTGGCGCAGTGCCCGGAAGATCAGCAGGAAGAAATTGTCGGTTTTTACTGGCGTGGGCCGGTTCACTGAGCGCGGCTCTTTATGTCCGTGAAGTTGCTGCGCAGTATAGCGACAGGCCCCAGAGCGGCAAAGCGCTGCCTGTGCCCGATGGTCACTGAAAGTAGGTAGAATGCGATTTTTTTCCACGAACGGGGTGCCCCTTGCGCGAAATCGTCCTGATTAACATCACCGGTTCAGACCGTCCTGGCCTGTTGGCTGCTGTCACCGGTGCGCTGGCCGAGGATGGCGTGAGCATTCTGGATATCGCTCAGTCGCTGCTGCACGGCGCCCTGTCGCTGGCCGTGGTTGCCTGCGCCGACGATGGGGCCCGGCTGGCGCTGTTGCGCGAGCGTATCCAGGGGGTAGCGGGTGCCCAGGCACAGTTCACTACGCTGTCGGAGAAGGACTACCTGGCATGGGCTGCCGCGGGCACTGACAACCGCTTCGTGGTCACGCTGATGAGCCGCCATGTCACCGCCAGCCAAGTGCGGAGCGTGACCGATATCGCTGGTCGTCACGGCTTGGTGGTCGAAGGTATCGACCGTCTGTCGGTTCGTCCGGGTTTGAGCGCTCCCGCCCCCGAAGGCAAGGCGTGCCTCGAGTTCACGGTGCGTGGCGTACCGGCGGATATCAACGCGCTGCGCCGTGACTTCCTGGCCGCGGCCATGCTGCTGGACGCCGATATCGCCATCCAGGAAGACACCCTGTACCGCCGCCACCGCCGCCTGGCGGTGTTCGACATGGACTCCACGCTGATCCAGGCCGAGGTCATCGACGAGCTGGCCAAGGCCCATGGCGTGGGCCACCTTGTGTCGGAGATCACTGAGCGGGCCATGCGCGGCGAGCTGGACTTCCGCGCCAGCTTCAAGGAGCGCATGGCGCTGTTGCAGGGCCTGGATGTGAGCGTGCTGGATGCCATCGGTGCCTCGCTGCGCCTGACCGAAGGCGCTGAGGTGCTGTTCGCCGAGCTCAAACGCCTGGGGTACAAGACGGCGATTCTGTCCGGTGGTTTCACCTACTTTGCCAAGCAGGTTCAAGCAAAGCTGGGCATCGACTACGTATTTGCCAACGAGTTGCAGGTGGTCGACGGCAAATGCACGGGCGTTGCCGTGGAGCCGATCGTCGACGCCCAGCGCAAGGCCGATCTGCTGGTGGAACTGGCCGAGAAGGAAGGCCTGACCCTGGAGCAGACCATTGCCGTGGGTGACGGTGCCAATGACCTGCCGATGCTGGCCAAGGCCGGCCTGGGCGTGGCCTTCCGTGCCAAGCCGCTGGTCAAGCAGTCGGCGCGCCACAACATCACCACCCTGGGCCTGGATGGGGTGCTGTACCTGCTGGGGGTACGCGACAGCCAGGCCTGATGGCGGCATGCGGGAGCTGGCAATTGAGCGCCCGCGAAAAGACAGGCACGGTTACACGGCCCGCACCGAGTCAGAGGTCCTTCCACAGCGAATCGAATTCGCTGTTCAACTGCTCCGCCACCGCCGGCGCGACTTCCAGAATGCGGTATTCGAACTGGTTGAAGCTGCCGGTGGAACTCACCTTGCGGCCCAGGTGGGCGCGTTGTTCGTCGCCATGGCTGTTGATCATCACCTTGTGCCCTTCCTGAAACGGCAGGCGTGGCGCCAGCAGCGATGCCTTGATGTCGATGGCGCGGATTTCCGGCAACTGCAGGCCACGCACGTACTGACTGTTTTCCTGGTTGTTGCGCAACAGCTGCAAGCCGCAGGGCAGGGCGTGAGGGGCAATCAGCTCAATGCCCATTTGCGTGCCGCCGCTGCGCACCTGGCGAATCCAGCGAACCACCGCCACGCTCCAGCCTTGGGAAGGGGCATCCTGAATGCCCACCAGTTCGCCGGCCTGCAGCTGCGCCGGTACTTCGCGTGGCCACGCCAGGCAATAGCCGCCGGGGCTGTGATTGACGATCTGCAGTTCATGCACAGGGTAGTCCCGCCCCGCCTGGGTGCCTGAACCCTCTGTGTCCAGGGCTGGGTATTCGATTTCCTCGTAGGGCAGCAGGTCGTTGTTCTCGCCATTTCTGGCGGCGTCGAAGGCATGGCTCCAGCTGTCATTGCCGCTCTGGCTGCGCGCCTGGAACGTGGCGCTAAGGCCTGCATCGGCACGTTTGAGCAGGCTGCTGAAATCGCGTTCGCCACCCAGGTAGTAGTGCAGGGTGCTCATGCCGATGCACAGGCTCATGGTGCCCTGGCCAGGTGTGCGCTGGAACGTGCGCTCGGCCACGTCGCCCCAGGCGGCAGCCATGTGCTGGAGCATGTCCACGGTCAGGCCGGCAGGCACCTGGAAGCGCGATTGGGAACGCTGTTCCACCGGGAGGTGCAGCCACTCGGTGATGGCCTTGACCAAGGGGTGTGGGTCCAGGCCGAGCATGGTCGGCAGTTGGCTGGCGGGAAACAGGTTCTTGTAGCGCGGCGGCGCGTCACTGTCGGGCGCCACGGCAAATTGCGCTTCGGCGCTGCTGGCCGGTATCACCCGCACGAGCGCACTCCAGGGTTCCAGCACGTTGGCCAACTGCAGGATGGCTTGTTGTCGCATCTGGTTGCAGCGTGAACTGCCCAGCAACAAGGTGGTGCCGTAGGTCTGTTCGATGCTCTGCTGGTGTGCCTGGGCTACCAGGTCATCGCTGACGAAGGTGCGGTGCAGCTGGAATTTCAGCGCCACCTGGTAGAGCTGGTGCAGTTCCAACCACAGCCCGTCGGGCACCGGGCAGTAGAGGAGGTTGGCACGAACCAGGGGGCCTTTGAGGGCATGCATGGCGCGCTGGATACCGGTGGCCAGCAGCAGGTTGCGGTCTTTCAGGCGCGCGGAAACCCGCAGCACGATCAGCTTGTAGCCCACGGCCAACAGGTTCTGCAGCGCCTGGCACAGGTTGGCGATCTTGCGTGCTCGCTCATCCAGTACGACGGCCTGGTTGAGAAAGTGCCGCTCCAGGTGGCTGCAGACGAAATACACCTCCGGGCGCAGCAGTTCCAGCAGTTGCAGGCGGTTGTCGCTGGGGGTCACCAACTGGTTGAGCTCGATCAGGCCCTGGTACAGCTGGCGCGCGGTTTCGCCCAGGTTGGCCTTGGGAAGTGCGGCGATCCAGCGTTTCAGATCGCGAGTGTTGGCCTCGCAGAACGACAGGCTGTGCTGTGACGGCGTGGGGGCGCGCAAAAGAGGTGGCGGGGTGGCGGCGGACATCGAGCGGTTCCCGTTGAGTCAGTCGTGCAAGGGTGACCTATTGTCACCCGATGGCGTAAAGACTGCACGGCCTTGGCGTCGCAGGCAAGTGCGCAACCCAGTCGCGGCAACTGGCTTTGATGGGGGCCGGCTTGGCACCGAGCTTTTGCGGGTTCGAAAAAACCGCTGGCAAGCCGGCCCCCCCCCCAAAAAAACATGCAGCGGCCCTGGCGGCCGCTGCCAAGGGGTGTCAGGCGTCAGCGCCCAGGCCGATGCGCTGGCCCATGTTGACCACGGAACCAGCAGCCAGCTCGTGGGCCCACTTCACTTGCTGTGGCCCGAACAACACGACTGCGGTGGAACCGAGCTTGAAGCGGCCCAGTTCTGCGCCTTTCTCCAGGTGAATGGGCGCGCGGGCGGCTTCGTCGTAGCGCACGGTCTTGAGCTCACGCTTGGGTGGCGTTACCAGACCGGCCCAGACGGTCTCGACCGAGGCCACGATCATCGCGCCCACCAGCACCACGGCCATCGGGCCGCGTTCGGTGTCGAACAGGCAGACCACGCGTTCGTTGCGCGCAAACAGCTCCGGCACGTTTTCGGCCGTGGTCTGGTTCACCGAGAACAGGCGGCCCGGCACGTAGATCATTTCCCGCAGGGTACCGGCCAATGGCATGTGCACCCGATGGTAGTCCTTGGGGGACAGGTAGATAGTGGAGAATTCGCCGCCCATGAACGGTGCGGCATTGGCCGGGTCGCCGCCCAGCAGTTCCAGGGTGCTGAAACTGTGGCCCTTGGCCTGGAAGATGCGGCCATGCTCGATGGCGCCCAACTGGCTGACAGCGCCGTCGGCCGGGCTGAGGATGGCGCCGGGGGTCGGGTCCAGCGGGCGGGCGTCGGGCTTCAGCGCGCGGGTGAAAAACGCATTGAAGTGCTCATAGGCAGTCAGGTCTTCGACCAGGGCCTGGGACATGTCGACCTGGTAGCGCTTGGCGAACCAGGCGGTAAAGGCGTTCTTGAACCAGCGCACGCGGCATTCAGCGACGCAGCCGGCCAGGCGCGACAGCAGGTGGTGGGGCAGCAGGTATTGGCTGAGGATGAACAAACGGGATTTCATCGGGTTTCCTTAAACTTCGACGGGCGTGTCGGGGTGGTTGCCCCATTCGCCCCATGAACCGGCATAGCCCTTGACGCGGGGGTAACCGAGCGCCTTGGCCACCAGGTAGGTAAAGCCGGAACGGTGGTGGGTCTGGCAGTGGGTGATGATTTCCTTGTCCGGGGTGATACCCAGGTTTTCAAGGATCTGTCGCATGTCGGTGCGGATGCGCAAGTTTCGGGCAGTGTCCATGCCGGCGGTCCACTCGAAGTTGACCGCGCCGGGGATATGCCCGCCCTTGGCCGCCAGCACCTTCTCGCCGCTGTATTCCAGTGGGCCGCGGGCGTCCCAGATGGCCAGGTCGGCGGCGCCAATACGGCTTTGCAGGTATTCGCGGGTGGCGGTGGGCCCTTCGTGCAGGGTCAGGTGCACGCTGCCGTTATGCGCTGCGGGTACGTCGCTGGTCAATGGCAGTTGCGCCGCTTCCCAGGCCAGCACGCCGCCGTCCAGGTAGTGATAGCGCTGGTGACCGATCACGTCCAGCAACCAGATGAAGCGCCCGGCCCAGCCGCCCCCTTCGTCGTCATACACGACATAGACGGCGTTGGGGTTGTGTCCCAGTTCGCCGAACAGCGATTCGAGTGCCGGCAAGGTCGGCATCAGCCCGGGAGCCGGTGGCTGTCCCAGTTGGGTGCGCTTGGGGTCGACGAAGCGCGCGCCGCGAATGTGGCCGGTGGCGTAACGTGCGGCGCTGGTCAGGTCGACCAGTATCAGCTCTGGAGCGTCGAGGCGCGGGAGCAGGTCGGCGGCTTCGATTACCAGCGGCAGGCCCGAGAAATCAGCCATGTGAGGTCTCCAGAAGAAAAAGTGGGGACAGATTGTAGCGCATGCTTCAGCTGCCGCGCTGGCTGAAGGTTGTCAGAGCGCGCTCTATGCATTGTGCGGTTTTTCCGAATGCCTGGACGGTAATTTCCGAGAATGGCCCGCCTCCCTGGTCCGCGACCACCAGCATCACCACACGGTCATTGCTCGCCAGGGAGCGCAGCAACAGGTGCTCGCCCTTGAACAGCCCGCGCAAGGCCGAGGGTATCAGCGCCGAGAACTGGGTATTGTTCTGCGGCGTCAGGCGGATTTGCGCGGCTTTGGTCAGCAGGCGCTGCACCACGTTGCTCTGGCTGATCAGCAGGTTGAGGCCGGAAGCTTCCGCCGGCAGCCCGGCTACCTGATGCACGCGCAGGTTGGTCTGGTTCTTGTCGATCATCAGCAGTAGCACCCGCTTCATGCCGCAGGCCACCAGTGCATCGCGGGCGCAGGTGGTCAGGTGCATGGCATTGGTGAACCTGCTGGGTTCGGCCAGCAGCTCGGCGCAGTATTTGCGCCAGCTGCCGAGGTCATCGGCGCTGGGTGGCAGCGCTGGCTGCTGGCCCCGGTGCACGCGGCGCGCATCCCATGGCCAGAGCAAGGCCTCGGCCGGGTGCCAGAGCCCCGGCACTGCGTAGTTGCGTGCGTTTTGTACCGCTTGTTGGTGCACCTGTTGTTGCAGCTCGCCCAAAGGCATTTGCAGGTAAAGGCAGGTCAGGTATTCCCAGCGCAGCAGGTGCGGGGTGTTCCAGGCCTCCTGGGCCGCCAGTGCCAGGCCGTTGGCCAGCACCACGGTGTTGGCGGGTTGGTTGAGCCAGCGGCGCAGGCTCGGGTCATCGTCCAGGCGCTGCTGCTGGCGCAGGCCATGTTCTTCATCACGGGCAATGTGCAGCACCTTGACCAGCTCGCGGTGCTCATCCAGCAACAGGTTGTAGCCGTGGAGGATCCAGGCCGGCAGGCGCCACAGGTGGGCCAGGCCTTGGCACAGGGCCAGCAGGCGCACGCCAAACAGTTCGTGCTCCACTTTGGCGGCTGCCTCGCCCTTGTGCACCACCCGCAGCTCCCATTCCTCCAGCAGGGCAGGGTGGGTGATGGCTAGGGGCCATAGCGGCGACAGGAACAGCAGGCTCCCCCAATGGACCTCCTGCCACAGCCGCGCCAGGCGCGCGGCAAATAAGCCGTTGGCCTGCTGCGCGGCGTGCTGGCTGATCAGCAGCAGTTGGCGCAGGCCCCGGGGCATGTCCTCGGGCAGCGCCGTGGGCAGGCGTTCGAGCAGTTCTTCGGTGCGCTTGAGCCCCAGGCGGTTGAGCGCCACCTCCAGGCTCTCCACCGGCTCGGCCAGGCTCTGGTTGATGTGGTGGTTGGCCTCGCGGATAACGCTCAGTACCAGTGCCGGGCTATCCTGCATCAGCTCGGCGATGTCGCGCAGCGAGCTGCGGCTATCTTCAAGGGCTGCGCGCACGCGGTCATGGCTGGCCACGGGCACCGGCAAACGCACGCCGTCGAGCAATTTCAGCCAGTCTGTAAGGGTATGGGGCGTCTTGGTAGGCACGTTGCGCTCAATTGGCATGCTGGAGGACCGAACTGGCTTTTCACCTTTTCAGGCTATAGTCTGGCGCAGAACTGCCGATAAGTAGAACAAGAGATTCAGAATCTTGCGCCCTCACCCTGACCACGACATGTAAGTGCTTCCAACCTATGGCTAAAATTATCGGCATCATCGTCGTATTCGCGAGTGTGCTCGGCGGATATGTTCTGTCCCACGGTAAGATTGCAGCGTTGATCCAGCCCTTCGAAGTGCTGATCATCGGTGGCGCCGCGTTCGGTGCCTTCCTGCAGGCGAACCCCGGCTACATGACCATGAAGGTCATCAAGAAAGGCTTGGGCATGTTCAAGTCGCGGTTCTCCCACGGCTTCTACATCGAAGTGCTGAGCCTGGTCTACGAGATCCTCAACAAGAGCCGTCGTGAGGGCATGATGGCAATCGAGAGCGACATCGAAGATGCCGCCGCCAGCCCCATTTTCGCCAAGTACCCGACCGTGCTCAAGGACGAGCGCATGACCGCTTATATCTGTGACTACCTGCGCATCATGTCGTCGGGCAACATGGCGCCCCATGAGCTCGAAGGCCTGTTCGACATGGAACTGCAGAGCATCAAGGAAGAGCTGGAGCACACCTCGCATGCGGTCACCGGCATCGCCGACGGCATGCCCGGTTTCGGTATCGTCGCGGCGGTACTGGGTATCGTGGTGACCATGGCGTCCCTGGGTGACGGCGACAAGGCCGTGATCGGCGCCCACGTGGGTGGCGCACTGGTCGGTACCTTCTTCGGTATTCTGGCAGCCTACGGTTTCATGGGCCCGCTGGCCACGGCCCTCGGTCACGATGCCAAGGAAGAAGTGAATGTCTACGAGGCCATCAAGGCCTCGCTGGTGGCCTCGGCCTCGGGCATGCCGCCCTCGCTGGCCGTTGAATTCGGCCGCAAGGTGCTGTTCCCGGCCCACCGCCCGAGCTTCTCCGAGCTGGAACAAGCAGTCCGCGGTCGCTGAGTCATGGAAAATAACCAGCCGATAATCATCAAGCGCGTCAAGCGCTTCGCCGGCGGCCACCATGGTGGTGCCTGGAAGATCGCCTTCGCCGACTTCGCCACGGCGATGATGGCGTTCTTCCTGGTGCTGTGGTTGCTGTCCACGGCCACCCCGGAGCAGAAACTGGCCATCGCGGGTTACTTCCAGGACCCGGTAGGCTTTTCCGAAAGCGGCTCGCCTTACATCATCGACATGGGGGGTACGCCCAAGCTCGCGCCGGACAAGACCCTGAACCCGGACATCGAGAGCTCGCCGCCCACGCCTACCACACCCGACAAGATCAACGAGAACGACGCCGAGCAGATGGCCGAGAAAATCGACCAGGAACGCTTGAACCTGCTGCTGCAGGAACTGCAGAACAAAGTGGACCAGAACCCGCAACTGCAGAAATTCAAGGACCAGATCCTGTTCGAGATCACTCAGGAAGGCTTGCGCATCCAGATCATGGACGCCGAGAACCGCCCGATGTTCGACACCGGCAGTGCGCGCCTGAAACCGTACTTCGAGGACATCCTGCTGGCCATGGCCGACACCATCAAGGCGGTGCCGAACAAGATCAGCGTCAGCGGCCACACCGACGCCCAGCCTTATTCGGGCCAGGGTGACTTCGGCAACTGGGAGCTGTCGGCCAACCGCGCCAACGCTGCCCGGCGTGCGCTGGAAGGTGGTGGTTATCCTGATGGTCAGGTTGCCCGAGTGGTGGGTTACGCGTCTTCTTCGCTGTTTGACCGCAAGAACCCGCTGAACCCGGTCAACCGCCGCATCGACATCGTGGTGCTGACCAAGAAGGCCCAGCGCGAGATCGAAGGCGAAAGCACTCCCGACGCCACGCCGCCTGCACCCGGGGCTGCCCCTGCCGCCGCACCGGCCGCACCGGGCACCCCGGCCCCGGCGGGCGCGGCGAAGCCGACGCCAGGGCCGGGGGCTTCGGCCGCTGACCCGAACGCGCCCGTGCAGCCGCGGGAGTTGCGCCAGAAGCTGAATCTCTTCGAGGACGGTACCTTGAAGATGGACGAGCCGAAGGAGTAACCCCGCTGCGTTGCCCGACGCCCGCCCCGACCCTGTCGCGGCGGGCGTCGTGCTTTTCAGGCATGACGGGTAATGGCGCTGATGATGTGGCGCGTGTGCCAGCCACACTCGGCGTGGGCCGCACCCCGCACCCTGGGAGATATGCGCTCCGGCCCAAACGGTTTGACCGCGATCACCGGCTTGCCCAGGCGCTGGGCCACCTCTATTTCGGGGTCGATCCACTGGCTATAGGTGGGGTACACCCCGGCCATGATCAGCAGTACCGAGCATGGCCGCAGGTGTTCGGCGATGGCCTGCTCCAGTTCTGCCGGCGTGCGCTCCACCACCGGGTGCGGGTCAGGCACCGCGTGGCTCTGGAAGATGAAGCTGGCGTCCAGTTCGAGCAGGTTGAGCAGGCGGTCGTAAGCGTCCGAATAGCGCCAGGAGCGGCTGATGAACAAGTGATAGGTCGACATGGCAGTCCCTTTCAGTCGAATGAGTGACGGGCTGACAATCGTTCAGAATCGTTTTATTCAGCAATGGATGGCGCGATAAAAAGAAGCGTCCTACATGCGGAGGTAAAATTTCCTACACGTTTCACCACAAAAACTTCGGAAACCGGCTTGCTGGCGCCCGCGCCCGCGGGGGCAGGAGCGCCAACGGCCCGCTAGTAGGTGTCTTCCGGCAAGCTGGCGATGATCGACCGGTAGCTGTTCATGCGCTGTTGCTGCACACGGCCTTCGGCCAAAGCCAGGAGCAGTGCGCAACCCGGCTCGCGGTCATGCTTGCAGTCGCGGAAACGGCAATGGCCAATCAGGTCGTCGAACTCGATGAAGCCAGCTTCCACGTCGGCGCGGCTCACGTGCCCCAGGCCGAACTCGCGAATACCAGGGGAGTCGATCAATTCGCCGCCACCCGGGAAGTGGAACAGCCGTGCCGTGGTCGTGGTATGGGTACCCTGCCCGGACAGCTCCGACAGCGGCCCCACGCGGGTCTGCACCTCGGGTAGCAGGCTGTTGACCAGCGAGGATTTGCCCACGCCGGACTGCCCGACGAACACGCTGATATGCCCGTCGAGTTGCGCCTGCAACTGCTGCATGCCATCACCGTGGTGCGCCGACACCTCCAGCAGCGGGTAGCCCAGCTGGCGGTACACGGCCAGCAGTGCATTCAGCGCCGGGGCGTTCTGGTCGTCGATGAGGTCGGCCTTGTTGAGCAACAGCAACGGGCGAATCCCCGCATGCTCGGCGGCCACCAGGTAGCGGTCGATCAGGTTGGCGTGTGGTTCAGGCATGGGCGCGAATACAATGACGATCAGGTCGACGTTGGCCGCCACCGGCTTGAGCTGGCCTCGGCTGTCTGGCCGGCACAGCTCGGTGCTGCGGGGCAGTTGGGCAACGATCACGCCGATGCCCTGGTTGCCCGCGCGCCATACCACCGTATCGCCGGTCACCAGCGCGGGCAAGTTGGCGCGCAGGTGGCAACGGAACACCTGGCCGGCCAGTTCGCCTTCCTGAGCCTCGACCTCTACCTGGACACCGAAGTGGGCGATCACCAGCCCTGTTTGTTCGGGGCCCAGGTCACCGCCTTCCAGCGCTTCCAGCGTGTGCGATTCGCGTTTGGCGGCGCGAGCGGCGCGCTCACCCTGGATTTTTTCGATGCGCCAATTCTGGCGACGGTTGAGCTGGCGTTTGGCCATGAGTGTTCCGTGCGGAGGGTAATTGAAACGGCGACGAGTTTAGCATGCCCGGGTGAGCTAAACTGCGCAGCCAAGCCGAGGAGTTTTTCACATGCAAAACGCTGACAACCTGATCTGGATTGACCTGGAAATGACCGGCCTGGACCCGGATACCGACGTCATCATCGAAATGGCCACTATCGTCACCGATAGTAACCTCAATACCCTGGCCGAAGGCCCGGTCATTGCCATTCACCACAGCGACGAAGTGCTGGCGCGGATGGACGAATGGAACACGCGTACCCACGGCAACTCGGGTTTGACCCAGCGCGTGCGTGACAGCAAGGTCAGCATGGCCGAGGCCGAAGCCCAGACCATCGCTTTCCTCGAACAGTGGGTGCCCAAGGGCAAATCGCCGATCTGCGGCAACAGCATCTGCCAGGACCGCCGTTTCCTGTACCGCCATATGCGCGCGCTGGAAAACTACTTCCACTACCGCAACCTCGACGTTTCCACCCTCAAGGAACTGGCCGCGCGCTGGGCGCCGGAGGTCAAGGACAGCTTCAAGAAGGGCAGCACCCACCTGGCGCTGGACGACATCCGCGAGTCGATCGCCGAGCTGCGTCATTACCGTCAGCACTTCATCAAGTTCTGATTTGGCGACGCCCGCGTCCCGGACGTGGCGCCGGGTGCAGGGGCTGGCTAATACACCGGACGCCGATTCAAGCGCAGCGACAGGGCAATATCCCCTGCCAGCGCCTCGATGTCGCCGATCTCGAGATTGGCCATGCTGACCCGCACCGCCGCACCGCTTCCCAGTTGGAAAGGCGCCCCAGCCTGCACGCCCCACCCATAGGATGCCAGCGCCTGGACCGCGGATGCCTCGTCCGCCACGGGCAGCCACACATGCATCCCTTCGCCACCTCGCTCGCACTGCACCCCATGGCGTTCCAATGCGTTGAACAACGCGTTGCGCCGCTGTGCATAACTTTCAGCAGCGCGCGGCAACAGCGCTTCATCCAGCGCCTGTTGCCACAACCTCGCGGCCAGCCGTTGCACCAGCAGGCTCACCCAGCGTGAGGCCAGTGACTGCAAACGCTGCATATCGGCCAGCACCCGGGGGGCGCCGGTCGCGACCGACAGCCGCAGGTCGGGCCCGAGAAATTTGCTCACCGAGGTAATGTGCACCCACAGCGCAGGCATCACCATGCCCATGGGCGGAACGGCATGGCTGAGCGGCCCCCAATGATCGTCCAGCATCAGCAAGGTCCCCGGCGCGTACTGGAGGGCAGTTGTCCAGGCGTGCCAGCGCGCGGCCGAGAACGTACGCCCGGTGGGGTTCTGGGCCCGGGGCGTGAGAATCACGGCAGTGGCGTCCTGCAGCGTCTGTTTACTCGCAACGCAGGCGCCGTGGGTGTCGCTGGCCAAGGCGACGGGTTTGAGCCGCAGGCTGGCCAGCAGCGCCAGCACCGGTGGCCAGCAGGGCGTCTCTACCAGTACCCGGTTGCCTGGCCGGCAGTGGGCGCGCAGGGCTTTTTCCATGCAATCCATTGCGCCCTGGAATACGCCGATGTCCTGGGAGGGCAGGTGCTGGCTGTGCAGCCAGCGGGCCGCGAGGGCCAGCAACTGTGGCTCATTGGCCTGGATGTCGTACCCGGTGTCGCGGGGCAGGTGACCCCAGTCGTCGCCGCGCAGGCGTGGAAGCAGGCGGCCGTCGACATTGCCGCTGGCCAGGTCGCGCAAATGCTCCGGCAGCGCATGCCGGGGAACCTCGGCCGCTTGCTGGGCTGCCACCCGGGTGCCGCGCCTGCCATCGGTGACGACCCACTGGGCATCGCGCAGCAGCTTGTACGCGGCGGCCACGGTGTTGGGGCTGACGTTGAGCTGCGCTGCCAGCGGGCGAACGGCCGGCAGCAGGTGCCCGGTAACAATTTCCCGGTCGCGGATTAGCCGCTCAATCGATTCAGCGATCTCGACAGCGGTGGAGCCAGTCACCAATAATGTACTCATACATTCACTATATTGTATTGGTACAAAAATGAAAAGTGCTTGGGTTGTGCGTCATGTGGCGTTTGAAGGCTTGGGGATCTTTGCCGAGGTGCTGGCACAGCGTGGTTACAGCGTGCGCATGTTGGAGGCGCCCGTGGCTGACCTCGACGGCCTGGATGCCGGCGAGCCGGATCTGCTGGTAGTGCTGGGCGGTCCCATTGGGGCCTTCGATGAGGCGGTCTATCCCTACCTGGGCGAGGTGCTGCAGCTGGTCGAGCAGCGTCTGGCGTCGGGCGGCAAGTTGCTCGGTGTGTGCCTGGGTGCGCAGTTGATCGCACGGGCAATGGGTGCCCAGGTAAAACCCATGGGTGTGAAGGAAATAGGCTATTGGCCGCTGACCCTGACGGCCGAAGGGCGCGCCTCGGTGCTGGCGCCCCTGCATGCGTCGATACCGGTGTTGCATTGGCACGGCGACCAGTTCGAGATTCCCCCGGGCGCCACGCACCTCGCGGCGTCCGCCATCTGCCCACATCAAGCATTCGTCGTCGGAGATGCCGTGCTGGCTTTGCAGTTCCATCTGGAAGCGGACCCACGGCAGATCGAGGCGTGGCTGGTAGGGCATGCTGCCGAATTGCACGGTGCTGGCATCGACCCGCGGGCGCTGCGCAGCCAGGCCGCCGAGTTGCGCGCTGGCGAGGTGCTGCTGTGCCAGCAACTGTTCGCCGATTGGCTCGACCTGCCTGCAGACCCAGCCTGATGCTGCTGGGCAGGGTTGAGGCCTTGCTGGTAGGCAAGGCGGTGCCTTTTACCCGGGAGGGTACCCACAGCGCCATCGCCAAACGGCTGGCGGGATCCACGGTGGCCGTCTCGACGCTGGGCCTGCAGGGCGATGAACAGGGCGATCGGCGCATCCACGGTGGCATTGACAAGGCGGTACATCAGTACCCGTCGGAGCATTACCCATCATGGCGCTCGCATGTGGGGGCGCATGCCCTGCTGCGGGCGCCGGGCGCGTTTGGCGAGAACCTCCATACGTCGGGCATGACGGAAAGCACGGTTTGCCTGGGGGATGTCATTCGCTGTGGCAGCGCGATGCTTGAAGTGAGCCAGACGCGGCAGCCCTGCTGGAAGCTCAACGACCGCTTTGCCGTGGGCGACATGGCGTTGCGCATGCAGCGTACGGGGATGACGGGCTGGTATTACCGGGTATTGGAAGAAGGCGAAATGAGCGTTGGCGATTCATTCGAACTGCTGGCGCGGCCTTATCCGGAATGGACCCTGTGGCGCATTATTTCAGTCCTCTACCACCGCTCGATGGATCGTGGCGAGTTGGCCAGGCTGCGCATGCTGCCTTTGGTGCCCTCGTGGCAACGGCTGGTTGATCGCCGTTTGAAGGAGGGGGAAGTGGAGGACTGGAGTGGGCGTTTGCAGGGTTCGACACCATTGATATGAGAAAGGAACTGTTTCATGGAACTATTCAGGGTTGAAGTCAGCAAGGAAGGAAAGGTGTGGTGTTCCATCGACGTTGAACGACCAGGCCCCTTGAGCGTTTTGGGTGATGTCATCGGCAGGTTCGGTGTGGAGGACGGTTTCAGTATAAGTGTGTTCAAGCGAGTGGGTGAAAAGCGGCTTCTTGAGTCGACACCCGAAGGTATAAAACTCTGTTTTGCCGAGCCGATTTTCACTCCCTATGTATTTGATTGACTGTTTGCCGGCTCTTTGTCTGTTTGAGTGTAGGAGGCTTCTCTTTATCGGCTATGGGGTATTGATTTGAACAATATTGCACGATAATTGTTTCTCTTGGGATCCACGCCCAAGTGAACAATCAAAGGTGCTGGTTACAGCATCGTCGTGCAGTATTTTCATGGAGAAGATCAATGTCCTGTGCGGGTGAAGAGTCCAGTGCGGTTATGGCTATGCTGGAAAAGCTCACAGTGCTCTGGAAAAGTCGGGCAGCGGTCAATCGTGCGCCGTTGCCGTTCGAACATATGGTATTTGATCCGACGCGTCCTGACTTCTGCGAAGGGTTGCTGCCATTCTCTCGGCATGAAGGGTGGCGTTGCGCAACGGCTGAGCAACAATCCGAATGCCTGACCTACGCCTGGATCATCTACAATCTGAAAACGATATATATCGAGTGCGATATTGTCACGCCTGCCTGTGAAGACCTCCTCAAGTTTTCGCCATTGGTCGGGCATCGAAGGTCCGTCATGCAGGAAGCCATCGCCGAGGCGTTGCTGGATGAGGCCCTGCACACGAAAATGTCGGTCAATGCGTGCAATTACATCTATGACAGGCGCCATGTACCGCTGCTGAACTTTTCGCAATTCAATCTGTTGCGCTGGAAAGATGAAATACTCGCGTCCTGCACGGCGGAGTGGCAACGCAGATTAACGCGCTTCGGCATGGCATGCGCCAGCGAAACCATGATTACCGACTATTTGAAGCGAATGTCGGAAGACACCGAGATTCAGGTTGTCTGTCGTGAGGTAACCAGAACGCATGCCGAGGATGAATGGAGTCACTCGAGTGTCTTTTCTTTCGTCGCCATGGATATTGTCCAAGGGCTCTCCAAGTCCGAGTGTTGTTATTTGCAGGAAGTCATCAGAAAAACCGTGCACATGTTTGCCGATAACGAAATGGGCGCTTGGGCGCATGTGTTCTCACTGGTGGGCCTGGCAGGCGCCAATGACATCATTGCCGACAGTCAGGGGTTTGGTGAAGTGCAGGTCTACACCGATTCCGTAACAGCATTGCTTGAGCGCATCGGCCTGGGTTGATTTCGTTGTCTGGATCATGGGGCGGGCAATACGGAGGAGGGGCATTTGGAATCGTTTTTGGTATGTGATTGGGTGCGACAGGAAGCACACGATATCTGGTCGATCGGCTTCACGCCTCTCAATGGTGAGGATAACAAGCAGATCGAGTTGGGACGTTTCATTTCCATCGACTTTCCGGATATGCAAGGGCGTTCCGGGCGTCGTTGTTATTCGATATGCGGGCTGGGGCCCGCACAGGGTTTCCAGGTGTCGGTCAGGCGGTCAGGCAATGGTGGCGTTTCCGATAGCCTTGTGGACCGAATGCGGCCTGGGTGCGTGGTGGGCCTGGCGGGGGTAGGGGGGGATATCAACATTGACCGGGTTGCGCAAAAGAACTCTTTGCTGATGGTGGCCTCGGGCATAGGGGTGACCTTGCCCGTTGCCCTTTTGCGTGGCCTGGTGCAACGGCGGCAGCAAGGTGAGCCTGTTCCCACGGTGCATCTGGTTGCGGTCATCCAGGACCTGCAGCGCTTGCCCTTCCTGCAGGAGCTGTTGTCACTTCACCTGGAGTCCGATTGGTTTGAGCTCAGTGTGTACTTGACCCGGCAGTGCGTTCTGCCGCGCATGCAATGCTTCAGCCATGGCAGGCCCGACCCGCAGGCGGTATTCGGGGCGCGGGGATGGGAAGGTGTAGTGATCTGCGGTGGCTCCCCGTTTGCTCAATTCCATGAGGAATGTGCGCGCCAGCGTTTGCCTGGCAGCGAAGTCTTCGTTGAGGCGTTCACCCGCCTGAACCTCGACAGCCCGGAGACGACAGCGGCAGCGCAGGTCAAGGCGCGGATTGATGGCCAGGTGGTGAATATCGACCCTGCCAGATCACTGCTGGAAGGGTTGGAGGCGCAAGGTGTTTCCATTCCCAACCAGTGCCGTGCGGGAATCTGTGGTCGGTGCCGGGTCAAGGTGCGGTCAGGTGAGTACCAGACCCGAGATGATTTCGCCATCAGTGCGAAGGACCGAGCGCAGGGTTACGTGCTGGCGTGTTGCACCTACGCGTTGGGTGATGAAATAGCCATAGAGCGACCCACTGCGCAACATAACCCGTCGGCCTGAGGGCGGTGTAATTCGATGGGTCCCAGGCCTGGGGGAAGTATCCAGTCACTGCGCCGAAGCGCGCTGCGCATGCTGGCGCAGCGCCCATTCCACATGCTCGCGCACCAGCTCGGAAGGGTATTCGCGCCGCGCAGCCAGTGCCTCCAGCACCGGAATGGTCGACGGCGCATTCCCCAGGCCCACTGCCAGGTTGCGCAGCCAGCGCTCATACCCCGCCCGCCGCAATGGCGACCCTTCGGTACTGCTGAGAAACGTCGCTTCATCCCACAGGAACAGCTCCGCCAAACCGGCGTTATCCAGGTTGTGCCGAGGCTTGAAGTCGCCCTCGCCGCTGGGGCGGGCGAAGCGGTTCCAGGGGCAGACGATCTGACAGTCATCGCAGCCAAACACGCGGTTGCCGATCAGGGGCCGCAGTTCTTCCGGTATCGCGCTTTTCAGCTCGATGGTCAGGTACGAGATGCACCGCCGTGCATCCAGTACGTACGGTCCGACGAAGGCATTGGTGGGGCATATGTCCAGGCAGGCGCTGCAACGGCCGCAGTGTTCCGTGGCGTGGGGTTCGTCCACGGGCAGTGGCAAGTCGACGAACAGTTCGCTGAGGAAGAAGTAACTGCCCGCCTTGCGGTTCAACACCAGGGTATTCTTGCCTATCCAGCCCAGGCCCGCCTGTTCGGCGATGGCCTTTTCCAGCACCGGGGCGCTGTCGACGAAGGCGCGGTAGCCAAACGGGCCGATGGCCTGCTGGATGCGTTCGGCCAGTTGCTGCACGCGCTTGCGGATCAGCTTGTGGTAGTCGCGGCCCAGGGCGTAGCGCGATACATAGGCCTTTTCCGGCTGGGCCAGCAGTTGCGCCATGCCGGTGTCGCCAGGTAGGTAGTCCATGCGCAGGGAGACCACGCGCAGGGTGCCGGGTACCAGTTCGTCAGGGTGCGAGCGCTTGCTGCCGTGGGCGCCCATGTATTCCATTTCGCCGTGGTAGCCGGCTGCCAGCCAGCGTTCCAGGTGTTTTTCGTGTTCGCCAAGGTCCAGGCCGGCGATGCCGACTTGCTGGAAGCCCAGTTCGCGGCCCCAGTCTTTGATGGATTGGGCCAGTGCGGGGAGATCGGCGATGACGGCGGACATGCGAAGAGGGAAACCGGGGCTGAGGTGGGTATAATTCTGCCAGACATTGCGAGTGAACGTTCAACCATGCCACTTCCAGACGACGACATGCCCGACCTGCTGTACAGCGCGGCCCAGGTGCGGGCGCTCGATGCGGCCCTGATCGCGGCCGGTACCGACGGTTTTGAACTGATGCAGCGCGCCGCCCACGCCGCCTGGCGCGCCTTGCGCCGGCACTGGCCCCAGGCCGATGGGGTAACGGTACTGGCCGGGCACGGCAACAATGCCGGCGACGGCTACCTGATCGCGGCCCTGGCCCAGCGAGCGGGCTGGTCGGTGACTGTGCTGGCGGTGGGTGATACCGCCCGTCTGCAGGGCGATGCCGCGGCGGCCCTGGCTGAGGCGCGGGCTGCCCGGGTCGACATCCAGCCGTGGTCGGCGGATACGCCCTTGCAAGGGGTGCTGGTGGACGCGCTGCTAGGCACCGGCCTGACCGGCACGGTGCGTTCGCCCTACGCCGACGCGATCGACGCTATGAACGCCAGTGGTCTGCCAGTGTTGGCGGTGGATATCCCTTCGGGGTTGTGCACCGATACCGGTCAGGTCCTTGGTCATGGGGTCAGGGCCGACCTCACGGTGACCTTCATCGGCTTGAAGTTCGGGCTGTTCAGCGGCCAGGCTGCCGACCAGGTGGGCCGCCTGGTGTTTGACGACCTGCAGGCTGAACCGGCGATCGTCGCTGCCCAGCCGGTCATGGCTCGGCGCCTGAGCATCGTTTCACTTCCCCGGCCCGCCCCAAGGCCCATGACCGCGCACAAGGGCAATTACGGCCAGGTGCTGGTCATCGGTGGCGACCTGGGCACGGGGGGCGCCACGTTGATGAGCGCCGAAGCGGCCTTGCGCACGGGGGCTGGCATGGTCAGCCTGGCGACCCGGGCCGAGCATGTGCCAGCGGCCATTACCCGGCTGCCCGAGGTGATGGCTCTGGGCGTTCATTCGTCCAATCAACTGCTGGGCCCGCTGGACAAGGCCGATATCGTCGTCATTGGCCCCGGCCTTGGCCAGGCCAGTTGGGGGCGTAGCCTGCTGTCCATTGCGGCGACGGTGGCCAAGGCTCAGGTCTGGGACGCCGATGCCCTGAACCAGTTGGCCGAGGGCCGCGTGGTCTTGCCGGCGGGGTGCGTCATTACTCCACACCCGGGCGAGGCAGCGCGCCTGCTGGGCGTGACAACCGCCCAGGTGCAGGCCGACCGTGCCCATGCGGCGCTGGCCCTGGCGAAGAAGTTTTCGACCGTCTGCGTACTGAAAGGCGCCGGCAGCTTGATCGCCGCGCCGGATGGTCGCCTGGCGCTGTGCAACCACGGCCACCCGGCCATGGCCACCGCCGGGCTGGGGGATGTGCTCAGCGGTGTGCTGGGCGCTCTTCTGGCGCAGCACATGGCCCCGTATGATGCCGCCTGTCTGGGCGTGTGGCTGCATGCGTGCGCGGGCGAGCAACAAGGTAGCAAGGGCCGCGGGCTGGCGGCCACCGATCTGATTCCAGCCATCCGTCAGTTGTTCGAGGAGCTGTCCCCTTGTCTGAAATAGAGCTGTTTGTGCCCGACGAAGACGCCATGGTCGCCTTTGGCGGCCGTCTGGCACAGGTCACCCAGGCCATCGGGGTGATCTTCCTCGAAGGCGACCTGGGAGCCGGTAAAACCACGCTGTCACGGGGGCTGATCCGGGGGCTTGGGCACACCGGCGCGGTGAAGAGCCCGACCTTCACCCTGGTCGAACCTTACGAGTCTGCGAGCTTTCGCGCCTATCATTTTGATCTGTATCGCCTTGTCGATCCCGAAGAACTGGAATTTCTTGGCATTCGGGATTACTTTGAAGGTGACGCTCTCTGTCTGATCGAGTGGCCTCAGCGTGGTGCGGGCTTTTTGCCAAAGCCTGACCTGACCATTACCATACGCCCCCACGCGGGCGGCCGTTCGCTGACTTTGACGCCACAGGGCGCGCGTGGCGAGTCGTGGTGTGCCGTCCTGGCACAGAAAATCAAATAATTCTGGGTGGGTGTTTGTATGCGCATTCGCGCGCTGGTCGCGTTGGTGGGGTTGCTGTTGGTGGCATATGCCGTCGACGCCGTGGCGGCTTCGCAGGTCAAGAGTGTTCGGCTGTGGCGAGCGCCGGATAACACGCGGCTGGTATTCGACCTGTCGGGCCCGGTCGAGCATAGCCTGTTCACCCTGCAATCCCCTGACCGCCTGGTGATCGACATCAACGGCGCCACCCTGGGCGCGCCGCTGAACCTGCCGATCGCCAACACGCCGATTACCTCGGTGCGTTCGGCCCAGCGCACACCCACCGACCTGCGGGTGGTCATCGACCTGAAAAAGGCCGTGACCCCGAAAAGCTTCTCCCTGGCGCCCAACCAGCAATATGGCAACCGCCTGGTGGTAGACCTGTTCGACAACGCCGCCGACGCCACGCCGCCACCGCCGGAGCCTACCGTGGCCACCACGCCCGCCGTGCCCGTGACGCCGGTGCAGCCGGCGATCAAGCTGGCGCCGGTGCCAAACGGCAAGCGTGACATCATCGTTGCCATCGACGCCGGCCACGGCGGCGAAGACCCGGGCGCCTCGGGGTCGCGCGGCCAACACGAAAAGGACATCACCCTGCAGATCGCCCGCGAACTGCAACGCCAGATCAACGGCGAGAAAGGCTTCCGCGCCGAATTGACCCGTACGGGTGATTACTTCATCCCGCTGCGCCAGCGCACCGAGATCGCCCGCAAGAAGGGTGCCGACCTGTTCGTGTCCATCCATGCCGACGCCGCGCCATCTTCGGCGGCCGTGGGCGCCTCGGTATTCGCGCTGTCCGAACGTGGGGCCACTTCCGAGACCGCGCGTTGGCTGGCCGACAGTGAAAACCGCTCCGACCTGATCGGTGGTGCCGGGGCCGTCAGCCTCGATGACAAGGACAAGATGCTTGCCGGCGTGCTGCTGGACCTGTCCATGACGGCCTCCCTCAGTTCCAGCCTCAACGTGGGCCAGAAAGTGTTAAGCAACATCGGCCGCGTGACCCCGCTGCACAAGGCGCGGGTCGAGCAGGCCGGGTTCATGGTGCTGAAGTCCCCGGACATCCCGTCGATCCTGGTGGAAACCGGCTTCATCTCCAACTCGGGCGAAGCCGCCAAGCTGCAAAGCTCCAGCCACCAGCAAGCCCTGGCGCGCTCCATCACCAGCGGCGTGCGCCAGTTCTTCCAGCAGAACCCGCCACCGGGCACCTACATTGCCTGGCTGCGTGACAGCGGCAAACTGGCCCAAGGGCCTACCGAGCACGTGGTGCGCCCCGGCGAAACCCTGCCCATGCTTGCCGTGCGCTACAACCAGTCGGTGGCTACCCTGCGCAGCGCCAACAACCTGACCACCGATGAATTGAAGATAGGCCAGACCCTGGAAATTCCTGCAACCGTACTGGCGGCACAGCAATGACGTCTTCCGCCCGTATCGAACTGCTCAGCCCCCGCCTTGCCAACCAGATCGCCGCTGGCGAGGTGGTTGAGCGCCCGGCGTCGGTCATCAAGGAACTGCTGGAAAACAGCCTGGACTCCGGCGCCCGGCGCATCGACGTGGAAGTGGAGCAGGGCGGCGTCAAGCTCCTGCGGGTGCGCGACGACGGCAGCGGTATTGCCTCGGACGACCTGCCCCTGGCGCTGGCCCGCCACGCCACCAGCAAGATCCGTGACCTGGAGGACCTGGAGCGGGTGATGAGCCTAGGCTTCCGGGGTGAGGCCCTGGCTTCCATCAGCTCGGTGGCGCGCCTGACGCTGACCTCGCGCACCCGGGATGCCGAGCAGGCCTGGCAGGTGGAAACCGAAGGCCGGGACATGTCCCCGCGCGTGCAGCCGGCGGCGCACCCGGTAGGTACTTCGGTTGAAGTGCGGGATCTGTTCTTCAATACCCCGGCGCGGCGCAAGTTTCTCAAAACCGAAAAAACCGAATTCGATCACCTTCAAGAAGTGATCAAGCGTCTGGCACTGGCGCGTTTTGACGTAGGCTTCCACCTGCGCCACAACGGCAAGAGCATCCTCAGCCTGCACGAAGCCCACGATGACACGGCCCGTGCCCGACGCGTGGGCGCCATCTGCGGCCCGGGTTTCCTGGAACAGGCGCTGCCCATTGAGGTGGAGCGCAACGGCCTGCACCTGTGGGGTTGGGTCGGCCTGCCGACCTTCTCGCGCAGCCAGGCCGACATGCAGTACTTCTTCGTCAACGGCCGCGCCGTGCGCGACAAGCTGGTGGCCCACGCAGTGCGCCAGGCCTACCGCGATGTGCTGTTCAACGGCCGCCACCCGACCTTCGTCCTGTTCTTCGAAGTCGACCCAGCGGTGGTAGACGTCAACGTCCACCCCACCAAGCACGAAGTGCGCTTCCGTGATGGGCGCATGGTGCATGATTTCCTCTACGGCACCCTGCACCGCGCCCTGGCGGACGTGCGCCCGGAAAACCAGTTGCCGTCTGCCCCGGCCATCGAACCAGTAGCGCGCCCCAGCGGCCTGGAGGCTGGTGAATTCGGGCCCCAGGGCGAGATGCGCCTGGCGGCCAACGTGCTCGAGCAGCAACAGCAGCAACCGGAAGTTGCCAGCCGCGGCTACAGTGCCAGCTCAGGTGCGGGCTACCAATACGTACCGCGCCCGGCCCAGCCGGCGCCCACCGCCGAGACCCAGGCGGCCTACCGTGAATTCTATGCGCCATTGCCCCAGGCAGCGGGCGCCGCGGCTCCCAACCTGCCGGAAGGCCAGGGTGACATACCGCCGCTGGGCTACGCGCTGGCGCAGCTCAAGGGCATCTACATTCTGTCCGAGAACGCCCAGGGGCTGGTGCTGGTGGACATGCACGCCGCCCATGAGCGCATCATGTATGAGCGCCTGAAAGTGGCCATGGCCAGTGAAGGCCTCAGTGGCCAGCCGCTGCTGGTGCCCGAATCCATCGCCGTCAGCCAGCGCGAGGCCGATTGCGCCGAGGAGCACGCCGTCTGGTTCCAGCGCCTGGGCTTCGAGCTGCAACGCCTGGGCCCGGAAAGCCTGGCCATTCGGCAGATCCCGGCCCTGCTCAAGCAGGCCGAGGCCAACCGCCTGGTGCATGACGTGCTCGCCGACCTCATGGAGTACGGTACCAGCGACCGAATTCAGGCCCACCTCAATGAACTGCTGGGCACCATGGCCTGCCACGGCGCCATCCGCGCCAACCGGCGCCTGGCCATCCCGGAAATGAACGGCCTGCTGCGCGACATGGAAAACACTGAGCGCAGCGGCCAATGCAACCATGGCCGTCCCACCTGGACCCAGATGGGCCTGGACGACCTGGACAAACTCTTCCTGCGTGGCCGTTGATACCGATGAGTGCGTTACCCCCAGCGATATTCCTGATGGGCCCCACGGCCGCCGGCAAGACCGACCTTGCCATCGAGCTGAGCAAAGTACTGCCCATCGAGTTGATCAGCGTCGATTCGGCGCTGGTGTACCGCGGCATGGACATCGGCACCGCCAAGCCTTCCAAGGACATCCTGGCCGCCCACCCACACCGCCTGATCGACATCATCGACCCGTCCGAGGCCTACTCGGCTGCCGAATTTCGTGCCGACGCCTTGCAGGCGATGGCCGAGATCACCTCGCGTGGCAATATCCCGTTACTGGTCGGCGGCACGATGTTGTATTTCAAGGCGTTGCTGGACGGGTTGGCCGATATGCCCCCGGCCGATTCCGCGGTGCGCGAACAGCTGGAGGCCATGGCCCAGGCCGGTGGGCTGCAGGTTCTGCACGACGAACTGGCCCGGGTCGATCCGGTATCGGCAGCGCGAATCCACCCCAATGACCCCCAGCGCCTGATCCGTGCATTGGAAGTTTACCGGGTAAGCGGTTCCAGCATGACCGAGCACCGCGCTCGACAATCTGCGCAAAGTACCGACGCAGGCGCTACGGGTGCCGGTCAATTGCCCTATACTGTTGCCAGCCTGGCGATTGCGCCGACGGATCGCCAGGTGCTTCACGAACGTATCGCCCTGCGTTTTCGGCAGATGCTGGAACAGGGGTTCGTCGACGAGGTCAGAGCCTTGCGTGCCAGAAGTGACTTGCACGCCGGCCTGCCGTCTATACGTGCAGTGGGTTACCGCCAAGTCTGGGATCATCTGGATGGCAAGCTGAGCTCGGTGGAAATGCAGGAAGGCGGCATCATTGCGACACGTCAACTCGCCAAACGGCAGTTCACCTGGCTGCGAAGCTTCGGTGATCTTCACTGGTTGGACAGCCTGGCTTGTGACAATCTGCCACGCACCTTGAAATACCTTGGAACGGTCTCCATATTGAGCTGAGTCCTTGTAATTGCCGTCTATCCTTGGGGTGGGGCGGCCTAAGCCATCATTTTTTCTGATATTTCTTACTATTGATCCTTAAAGGAGTGCGGCACATGTCAAAAGGGCATTCGCTACAAGACCCTTACTTGAATACATTGCGTAAAGAGAAGGTCGGCGTTTCGATCTACCTCGTTAACGGTATCAAGTTGCAAGGCACCATCGAATCGTTCGACCAGTTCGTGATTCTGCTCAAGAACACCGTAAGCCAGATGGTTTACAAGCACGCTGTCTCCACCGTCGTTCCTGTGCGCCCGATCCGTCTGCCTAGCGCAACCGAATCCGAGCATGGCGACGTCGAACCAGGTAACGCCTGATAGGAGTCTGCTTTGTTCTTTGAGCGCCACGGTGGTGGTGAACGGGCCATTCTCGTTCACTTGGATGGTCATGACCCTGAGGCGCGCGAAGATCCGCAGGAGTTTCAGGAGCTGGCCGTTTCGGCCGGCGCCGAAACTGTCGCGTTCGTCAACGTGGCGCGGCATCAGCCCACGGCCAAATACCTGATAGGCAGCGGCAAGGTCGAGGAATTGCGCGACCAGGTCAAAGCCGAACAGGTCGATCTGGTGATTTTCAATCACACCCTCACACCCAGCCAGGAACGTAACCTCGAACGTGCTTTCGAGTGTCGCGTGCTTGACCGTACCGGTCTGATTCTGGATATCTTCGCCCAGCGGGCGCGCACCCATGAAGGCAAGCTGCAGGTGGAACTCGCCCAGCTCGAGCACATGAGTACGCGACTGGTCCGCGGCTGGACTCACCTTGAGCGCCAGAAAGGCGGTATCGGCCTGCGTGGCCCGGGTGAAACCCAGCTGGAAACCGACCGCCGTCTGCTGCGGGTACGCCTGCGCCAGATCAAGGCGCGCCTTGAGAAGGTTCGCAGCCAGCGCGAGCAGGCTCGTCGTGGCCGTCGCCGCGCCGACATTCCTTCGGTCTCGCTGGTCGGTTACACCAACGCCGGCAAATCCACCCTGTTCAATGCCGTGACCTCGTCCGAGGTGTATGCGGCCGACCAGTTGTTCGCCACCCTGGACCCGACCCTGCGCCGTCTGGAGCTCGATGACCTGGGCCCGGTGATCCTTGCCGACACGGTGGGCTTCATTCGTCACCTGCCGCACAAGCTGGTGGAGGCTTTCCGGGCTACGCTCGAAGAGTCGAGCAATTCCGACCTGCTGCTGCACGTGATCGACGCCCATGAGCCGGAGCGCATGGCGCAGATCGAACAGGTCATGGCGGTGCTCACCGAGATCGGTGCCCAAGGGTTGCCGATCCTGGAGGTGTATAACAAACTCGACCTGCTTGAAGGGGTGGAGCCACAGATCCAACGCGATGCCGATGGCAAGCCGCAGCGGGTATGGGTGTCGGCACGCGACGGGCGTGGCCTGGACCTGGTCAAACAGGCCGTGGCCGAGCTGCTGGGCGAGGACCTGTTCGTCGCTACCTTGCGCCTGCCACAGCACCTGGCGCGCCTGCGGGCACAGTTTTTCGAGATGGGTGTGGTGCAAAGCGAGGCGCATGACGAGGAAGGTGCCAGCCTGTTGGCGGTGCGAATACCCCGTAGCGAGCTCAACCGTCTGGTCAGCCGGGCAGGGATGGAACCGCTGGAATTCATCGAGCAACACACTTTGCAATAAAAGCCCTGCAACGCGGCGGTGCCGCGAGCTCGGGCATTCTGTAGCATTGGTTGGCGCGCCGTGGGTGCGTCTTTGCTTTATCAGATGGAGAGCGCTATGGCTTGGAATGAGCCGGGTGGCAACTCGAACAATCAGGATCCTTGGGGTGGCAAACGCCGTGGTGGCGACCGCAAGGGGCCACCGGATCTCGACGAGGCCTTCCGAAAGCTGCAGGAAAGCCTGAACAGCATGTTCGGTGGTGGAAAAAAACGCGGTGGTGATGGCAACGGGTCTTCCAGGGGCGGTGGCTTCGGCCTGCTCGGGATCGGCCTGGTCGTGCTGGCCGCCATTTGGCTGTACAGCGCCATCTACGTGGTGGACGAGCAGGAGCAAGCCGTGGTGCTGCGCTTCGGCAAGTACTACGAGACCGTCGGCTCGGGCCTGAACATCTATTTCCCGCCCTTCGACAAGAAGTACCTGGAAAACGTGACGCGCGAGCGTACGTACACCAAGCAGGGCCAGATGCTCACCGAGGACGAGAACATCGTCGAGGTGCCGCTGACCGTGCAATACCGCATCAGCAACCTGCAGGACTACGTGCTCAACGTCGACCAGCCGGAAGTCAGCCTTCAGCATGCCACCGACAGCGCCCTGCGCCACGTGGTGGGGTCCACCACCATGGACCAGGTCCTGACCGAGGGCCGTGAGCTGATGGCCAGCGAAATCAAGAAGCGCCTCCAGGGCTTCATGGACACCTACAAGACCGGTATCACCATTACCCAGGTCAACGTGCAGAGCGCGGCCGCCCCGCGTGAAGTCCAGGAAGCCTTCGATGATGTGATCCGCGCCCGTGAAGACGAGCAGCGCTCGCGCAACCAGGCCGAAACCTACGCCAATGGCGTGGTGCCGGAAGCCCGTGGTCAGGCCCAGCGCATCATCGAGGACGCCAATGGCTACCGCGATGAGGTGGTGTCGCGTGCCAAGGGTGAGGCCGACCGCTTCACCAAGCTGGTGACCGAGTACCGCAAGGCACCGGAGGTCACCCGTCAGCGCCTGTACCTGGAGACCATGCAGGACGTCTACAGCAACACCAGCAAGGTGCTGGTGAGCAGCGAGAAAGGGGGTAACAACCTGATCTACCTGCCGCTGGACAAGATGGTCAACAGCAGCCACGGCAATGCGCCAGTGGTGTCGGGCAGCGTGACGCCGCCGGTCACGGACGCGGCAGGCGCCCGTGCGGCCGCCGATCTGCAGCAGCAACAACGTGAACTGCGTTCCAGGGAGACTCGCTGATGGGCAATAAATCACTGATCGCCCTGATCGTTGGCGTGGTACTGGCCATCGTGGCGTGGAACAGCTTCTACATCGTCTCCCAGACCGAGCGCGCGGTAATGCTGCGTTTCGGTCGCGTGGTACAGGCTGATGTGCCGCCTGGCCTGCACGTTAAAGTGCCGTACGTGAACCAGGTGCGCAAGTTCGACGCCCGCCTGATGACCCTCGATGCCCCTACCCAGCGGTTCCTGACCCTGGAGAAGAAGGCCGTGATGGTCGATGCGTACGCCAAGTGGCGCGTGAAGGACGCGGAGCGCTTCTATACCGCTACCTCGGGCATGAAGCAGATCGCCGATGACCGCCTGTCCCGCCGCCTGGAATCGGGGCTGCGTGACCAGTTCGGCAAGCGCACCCTGCACGAAGTGGTGTCGGGCCAGCGTGACGAATTGATGGCCGGTATCACCGAGTCGTTGAACAAGATGGCCAACGACGAGTTGGGCATCGAAGTCATTGATGTGCGGGTCAAGGCCATCGACCTGCCCAAGGAAGTGAACAAAAGCGTCTTCGACCGCATGAGTACCGAGCGTGAGCGTGAGGCTCGCGAGCACCGCGCCAAGGGTAACGAGCTGGCCGAAGGCATTCGTGCCGACGCCGATCGTCAACGCCGCGTGCTGCTGGCCGAGGCCTATCGCGAGTCGGAAGAAGCCCGCGGTGACGGCGATGCCCAGGCGGCCGCCATCTACGCCAAGGCCTACGGTCAGGATCAGGAGTTCTACTCCTTCTACCGTAGCCTGCAGGCTTACCGTCAGAGTTTCTCCAACAAGAGCGACGTGCTGGTGCTGGACCCAAGCAGCGACTTCTTCCGCTACATGGAGAAGTACAAGCCTTGAATGGAGCACTCCGCCGGGCGGTCAAATCGCCCGGCGGGGTGACCATTTCTGAAAACGTGTTATGATGCGGCAGCCGGGAAATTCCCGGCTTTTTTGCGTCTGCAAGATCGATTGGCCCTTCGCGCCAGTCTTTTGCGAAGTGTTTCAGACTGTTTCCAAAGTAATCGAGGGCAATGGCTCAAGCAGGCAGGGCGGCATGAAAACCGCTGCAACGTGCCTCGTCATTGCCTGCTTCACTCAAGGCTCGCCCGGAGGCGTGCCGCCCGGATCATAGGGGAAAGGCGTAATGGCAACGGTAGACCGCTGGCTGCTGCCAGATGGCATCGAAGAAGTACTGCCGCCGGAAGCGGCGCGCATCGAAGTAGCGCGTCGCCAGGTGTTGGATCTGTTCCAGAGCTGGGGCTATGAGTTCGTCGTCACCCCGCATATCGAGTACCTGGAGTCGCTGCTGACCGGCGCGGGCCAGGACCTGGATCTGCGCACCTTCAAGGTTGTCGACCCGCAATCCGGGCGGCAGATGGGCTTCCGTGCCGACATCACCCCGCAAGTGGCGCGCATCGACGCGCACACCCTGCGTCGTGAAGGCCCGAGCCGGCTGTGCTACGCCGGCAGCGTGCTGCATGCCCAGCCGCGGGCCCTGTCATCCTCGCGCAGCCCGATCCAGTTGGGTGCCGAGCTGTATGGCGATGCCAGCCCGAGCAGCGATGTGGAAGTGATCAGCCTGATGCTGGCTATGCTTCAACTGGCAGATGTCGCGGATGTGCACATGGACCTCGGCCATGTGGGCATCTACCGTGGCCTGGCGCGCGCCGCCGGCCTGAGTGGCGCCGTCGAGCAGCAGTTGTTCGATGCCCTGCAGCGCAAGGCCATCGACGAGGTCATCGCCCTCACCGAAGGCCTGCCAACCGACCTGGCGGCCATGCTGCGCGCACTTGTCGAGCTGTGTGGTGGGGCTGAAGTGTTCGCCGAGGCCCGTGTACGCCTGGCCAACGCCCCGGCGCCGGTCATCGCGGCCCTGGATGACTTGCAGGCCATCGCCGAACGCCTGGCGGCCCGTTTCCCCGAGCTGCCCTTGTATTTCGACCTGGGCGAGCTGCGCGGCTACCACTACCACACCGGTGTGGTATTCGCGGTGTTCGTTCCGGGTGTCGGCCAGTCGATCGCCCAGGGCGGTCGGTATGACGATATCGGCGCCGACTTCGGTCGTGCGCGTCCGGCGACGGGGTTCTCCACCGACCTCAAGACCCTGGTTACCCTGGGTCGCGCCGAGGTGGAACTGCCCAGCGGTGGCATCTGGATGCCAGACAGCACCGATGCGGCACTCTGGCAGCAGGTCTGCCAGCTGCGTCGTGACGGCCAGCGGGTGGTTCAGGCGCTGCCTGGCCAGGCGTTGAGCGCGGCCGCGGAGGCCGATTGCGACCGCCAATTGATTCAGCAGAACGGGCTGTGGCAAGTACTGCCGCTGGCTTCTTGAGTTTTCCCGCCGGCCGAAGCCGGCACCAAGTTTGCGCGAATGAGGACAAGTGTCATGGGTAAGAATGTCGTAGTCCTGGGCACCCAGTGGGGTGATGAGGGCAAAGGCAAGATCGTTGATCTGCTGACCGAACATGCAGCCGCCGTAGTGCGCTACCAAGGTGGCCACAATGCTGGCCACACCCTGGTGATCGACGGTGAAAAGACCGTTCTGCACCTGATTCCGTCGGGCGTGCTGCGCGAAGGCGTGCAATGCCTGATCGGCAACGGCGTGGTGGTAGCCCCCGACGCCCTGCTGCGTGAGATCATCAAGCTGGAAGAGAAGGGCGTACCGGTGCGTGAGCGCCTGCGCATCAGCCCCTCCTGCCCGCTGATCCTCTCCTACCACGTGGCCCTGGACCAGGCTCGCGAAAAAGCCCGTGGCGAGCACAAGATCGGTACCACCGGTCGCGGCATCGGCCCGGCCTACGAAGACAAGGTCGCGCGCCGCGGCCTGCGCATCGGTGACCTGTTCCACCGCGAGCGTTTCGCCGCCAAGCTGGGCGAGTTGCTGGACTACCACAACTTCGTGCTGGTCAATTACTACAAAGAGCCGGCCATCGACTTCCAGAAGACCCTGGACGAGTGCATGGAATACGCCGAGCTGCTCAAGCCGATGATGCTGGACGTCACCGCCGAGCTGCACGCCCTGCGTCGCGCTGGCAAGGACATCATGTTCGAAGGTGCCCAGGGCTCGCTGCTGGACATCGACCACGGTACCTACCCGTACGTGACCAGCTCCAACACCACCGCTGGCGGCATCGCCACGGGTTCGGGTGTCGGCCCCATGTACCTGGACTACATCCTGGGCATCACCAAGGCCTACACCACTCGCGTGGGTTCCGGTCCGTTCCCTACCGAGCTGTTCGATGACGTGGGTGCCTATCTGGCCAAGCGTGGCCACGAGTTCGGTGCCACCACCGGCCGTGCCCGTCGTTGCGGCTGGTTCGACGCCGTCATCCTGCGCCGCGCCATCGACGTCAACAGCATCTCGGGCATCTGCCTGACCAAGCTGGACGTACTGGACGGCCTGGAAACCATCAATATCTGCGTTGGTTACAAGAACGCCGAAGGCGCGGTCATCGACGCACCGACCGACGCAGACAGCTACATCGGCCTGGAGCCGGTGTACGAGCAGATGCCAGGCTGGAGCGAATCGACCCTGGGTGCCAAGACCCTGGAAGAGCTGCCATTGGCTGCCCGCAACTACATCAAGCGTGTCGAAGAGCTGGTCGGTGCACCGATCGACATCATTTCGACCGGTCCGGACCGCAACGAAACCATCGTGCTGCGTCACCCGTTCGCGTAAGCCTGCTGTAGCAAGCTCAAAGGGCCCTTCGGGGCCCTTTGTCGTTTCTGTCAGGCCCTCGGCGCCCAGGGCGCCCCTGCGGGCCTGGGCGAGGCCCGTGGCGTGCCTGATAAACCGAAGTGCCCTGCGCCCGGTCTGCACAGCGGCTCTGATAGCTGGGGGTGCCTTGAGGGGGTCGGGCGAAGCTCGGGAAGAGGGGGGCGCAATTTTCAAACGCCAGAAACGCAAAAACCCGCGTTAGCGGGTTTTTGGGGTGACTCAGAGACCAAGGATCTGTGAATCTGAATTGGTGCCCAGAAGAAGACTCGAACTTCCACGACCGTAAGGTCACCAGCACCTGAAGCTGGCGTGTCTACCAATTTCACCATCTGGGCATTTACTTCGACGTTGTCCGTCGTTGTGGGGCGCACTATACGGAGGGTATTGGAGGCTGTAAACCCCTGAGTGCAAAAATATTTGAAAAAGTTTTTCGGAGGCCAGAAACGCAAAAACCCGCTTTCGCGGGTTTTTGTGAGTGGCTCAAGATTGCTGTAATCTCAAGCCTGAATTTGGTGCCCAGAAGAAGACTCGAACTTCCACGACCGTAAGGTCACCAGCACCTGAAGCTGGCGTGTCTACCAATTTCACCATCTGGGCATCATCGTCAGCGCTGTTGCGTTTCCGATGGGGCGCACTATACGGGCGTCCTTTTGACCTGTAAACCCCTGTTATGAAAAAAGTTTAGGTTTTTTTGCATGGTGCAGGTTTCAGCCCGAATGTGCGGCATCGCGGGGGCTGTCAAACGGTGAAATTTCCCGTTTCAATACGCGTATGCCAAACTAACCCTTATATAGACAAGGTGAAATTTCTCTAATGGCCGATTGGCAGTCCCTCGATCCCGAGGCCGCTCGTGAAGCGGAAAAATACGAAAACCCTATTCCCAGCCGCGAGCTGATCCTCCAGCACCTCGACGAGCGTGGCTCTCCCGCCAGCCGCGAACAGTTGGTGGAAGAGTTCGGGCTGACCACCGAAGACCAGGTGGAGGCGCTGCGCCGCCGCCTGCGCGCCATGGAGCGCGACGCCCAGCTCATCTACACCCGCCGCGGCACCTATGCGCCCGTGGACAAGCTCGACCTGATCGCCGGTCGCATCAGCGGCCACCGCGACGGCTTTGGCTTCCTGATCCCCGACGACGGCTCCGATGACCTGTTCATGAGCCCGGCGCAGATGCGCCTGGTGTTCGACGGCGACCGTGCCCTGGCCCGGGTTTCCGGCCTTGACCGCCGTGGTCGTCGTGAAGGCGTGATCGTCGAAGTGGTGTCCCGTGGTCACGAGACCATTGTCGGCCGCTATTTCGAAGAGGGCGGTATCGGCTTCGTCACCCCGGACAACCCCAAGGTCAATCAGGAAGTGCTGATTACCCCGGGCCGCAACGCCGGCGCCAAGATTGGCCAGTTTGTCGAGGTGAAGATCACCCACTGGCCAACCCCGCGCTTCCAGCCCCAGGGCGATGTCATCGAAGTGGTCGGCAACTACATGGCGCCGGGCATGGAAATCGACGTGGCGCTGCGTACCTATGACATTCCTCACGTATGGCCGCAGGCCGTGCTCAAGGAAGCCGCCAAGCTCAAGCCCGAGGTGGAAGAGAAGGACAAGCAGAACCGCGTCGACCTGCGCCACCTGCCGTTCGTCACCATCGACGGCGAAGACGCCCGCGACTTCGACGATGCCGTCTACTGCGAAGCCAAGAGCAAACTGCGCCTGTTCAATGGCGGCTGGAAGCTATACGTGGCCATCGCCGACGTGTCCAGCTACGTGAAACTGGGCTCGGCCCTGGACGAAGAAGCCCAGGTGCGCGGCAACTCGGTGTACTTCCCCGAGCGCGTGATCCCGATGCTGCCGGAAGAGCTGTCCAACGGCCTGTGCTCGCTGAACCCGCACGTCGATCGCCTGGCCATGGTCTGCGAAATGACCATCTCCAAGACCGGCGAGATGACCGATTACCAGTTCTACGAAGCGGTGATCCACTCCCATGCGCGCCTGACCTACAACAAGGTCAGCACCATGCTCGAGCATTCGCGCACCAGTGAGGCCAAGGCCCTGCGCGGCGAGTACGGTGACGTGTTGCCGCATCTCAAGCAGTTGTACGCCATGTACAAAGTGCTGCTGGGTGCCCGCCATGCCCGTGGCGCCATCGACTTCGAAACCCAGGAAACCCGCATCGTCTTCGGTTCCGAGCGCAAGATCGCGGAAATCAAGCCGACTGTGCGCAACGACGCCCACAAGCTGATCGAAGAGTGCATGCTGGCCGCCAACGTTGCCACCGCCGAATTCCTGCAAAAGCATGAAATCCCGGCCCTGTACCGTGTGCACGATGGCCCGCCGCCAGAGCGCCTGGAAAAACTGCGCGCCTTCCTCGGCGAGCTGGGGCTGTCGATCAACAAGGGCAAGGACGGTCCGTCACCCAAGGACTACCGCGCGCTGCTGGAAAGCATCCAGGACCGTCCGGACTTCCACGTGATCCAGACCGTGATGCTGCGCTCCCTGAGCCAGGCGGTGTACAGCGCCGAGAACAACGGCCACTTCGGTCTGAACTACGAGGCGTACACCCACTTCACTTCGCCGATCCGCCGTTACCCGGACCTGCTGACCCACCGCGCCATCCGCAGCGTGATCCGCTCGAAGATGGACACCCCGCACGTCAAGCGTGCCGGTGCCATGACCATTCCGAAAGCGCGGATCTACCCGTACGACGAGCCGGCCCTGGAGCAGTTGGGCGAGCAGTGCTCCATGAGCGAGCGCCGTGCCGACGAAGCCACCCGCGACGTGGTCAACTGGCTCAAGTGCGAGTTCATGAAAGACCGGGTGGGCGAAACCTTCCCGGGCGTGATCACGGCCGTGACCGGTTTCGGTCTGTTCGTGGAACTGACCGATATTTTCGTCGAAGGCCTGGTGCACGTCACCGCGCTGCCGGGCGACTACTACCACTTCGACCCTGTGCACCACCGCCTCGCGGGCGAGCGCACCGGCCGCAGCTTCCGCCTGGGCGACACTGTGGAAGTACAGGTCATGCGGGTCGATCTGGATGAGCGCAAGATCGACTTCGGCATGTCGGAAAAAACCACCAGTGCTCCGGTGGGTCGCAAGAATCGCCAGGCTGAAAAGCCCGCGGCGAAGAAGGCTGCTGACAAGAAGCCTGCGGCCAAGTCCTACGACAAGCCTGCTTACGAAAAACCGGCCTACGAAAAGCCAGCGCCTGCCGCGCCGGTGTCCAAGCCGTCCAAGCGCCCGGCCAAGTCGTCGGAGTCGGCAAGCGCCTACCGCGCTTCCGATGCTGCGGCCAACAATGCCGACGTGCGCAAAAGCCGCGAAATGAAAAAAGCGCTGTTGGCCGAGGCCAAGAGCGGTGGCGGCAAGCCGGCGCGTTCGGACAAGTCGTCCGGCGCCAGCAAGCCCACCACGCATCGCAAAGGCCCGTCGAAGACGGGTGCCCGTAAACCGAAGGCGAAGTCATGAGTCAGTTGGAAAAGATCTACGGCGTGCACGCTGTGGAAGCCCTGTTGCGTCACCACCCCAAGCGGGTCAAGCAGATCTGGTTGGCGGAAAGCCGCAACGACCCACGTGTACAGCCGCTGATTGCCCTGGCCGCGGAAAACCGCGTGTCGGTGGGCCAGGCTGAGCGTCGCGAAATGGACGCCTGGGTCGAGGGCGTGCATCAGGGCGTGGTCGCCGAAGTCAGCCCTAGCCAGGTCTGGGGCGAGGCGATGCTCGACGAGCTGCTCGACCGTACCGAAGGTGCCCCATTGCTGCTGGTGCTGGATGGCGTGACTGACCCGCACAACCTTGGCGCCTGCCTGCGCACCGCCGATGCGGCGGGTGTGCTGGCCGTCATCGTGCCCAAGGACAAGTCGGCGACCCTGACCCCCGCAGTGCGTAAAGTGGCCTGTGGTGCTGCCGAAGTGATCCCGCTGGTGGCCGTGACCAACCTGGCGCGCACCCTGGAAAAACTCCAGCAGCGTGGCCTGTGGGTAGTGGGCACCGCTGGCGAAGCCGAGCAGGAGCTGTACCAGCACGACATGACCGGCCCGACCATCCTGGTCATGGGCGCCGAAGGCAAGGGCATGCGCCGCCTGACCCGCGAGCACTGCGATTACCTGGTGAAGCTGCCGATGCATGGCAGCGTCAGCAGCCTGAACGTGTCGGTGGCCACCGGCGTGTGCCTGTTCGAAGCCGTTCGTCAGCGCGGCGCCAAGAAGTAAGATCGGCGCCGTCTTTTTCCCGAGCTTCGCCCGGTCCCACGAGGGTTCATGCCGAACCCTGTAGGGCCGGGCGAAGCTCGGGAAGCAGGCACCGCAATTCTGTTCAAATATTCACCAATTCCCTTGCTTGTCCCCCGCCCCTTCTCTACAATTGCGCCCCTTGCCTCGACGGCAGGTGCTGGCAGTTCATCGTCGCCACCTTTTCCGCGAGCAAGACATACAGTGTCATTCACTCCTTGTCTGACCGCTCTGGCGGCAGGCTACAACCCGTAAGGAGCATTCATGCGTCATTACGAAATCATCTTTCTGGTCCACCCTGACCAGAGCGAGCAAGTCGGCGGCATGGTTGAGCGTTACACCAAGCTGATCGAAGAAGACGGCGGCAAAATCCACCGTCTGGAAGACTGGGGCCGTCGTCAACTGGCCTACGCAATCAACAATGTTCACAAGGCTCACTACGTGATGCTGAACGTTGAGTGCACCGGCAAGGCCCTGGCCGAGCTGGAAGACAACTTCCGCTACAACGATGCCGTGATCCGTAACCTGGTCATCCGTCGCGACGAAGCCGTAACTGGTCAGTCCGAGATGCTCAAGGCCGAAGAAAACCGCAGCGAGCGCCGTGAGCGTCGTGACCGTCCTGAGCATGCTGACAGCGCCGATGGCGATGACAGCGACAACAGCGACGCCAGCGATAACGCTGACGAGTAATCCACGGACCTTTTGAGGAGCCAATTACATGGCACGTTTCTTCCGTCGTCGTAAATTCTGCCGCTTCACCGCTGAAGACGTGAAAGAGATCGATTACAAAGATCTCAACACTCTGAAAGCCTACGTATCCGAAACCGGCAAAATCGTTCCAAGCCGTATCACCGGTACCAAAGCTCGTTATCAGCGTCAGCTGGCCGTCGCTATCAAGCGCGCCCGCTTCCTGGCCCTGCTGGCCTACACCGACAGCCACGGCCGCTGAGACCAGGTCGTCGACAAGTAACAAAGGATTGATGCATGCGCCCCATAGCTGATTTCATCATGCGCGGACGCGTGCAAGCCACCCTGGTGGTGGCGGGATGTGCGGCATTGCCGCTGTTGTTCTGGTTGAGTGCCGCCGCAGGTTGTCTTGTACTCCTGCGGCGCGGTTCGGACGCCTCGAGCGTCCTTGGTCTGGGGTTGTTGTCAGGGCTGGTTAGCTGGCACTTCACCCAAGACCCGGCAGGCCTTCTGGTGCTGCTGGGGGCTTGGAGCCTCGCGCTGATGTTGCGCGCAGGCCATTCCTGGAACCGCATACTGCTTGGCAGTGTGGCCGTGGGGCTGTTGTGTGCCGTGTGCGTGGGAACTGTGTTCAGTTCCGCCGTCGAACCGCTGGCCAAGGCATTTGCTGATGTCTTGCCGCAGGCGATGGGTGAGGTCTACCAGAATTTCTCGGCAGACCAGAAAGCCACATTCGGTGCACTGATGGTGCCGCTGACGATCATTTCAATCGCGTTTTCGTCGCAGGTCCTGAGCGTGCTATGCCTGATCCTTGGGCGTTATTGGCAGGCGATGTTGTATAACCCCGGTGGGTTCGGCCGCGAGTTTCGCGACATCCGAATCCCCCGAAAAGTGGCGCTGTCACTGCTGGCCATCATGTGCCTCGCACCGTTCTTCGGTGTGTACACATTGATCTTGTCGCCGTTGTGCAGTGTTCCACTGGTCTTTGCCGCGCTGGCCCTGATACATGGGCTGGTGGCGCGCAAGAAACTGGCAGGCTTCTGGCTTGTAGGGGTTTATGTGACATTGCTGCCTTTCATGCAGTTGCTCGGTCCTTTGCTCGTGGTTTTGGCCATTGTCGACAGCCTGATTGATTTTCGCGGACGTTTGGCGTCGAAAGACGCCGACAATGCGAACGGTGAAGGTTAAAAGTTAGAGGATTTCCACATGCAACTGATCCTTCTGGAAAAAGTCGCCAACCTGGGCAACCTGGGCGACAAAGTAAACGTTAAGGCTGGTTACGGCCGTAACTACCTGCTGCCTTACGGCAAAGCCACCGCCGCGACCCCAGCCAACCTGGCTGCGTTCGAAGAGCGTCGTGCCGAGCTGGAAAAAATCGCAGCAGACAAGAAAGCTTCGGCTGAAACTCGCGCTGCCCAACTGGCTGAGCTGGAAGTGACCATCACTGCCACCGCCGGTGACGAAGGCAAGCTGTTCGGTTCGATCGGCACCCACGACATCGCTGACGCTCTGACCGCCTCCGGCGTTGAAGTTGCCAAGGCTGAAGTTCGTCTGCCGAACGGCACCATCCGTAACGTTGGCGAATACGACGTTGCCGTGCACCTGCACAGCGACGTAGAAGCTACCGTACGCGTTGTCGTCGTAGCTGCTTAAGTAATGCCGATCGGCTTGGCACCTTCGGGTGCCAGCCGGTAACATCGGGCACGATCCTGTCTAACAGGTCGTGCCCTTTGTCTTTCTGTATCCCCTGATTTCAAGTGGCCATGAACGAGATATCCGCTCCCGAGCAATACGATCTGCAAACCGCTGCCCTGAAGGTGCCGCCGCATTCCATCGAGGCCGAACAGGCCGTGCTCGGTGGCTTGATGCTGGACAACAACGCCTGGGAACGTGTGCTCGATCAAGTTTCGGACGGCGATTTCTACCGTCATGACCATCGCCTGATCTTCCGCGCCATTGCCAAGCTGGCTGACCAGAACACGCCGTTCGACGTGGTTACCCTGCATGAGCAGCTGGACAAGGAAGGGCAGAGCAGCCAGGTCGGCGGCCTTGGCTACCTGGGTGAGCTGGCGAAAAACACGCCGTCGGTCGCCAACATCAAGGCCTATGCCCAGATCGTCCGTGAGCGGGCCACCCTGCGCCAGTTGATCAGCATCAGCAACGAGATTGCTGACAGCGCATTCAACCCCCAGGGCCGCAACGCCGCCGAGATCCTCGACGAGGCCGAACGGCAGATCTTCCAGATCGCCGAGGCCCGGCCGAAAACCGGCGGCCCGGTGAGCGTGAATGACCTGCTGACCAAGGCCATCGACCGCATCGACACCTTGTTCAACACTGATGAGGCCATCACCGGCCTGTCCACTGGCTACACCGACCTGGACGAGAAGACCAGCGGCCTGCAGCCGGCCGACCTGATCATCGTCGCCGGCCGGCCGTCCATGGGCAAGACCACCTTCGCCATGAACCTGGTGGAGAACGCCGTGCTGCGCAGCGACAAGGTGGTGCTGGTCTATTCGCTGGAGATGCCAGGTGATTCGCTGGTCATGCGGATGCTCTCGTCCCTGGGCCGTATCGACCAGACCAAGGTGCGTTCCGGCCGCCTGGACGATGACGATTGGCCGCGCCTGACCTCGGCGGTCAACCTGCTCAACGACCGCAAGCTGTTCATCGACGATACCGCCGGCATCAGCCCTTCGGAAATGCGTGCGCGTACCCGCCGCCTGGTGCGCGAGCACGGCGACATCGGCCTGATCATGATCGACTACCTGCAGCTGATGCAGATCCCGGGGTCCAGTGGTGACAACCGTACCAACGAGATTTCCGAGATTTCCCGGTCGTTGAAAGCCTTGGCCAAGGAATTCAACTGCCCAGTGGTGGCGCTGTCGCAGCTCAACCGCTCCCTGGAACAACGCCCCAACAAGCGCCCGGTGAACTCCGACTTGCGTGAATCGGGTGCGATCGAGCAGGACGCCGACGTGATCATGTTCGTGTACCGGGACGAGGTGTACCACCCGGAGACCGAGCACAAGGGCATCGCCGAGATCATCATCGGCAAGCAGCGTAACGGCCCCATCGGCTTCATCCGCCTGGCCTTCATCGGCAAATACACGCGCTTCGAGAACCTGGCCCCAGGCAGCTACAACTTCGACGACGACGAGTAACGTCAATCAGGATTCAAGGACCACCCCTGTGGGACCGGGCGAAGCTCGGGAATCAGGCGACGCGGACTATCGAATATAGCGTCGCGGCCTTCCCGAGCTTCGCCCGGTCCCACAATTGGTCAAAATTTGTGCTATATTCCGCGCCCGCGTTTTTTCAACACGTAGCCACACGGTCATCGACATGCAAGCAGCCAAGCCGTTATTCGACTATCCAAAGTACTGGGCCGAGTGTTTCGGGCCAGCGCCATTCCTGCCCATGAGCAGGGAGGAGATGGATCAGCTTGGCTGGGATTCCTGTGACATCATCATCGTCACCGGTGATGCCTATGTCGACCATCCGTCGTTTGGCATGGCCATCATCGGCCGCCTGCTGGAAGCCCAGGGCTTTCGCGTGGGCATCATCGCCCAGCCCGACTGGACGTCCAAAGACGACTTCATGAAGCTGGGCGAGCCGAACCTGTTCTTCGGCGTCGCGGCCGGCAACATGGACTCGATGATCAACCGCTACACCGCGGACAAGAAGATTCGTTCCGACGACGCCTACACCCCAGGCGGCCTGGCGGGCAAGCGCCCCGACCGCGCCAGCCTGGTGTACAGCCAGCGCTGCAAGGAAGCCTACAAGCATGTGCCGATCGTGCTGGGCGGCATCGAGGCCTCGCTGCGCCGCATCGCGCACTATGACTACTGGCAGGACCGCGTTCGCCATTCGATCCTGATCGACGCGTGCGCCGACATCCTGCTGTACGGCAACGCCGAGCGCGCCATCGTCGAAGTGGCTCAACGTCTGTCCTACGGGCAGAAGATCGAAGACATCACGGACATTCGCGGTACCGCCTTCGTGCGCCGCGACACGCCCCAGGGCTGGTACGAAGTGGACTCCACCCGTATCGACCGCCCGGGCAAGATCGACAAGATCATCAACCCGTACGTCAACACCCAGGACACCCAGGCCTGCGCCATCGAGCAGGAAAAGGGCGAGGTCGAAGACCCGAACGAGGCCAAGGTCGTGCAGATCCTGGCCAGCCCGCGCATGACCCGCGACAAGACGGTCATCCGCCTGCCGTCGTTCGAGAAAGTACGTGGCGACGCCGTGCTGTATGCCCACGCCAACCGCGTGCTGCACCTGGAAACCAACCCGGGCAACGCCCGCGCGCTGGTGCAGAAGCATGGCGAAGTGGATGTGTGGTTCAACCCGCCGCCCATTCCCATGACCACCGAAGAAATGGACTACGTGTTCGGCATGCCCTACGCGCGCATCCCGCACCCGGCGTACGGCAAGGAAAAAATTCCGGCCTACGACATGATCCGCTTCTCCGTGAACATCATGCGTGGCTGCTTCGGCGGCTGCACCTTCTGCTCGATCACCGAGCACGAAGGCCGCATCATCCAGAACCGTTCCGAAGAGTCGATCATTCGCGAGATCGAAGAGATCCGCGACAAGGTGCCCGGTTTCACCGGTGTCATTTCGGACATGGGCGGGCCGACCGCGAACATGTACCGCATCGCCTGCAAGAGCCCGGAAATCGAATCGGCGTGCCGCAAGCCGTCGTGCGTGTTCCCGGGTATCTGCCCGAACCTGAACACCGACCACTCGGCGCTGATCCAGCTGTACCGCAGTGCTCGTGCCCTGCCGGGGGTGAAGAAGATTCTGATCGCCTCGGGCCTGCGCTACGATTTGGCGGTGGAGTCGCCGGAGTACGTCAAGGAGCTGGTCACCTACCACGTGGGCGGCTACCTGAAGATTGCGCCGGAGCACACCGAAGAAGGCCCGCTGAACCAGATGATGAAGCCGGGTATCGGCTCGTACGACAAGTTCAAGCGCATGTTCGAGAAGTATTCGAAAGAAGCGGGCAAGGAACAGTACCTGATCCCGTACTTCATCGCCGCGCACCCGGGTACCACCGACGAAGACATGATGAACCTGGCCCTGTGGCTCAAGGGCAACGGGTTCCGCGCCGACCAGGTGCAGGCCTTCTACCCGTCGCCCATGGCGTCGGCCACGGCCATGTACCACTCGGGCAAGAACCCGCTGCGCAAGGTCACCTACAAGAGCGACCCGGTCACCATCGTCAAGAGCGAAGAGCAGCGCCGCTTGCACAAGGCGTTCCTGCGCTACCACGACCCGAAGGGCTGGCCGATGCTGCGTGAAGCGCTGGAACGCATGGGCCGCGCCGACCTGATCGGCCCGGGCAAGCACCAGTTGATCCCGCTGCACCAGCCGGCCACCGACACCTACCAGAGTGCACGGCGCAAGAACTCGACGCCGGCCGGCAGCCACAAGGTGGCCAAGGAAACCCGCATCCTGACCCAGCACACCGGCCTGCCACCGCGTGGCAGCGACGGCTCCAAGCCGTGGGACAAGCGCGAACAGGCCAAGGCCGCCGCCGAAGCCCGCGCCAAGGAAGCCGCCAAGGCCCGCCACGATGCGGCCAAGGGTGGCAAGGGCAAGAAGAAACCGTCACGCCAGCCGGTATTGCCGCGCTGAGTTGATATCCCCCTGTAGCCGCGGCCTCCAGGCCGCGCCACAGGCGCCGAGCAGCACCGACCCCACCGTATAAGGGCCGCGTGCTGCCAGACGGCGATTGCGGCATGTATCGCGTCTCCCCCACTGAACAAGGAACCGTCCAGTGAGCACAGCTCTCATCCAACCTTTCACCACTCCCTCGCAACGTTTTGCCCGCCAGCGCATTGAAACCAGCCTCAACCTGCCGCGCCTGTTCGCGGCCATCGACGCCGACCCCGGTATCGTTGGGGCTGGGGTGGTGTATATCGACAGCGACTTCAATGTCATTACGCTGCGTGAGTTCAAGCCGATCTGCAGCAAGGCGGTTAAGCGGGTCATTCTGCGCGAGGCCAAGCGGCATACAACGCCGGAGCAATTCATCAATCTGGTGCAAACAGACAGACGCGAGTCGCAGGTTCTTCAGGAAGCGATCAACGCCGGTTTGTCGTGCATGGGCGCGGTATTGAGCTGGGTCGTGATGCTCAGCGGCACCATCGCGGCGCCCTTTACCGGCGGGACAAGTACGGTCATCACTTTTATCGGTTACAGCGCAGCGACTGCCAGTGGTCTGCAATGCATTGCCGGCGTCGGGCGTACGGCGGTATCCGCTTACGACCAGGGGGCGGTCGATGAACTGGATAGCAATGAGTGGTACCAGGCTGTGTCCCTGATTCTGGATGGGATGTCATTGGCGGGCGTTGGCGCATCAGCGGTGACGACCACGAAACTGCTCATGATGGTCAAGGCCAGCAGTGGCAGACCGTTGCGCATGGCACTGCAGGGGCTGAACCGTCAGGAGCGCAAGCGGTTGACAGCTGAATTGCTTGCCCTGAAGGACCCGAAACTGACCCCTAAATTGATGAAGCTCAGGCAGGCAGCCAAGGCCTTGGAAAAGCGCTATACGCCGGCGCAGTTCAAGCACGCCACGGTTACCCAGATCAAGGACGCGCTCGGTGCCTCTCTTGGTGTGATCGGTAGCGCCCGGTCGGGGAATATCAATGTTGCCGTTGGGCTGTATGAGGAGCATGGCGAGTGAGCACAGAACTGAACCCGGTCAGCTGGCTCGCCAGGTACTACCCGGTATTCATTGGCGTAGTGCTCTGCAGTTGCGTGGCAATCGGAACAGCCGTTGCGGTCATTGGCTTCTCCTACTTGGGTGATGTTGCGCTCAAGCCCATCAAGGGCCTCGCACTTCTGGGGGGTGGCACGCTGGCCGGGCTTATAGTGTTCCTGGCCCACTTCATCATGGTGCGTGGCCGGCTTGCAGCTATGTGGGTCATTGTGGCTGTCCTGTTGGGCTGCCTGTTCACAGGACTTCCCAGCTATCTCTATCAGCCTCCTCTGGGCGTTTACGCGGTAGCGGTGCTATCGCCGCTTATTGGTTTGCTGCTGCTCAACTCCAGAAGGCACCGCGAGATGCGTCAGCATTGGTTGATGTTGCGTCGCCAGCGCGAGGGGCGTAGCCAATCCGGTCGTTAGCAATGTGCTTCGGCCATCGCAAAACTGCAGAGCTGGAGCGGTAATGTGGCCTCTGGAAACCTGGGCGATACCGGCAAGTCCATCAGCAGGGCTGTACGAGGAACTGAGTGATGACTGAGGTATCAAGCTTTCGCCAGTGGCTGGGGCGCTACCTGCTGGTGTTCATGGGTGTCATATTCATGGGGTGTTTTTCGTTGGGGGCGGCGGTGGCGATGGTGGCCAATGCACTCGGCAACGTTCACCAGCGCGCGATCTACGGTTGGCTGGCGTGCCTGGCACTGGGGGCTGTGCTGGTTCACATCAACCTGTTCATCGTGCTGGGGTGGCGTAACTGGGCAGGCGTAATGGCGGCTTTCTTCGTAGCGTGCTTGCTGGCGGTTCTGGCGGCGTTCGATCCCGGTGCTTCCCGCGTCATGGTCGGCGGCTGCCTGCTTTGGCCCGTGATTGGTCTGCTGTTGCTGAACAGCAAGCGCCACCGGGAAATGCGCGCGGGCATCCAGGCGAGGCGCCAACGGCGCCTTTTGCGACGCAGTGCCTGACTGGCCCAACAGTCGCCTCGCTCAGTTTCGTCATGCGCGCGCCCGATAAATGTGCAACGCTGTCGACGCAAACCGGGCATGGCACGATCTTGGTGCTGTGCTTGAATGAGCAAGCGCTCTAACGCTTGGCTTTGCCACGTGGCATAAGTCTTGCGCGGTACGCTTACCGTCCAGGCTCGCAGGAGGCACGCCGTGTCGATCCATGTCGCATTGCACCATGTCACGCATTACCGTTACGACCGTGCGGTTGAACTTGGCCCGCAGATCGTGCGCCTGCGCCCTGCGCCCCATAGCCGTACGCGGGTGCTTTCCTACGCGTTGAACGTACTGCCCGAGCAGCATTTCATCAACTGGCAGCAAGACCCTCAGGGCAATTACCTGGCACGCCTGGTGTTCCCGGAGAAGACCCGCGAATTTCGCGTTGAGGTGGACCTGGTCGCCGAGATGGCGGTGTTCAACCCGTTCGACTTCTTCCTTGAGCCTTATGCGGAAAATATCCCTTTCGCCTATGCCAAGGACGAACAGCACGAGCTGGCGCCATACCTGGAAAAGCTGCCGCTGTCGCCGAAGTTCGACGCCTACCTGAAGGGCATCGACCGCACGCCCATCCCGGCGGTGGACTTCCTGGTGGGCATCAACCAGCGCCTGAGCCAGGACATCGGTTACCTGATTCGCATGGAGCCTGGCGTACAAACGCCGGAGCAAACCCTGGAAAACGCCTCCGGCTCGTGCCGCGATTCGGCCTGGTTGCTGGTGCAGTTACTGCGTCACCTGGGCCTGGCCGCGCGCTTCGTGTCTGGCTACCTGATTCAACTGGCCGCCGACGTCAAGGCGCTGGATGGCCCGTCCGGTACCGAGGTGGACTTCACCGACCTGCACGCCTGGTGCGAGGTCTACCTGCCCGGTGCCGGCTGGATCGGCCTGGACGCTACCTCCGGGCTGTTCGCCGGTGAGGGGCATATTCCGTTGGCCTGCAGCCCGGACCCGTCCTCGGCGGCGCCCATCAGTGGCCTGGTGGAACCGTGCGAGTGCGAGTTCGGCCACGAAATGTCGGTGACCCGGGTCTGGGAGGCACCACGGGTCACCCGGCCTTACACGGACGAGCAGTGGCAAGCGATCCAGGCGCTCGGGCGGCAGATCGACGCCGACCTGGTGGAGGGCGATGTGCGCTTGACCATGGGGGGCGAGCCGACCTTCGTGTCTATCGACGACCCAGACGGTGCCGAATGGAACACCGCCGCCCTCGGTGACGCCAAACGCACACTCTCCGCCCAGTTGTACCAGCGCATGCGTCAGCAGTACGCGCCCAACGGCCTGGTGCACTTCGGCCAGGGAAAATGGTACCCGGGGGAGCAACTGCCACGCTGGTCGTTGAACGCTTACTGGCGGCTGGACGGCGAACCGATCTGGCACGACGACGCGCTGATTGCCGACGAAAGCAAAGACTACGGCGCCACCGGTGAATTGGCAGGACGCTTTCTGGCCAGCGTCGCGGAGCGGCTGAAATTGCCGCCGCGCTTTGTTTTTCCTGCCTACGAAGACAACTTCTACTACCTGTGGCGCGAGGGCGCGCTACCCAGCAACGTCACCGCCGAAGACTCGCGCCTGGGCGAAGAAATGGAGCGCAAGCGCCTGCGCAAGGTGTTCAGCCAAGGCCTGGATAAAATCATCGGCCAGGTGCTGCCGCTGGCCCGCACCGCCGCCGGTGACCAATGGCAAAGCGGCCGCTGGTACCTGCGCGACAGTCGTTGCCGCCTGGTACCCGGTGACTCGCCCCTGGGCTACCGCTTGCCTCTGGCTTCGCAGCCGTGGGTGACCGCCGCCGAATACCCCTTCGTTCACCCCCGTGACCCCAACCAGGATGTGGGCGCGCTGCCAACTTCGGAGCAATTGCAGGTGGCTGGCCAGGCACCCGCGATCGAAACCGACCGTGCGCCAGCGCTGGACGAGTCAGCCGATTGGCTCACCCGCACGGCGTTGTGCGCCGAGGCCCGAGAGGGGCGGCTGTACGTGTTCATGCCGCCGCTGGCAGAGGTCGAGGACTACCTGGCATTGGTCAGCGTCATCGAGGCCACCGCCAGGGAGCTGCGCTGCCCAGTGCTGCTGGAAGGCTACGAGCCGCCCCATGACCCGCGCCTGGCCAACTTCCGTATTACCCCCGACCCTGGCGTGATCGAGGTCAACGTACAGCCGTCCGCCACCTGGGATGAGTTGGTGCAGCGCACCGAGTTTCTTTACGAACAGGCCCGGGAAAACCGCCTGAGCACCGAGAAATTCATGATCGACGGTCGCCACACCGGTACAGGTGGCGGCAACCATTTCGTGCTCGGTGGCGCCACGCCTGCGGACTCGCCGTTCCTGCGCCGCCCCGACCTGCTGCGCAGCCTGATCAGCTACTGGCACAACCACCCGTCGCTGTCGTACCTGTTTTCCGGGCTGTTCATCGGCCCGACCTCCCAGGCCCCGCGCATCGACGAAGCGCGCAACGACTCGCTGTACGAACTGGAAATCGCCTTCCAGCAAATGCCGGCGCCGGGTGAGCCGTGCGCCCCGTGGCTGGTGGACCGCCTGCTGCGCAACCTGTTGATCGACGTGACCGGTAACACCCACCGGGCCGAGTTCTGCATCGACAAGCTTTACTCTCCTGACGGCGCCACCGGTCGGCTGGGGCTGCTGGAACTGCGCGGTTTCGAGATGCCGCCCCATGCGCGCATGAGCCTGGTGCAGCAACTGTTGCTGCGTGCGCTGGTCGCGCGCTTCTGGCGTGAACCATACGCCCCGGCCAAGCTGGCGCGGTGGGGTACCGAGCTGCATGACCGTTTCATGCTGGCGCATTTCATCGAACAGGATTTTGCCGATGTCATCGCCGAACTGAACACTGCCGGTTACCCACTGCGAGCTGAATGGTTCGCTGCGCACCTGGAGTTCCGCTTCCCCAAGATCGGCGACTACGCCGTGGCCGGCATCGAGCTGGAACTGCGCCAGGCCCTGGAGCCTTGGCACGTGCTGGGGGAGGAGGGCGGTGCCGGTGGAACCGTGCGCTACGTGGACTCCTCGCTCGAACGCCTGCAGGTCAAGCTCAACGGCCTGTCACCCCAGCGCTACGTGGTGACCTGCAACGGCCGCACCCTACCGTTGCAGCCCACCGGCCGAGTGGGCGAATACGTGGCCGGCGTGCGGTTTCGCGCCTGGCAGCCGTTCAACTGCCTGCAGCCGACTATCCCGGTGCATGCGCCGTTGGTGTTCGACATCCATGACACCTGGATGCAGCGCTCCCTGGGCGGCTGCCAGTACCACGTGGCCCATCCCGGTGGCCGCAACTACGAGACGTTGCCCGTCAACGCCAACGAAGCGGAAAGCCGCCGTCTGTCGCGTTTCTTCCGCCTGGGTCATAGCCCTGGCCCGCAGCCGGCACCTACACTCACGAACAACGATGAGCTGCCGATGACACTGGACATGCGTCGCACCTGAAAAGGAGGGCCGGGCTACCGGCCGTCCGCATTATTCTGATGCTTTACTGCCCGTGCCGAGCGTTCCATGCCAGACCTGCTTGACCGATACCCGCTGACGGCGGGAAGTTTTGACGAGATGCTTCAGGCAGACGGCTCGGTGCGTGCGCACTGGCGCAGGCTGTTCGAGCATTTGCAGCGCAGCACCCCTTCGCAACTGACCCAGCGCCAGGCGTTGCTGACCCGGCAGATCCAGGAAAACGGCGTGACCTACAACGTCTATGCCGACCCCAAGGGCGCCGACCGCCCGTGGGAACTGGACCTGTTGCCCCACGTTATACCTGCGGCCGAATGGCAGCAGTTGCGGGCTGGCATCGCCCAGCGTGCGCGCCTGCTCAATGCGGTGCTGGCCGACATCTACGGGCCTCAGAACCTGATACGGGAAGGCCTGCTACCCGCCGAACTGGTATACGGGCACAACAATTTCCTCTGGCCATGCCAGGGCCTGAAACAGCCCGGGGACATGTTCCTGCACCTGTATGCCGTGGACCTGGCGCGCACCCCCGATGGCCGCTGGTGGGTCACCGCCGACCGCACCCAGGCGCCGTCCGGTGCCGGTTATGCCCTGGAAAACCGCATGAGCGTCTCCAGGGCGTTCCCGGAGCTGTACCGCGACCTCAAGGTCGAGCACCTGAGCGGGTATTTCCGGACACTGCAGGACACCCTGCGGCGCCTGGCGCCAGACGGCCACGACTCGCCGCTGATCGTGCTGCTCACGCCCGGGCGCTTCAACGAGAGCTATTTCGAACATCTGTACTTGGCCCGGCAGCTTGGCTACCCGCTGGTGGAAGGCAGTGACCTGACCGTGCGCGATGCCACCGTCTACCTCAAGACCCTCAGCGGCCTGCGTCGGGTGCACGCCATCATGCGCCGGCTGGACGACGACTTCTGCGACCCGCTGGAATTGCGCACCGACTCCGCCCTGGGGGTGCCGGGCCTGCTGGAAGCCGTGCGCCAGGGCCGGGTGCTGGTGGCCAACGCGCTGGGCAGCGGCGTGCTGGAATCCCCCGGGCTGCTGGGCTTCCTGCCCACGATCAACGAACACCTGTTCGGCGAAAAACTGATCCTGCCCTCCATTGCCACCTGGTGGTGTGGCGAGCCTCCGGTAATGGCCCAGGCGCTGGAAAAGCTGCCCAACCTGGTGATCAAGCCCGCCTTCCCGTCCCAGAGCTTCGCACCGGTATTCGGTCGCGATCTGGACGCCAGGCAGCGCAAGGCCATGGCCGAGCGTATCCAGGCGCGCCCCTACGCCTATGTGGCGCAAGAGCTGGCGCAGCTTTCCCAGGCGCCGGTATGGCAAGGCAGCGGGCAACTGGCGCCACGCGCCATCGGCATGCGCGTGTATGCCGTGGCCGGCCACGACGGTTACCGGGTGCTGCCTGGCGCGTTGACCCGGGTGGCGGCCGAGGCCGACGCCGAGGTGGTCTCGATGCAGCGCGGTGGTGCCAGCAAGGACACGTGGGTGCTGGGCGAGCGTGCACCCATCGGCGAGCAGTGGAAGGCCCTGCGGACCATCGGCGCGCACGATGTGGTCAGGGTCGACCCCTACCTGCCGTCACGGGTGGTGGAGAACCTGTTCTGGTTCGGCCGCTATTGCGAGCGCTGCGATGATAGCGCGCGCCTGCTGCGCATCATTCTGGGCCGCTACATTGATGGCGATGACCCGCTGGCCCTGCAAGCCGCTGTGGAGCTGGGCGAGCGCCTGGGGCTGTTGCCCGAAGAAGGTGAACTGCAGGAGCGCCTGCTGGCGGCCTTGCTGGGTGAAGACTGGGCCTACAGCCTGCGCAATAACCTGCAACGGTTGCAGTGGGCGGCATCACAGGTGCGTGGCAAGCTTTCGCGGGAGAACTGGCAGGCCCTGGTGGAGCTGCAGCGCGAGGCCCAGGGCCTGGACGTGGAAGACCCCGACCTGGGCGAACTGCTGGACTTCCTCAACCGCCTGGTGATGTCGCTGGCCGCGCTATCGGGCTTCGCCCTGGACGACATGACCCGTGACGAGGGCTGGCGCTTCCTGATGATCGGCCGGCGTATCGAGCGCCTGCAGTTTCTCAGCACCAGCCTGGCCGGCTTCCTGCGTGGCGTGGGTATTGCCGACCAGGCAGGCCTGGAATGGTTGCTGGAGCTGGGCAACAGCAGCATCACCTATCGTTCGCGCTACCTGGCGGTGCCACAGTTGATACCGGTGCTGGACTTGCTCCTGCTCGATGACCAGAACCCCCATGCCGTGCTGTTCCAGCTCAAGCAGGTGAACCGCGCGCTACGCCGCCTGAACGATGAATTCGCTGTCCCGCGCGAGCGCGGTCTGGCCATGCTCATCGAGCGGCTGTCGGCCTTCGACCTGGGCAGCCTGGAAAACCCACTGTTCGGTGCGCCCAGCGTGCAGGCGGTGCTCGACGGCCTGGCCGACCTGTTGCAGACCATTGCCGAAGCCAGCGGCCAGGTGTCCGACCGCCTGGCCTTGCGCCATTTTGCCCACGTCGATGATGTCAGCCAACGGACGGTGTCGGTATGAGTGCCCAGTACCAGATCATCCACGATACCCATTACCACTACGACAGCCCGGTGTCCCTGGCCCAGCAGCTGGCGCACCTGTGGCCGCGCCCGTGCGCCTGGCAGCTGTGCCGGGAGCAGGTGCTGGAGATCAGCCCCCATCCCAGCTGGCGAGTCGACGACTACGACGTGTTCGGCAACCCGCTGACGCGCATGACCTTCGAGCGCCCCCATGATGCCTTGAAGGTGAGCGCGCGCTTGAAAGTGGAAGTGCTGCCGCGGCCCGCGGTGGACTTCGCCCGTTCGCAAGCCTGGGAAGTGGTGCGTGATGCCTTGTGCTATAGCAGCGCGCCCATCGCCGAAGACCTGATGAAGGCCTGCCGCTACCGCTTCGAGTCGCCGTACGTGCGGCTCAAGCAGGCCTTCGTGGCCTTTTCCGCCAGTTGCTTCCCGCCCGGGCGGCCGTTGCTGGAAGGGACCCAGGCGCTGATGGAAAAAATCTTCGAGGAGTTCACCTTCGACGCCGAGGCCACCCAGGTGGCGACGCCATTGACCGAAGTGCTGGAGCGCCGGCGCGGGGTGTGCCAGGACTTCGCTCACCTGATGCTGGCCTGCCTGCGCTCGCGCGGGCTGGCGGCACGCTACATCAGTGGCTACCTGCTGACCCAGCCACCGCCCGGCCAACCGCGGCTGATCGGTGCTGATGCTTCCCATGCCTGGGTATCGGTGTACTGCCCGCCGCTGGGGTGGATCGACTTCGACCCTACCAACAATGTGCAACCGGCGCTGGAGCACATCACCCTGGCGTGGGGCCGGGATTTTTCCGATGTGTCGCCTTTGCGAGGGGTGATTCTGGGGGGCGGCAGCCATGACCCGGAAGTGCAGGTCACGGTCATGCCGCTGGACGAAGTGCCGGGCTGATCAGTCCGGCTGCTTGTCGGTCCACTTGGGCAGCACCGTGGGTTGCCAGGCGTCCAGGGCATCGAGCAGGGCGTCGGCCGAGTCGTTCACCTGCAGCATGGCGCGGTGTTGTTCGCGCACGAAGTTCTCTTGCACCAGGTGGTCCAGGAAACCGGTGAGCTTGCTGTAGAAGCCATTCACTTCCAGCAGGCCAAGGGGCTTGCCGTGGTAGCCCAACTGGCCCCAGGTCCATACCTCGAACAGCTCTTCCAGGGTGCCCAGGCCGCCAGGCAGGGCGATGAAGGCATCGGCCAGCTCGGCCATGCGTGCCTTGCGCGCATGCATGCCGTCCACCACTTCCAGGCGGGTCAGGCCCTTGTGGCCAATTTCGAGATCATTGAGGCTGTGGGGGATGATGCCAATGGCTTCGCCACCCGCTTGCAGCACGGCGTCGGCGACGATACCCATCAGGCCCACTGCACCACCGCCGTACACCAGGGTGAGTTTGCGCTCGGCCAGCGTCCGGCCCAAGGTCACGGCGGCGTCCCGGTAAGCCGGATTGTTGCCGCTGCTGGCGCCGCAGAAAACACAGACTGAAGTCAGTGACATGGGGGTGCTCCTGGCAATGGGGGTGTCATAGGGTAAAGGCCCCGCTGCTCTGGCTCCAGCTTTTCATTCAGTCGTCCGGGCACTCGGTACCGGTGTTGCCGCACGCATAGGCGGCGAGGAGACTGCGCAGGAAATTGTTCATGTAAACGCTCCGTGATTGATATTGTATACAATATGCGGTGCGTGCAATGATTGTCCCGTTGATTCTGTCGATGAGGCTCATAGAAGAAGCCTTGCTTAAAACCTGTCCTGGAGATTCACCATGTTCGCGAAAGTAGCTGCTGCCTCCCTGCTTGCCCTGGCTGCCGGCCAGGTATTCGCCGCCGATTGTTCGGTAGACGTCGATTCCACTGACAGCATGACCTTCGACAAGAAGGCCATCGAAATCAGCAAGACCTGCAAGACCTTCACCGTCAACCTGGGCCACTCGGGTTCACTGGCCAAAAATGTCATGGGCCACAACTGGGTACTGAGCAAGGCGGCAGACGCCCAGGGCGTGGCCTCTGACGGCATGGCCGCCGGCATCGACAAGAATTACCTCAAGGACGGTGACGAGCGCATCCTGGCTCACACCAAAATCATTGGCGCGGGCGAAAAAGACTCGGTGACCTTCGATGTGTCCAAGCTGCAGGCCGGCACGGATTACGCGTTCTTCTGCTCATTCCCAGGGCACATCTCGATGATGAAAGGCACCGTCACCCTGAACTGACCGCGCAGGCCTCGGCCAAGCGCAGGAGCTGGCAAGCCAGCTCCTGCCGGTGCGTCAGGGTTTGACCTTGAACACATGCCGCAGGTACGCCACGAAGTTCTCGTCCCTGCATTGTGTCTTCGCCGCTTCGTCGGAGATCTTCGCCACCGGCTGGCCATTGCAGTCGGTCATCTTCAGCACGATGCTCATCGGCTCCACCCCGGGGATGTCGCAGGTCAGGTTGGTGCCGATGCCAAAGCTGACATTGATGCGCCCGCGCAGCGCGCGGAAAATCTCCAAGGACTTGGGCAGGTTCAGCCCATCGGAAAACACCAGGGTCTTGCTCATGGGGTCGATGCCCAGCGCCTGGTAATGGGCGATGGCTTTTTCCGCCCATATCACCGGGTCGCCCGAGTCATGGCGCAAGCCATCGAAGAGTTTCGCGAAATACAGGTCGAAGTCACTGAGGAAGGCATCCATGGTGATGCAGTCCGTCAGCGCTATACCTAGCAACCCGCGGTATTCACGCACCCAGCAATCCAGGGCGGCGCTCTGGCTGTCGATCAGCCGCGGCCCGAGTTGCTGGTGCGCCATGATCCATTCGTGGGCCATGGTGCCCAGCGGCTTGATGTCCAGCTCGCGCGCCAGGTGCACATTGCTGGTGCCCACAAAACGCCCAGGAAAGTCATGCTTGAGCACGGACACCACTTCCTCCTGGACCTTGTAGGAAAAGCGTCGGCGGGTACCGAAGTCGGCAACCTGCAACTCGGCAAGCTCATCGGCCGAGGCATGGGTGGTCAGCCAGTCGAACTTGCGGTACAGCTGCTCCCGGGCCTGGCCCAGGGTCACTTCGCGGTAACGCACGCGGTTGCGCACTTCGCTGACGATGGCCAGCAGCGGCACCTCGAAGAGGATCACGTGCAGCCACGGGCCACGCAAGCGAATGCTCAACTGGTCGTTTTCGATGCTGGTCTGCAAATAACGCAGATTGAAGCGGAACAGTCCCAGGAAACGCAGGAAGTCCGGCTTCATGAAATTGATGCGCTCCAGGAAACCCAGCTGGTCGCTGCTCAGGCTCAGTTCGCACAGCCGCTCGATCTGGTAGCGGATCTCCGCCAGGTAAGGGCGCAAGTCTTCGCCATTGCGGCAACGAAACTCCCACTCCACCTCGACGTTGGGGTAGTTGTGCAGGACAGCCTGCATCATGGTCAGTTTGTACAAATCGGTGTCGAGCAAGTTCTGCACGATGCGATCAGCGAATACGCTCTCGCTCATTGAGGGCTCCAACTGGGCCTGGCGGCATGACTGAAACGGTAGTGGCGCACAGTAAAGGTACATTCTGCCAGTGTTTTGCCCAGCCTGCGCGCTGCTTACGTTTGGCACGAAAGCCTCTGGCACCGCCATTTCACAACCTATATAGCTGGTTTCCAAACAAACTCTCCGTTTTTGCCGACAATGGCTAGCCTTAAATGGTGCGTGGCGTAGCAATTACGCACCGGTGATGTGCACTTCGGTTACGCACCCTGTTACAGCTCGGTTGCACAGTTTGTTGCTAGCAGGTTGCAATGATGGCACGCCAGGGTTGCTCCTTTTGTTCAATAAGGTGTTACCAGGCGCGATCCAGACGGTTGCACGACCCGCAGGGAGGCGGGCGCAGGGCCTTGGCACCGTAAACGGTCAGGCGTTTTCACCGTTTGAAAATCGGATGGCACGGCGCTTGCTCAGAGCAATTGCTGAAGTTGTGAAGTTGTAGTGCCAACCAAAAAAACTCAGGAGCACCACCTCATGTCGCAGACGTTTTACAGGAAAGGTTTTCTGGCTCTCGCGGTCGCTACTGCGCTGGGAGTTTCTTCGTTTGTTCAGGCAGCCGACATCAAGATCGGCGTGGCAGGCCCAATGACCGGTGCCAACGCATCGTTCGGCGAGCAGTACATGAAGGGGGCGCAAGCCGCCGCTGATGAAATCAACGCCCACGGCGGCGTGAATGGCGGCAAGATCATCCTGGTGGCTGGCGATGATGCCTGCGAACCGAAGCAGGCGGTGGCGGTGGCCAACAAACTGGCAGACCAGGACAAGGTCGCCGGTGTGGTCGGGCACTTCTGTTCCTCGTCGACCATCCCGGCGTCCGAGGTGTATGCCGATGCAGGCGTGATTGCCATCACTCCGGGCTCCACCAACCCGCAGGTCACCGAGCGTAACCTGACCGCCATGTTCCGCATGTGTGGCCGGGACGACCAGCAGGGCGTGGTGGCTGGCGACTATATCGTCGACGTGCTGAAGGGCAAGAAAGTCGCAGTCATCAACGACAAGGACACCTACGGCAAGGGCCTGGCCGATGCGACCGCCAAACAGCTCACTGCCCGAGGCGTCAAGCCAGTGCTGGAAGAAGGCCTGACCCGTGGCGAAAAAGACTTCAGCGCCCTGGTGACCAAGATCCGCGCCGCAGGCGCCGACGTAGTGTACTTCGGCGGCTTGCACCCGGAAGCCGGCCCGCTGGTTCATCAACTGCGTGAGCAGGGCCTGAAGGACGTGAAGTTCATGTCCGACGATGGCGTGGTCACCGACGAACTGGTGACCACCGCAGGCGGCGCCCAGTACGTCGATGGCGTGTACATGACCTTTGGTGCCGACCCGCGCCTGCTGCCAGACAGCAAGGCGGTGGTCGACCAATTCCGCAAGTCCGGTTATGAGCCTGAAGGCTACACCCTGTATGCCTACGCCTCGATCCAGGCCCTGGCCGCCGGCTTCAACGGTGCCAAGTCCGACAAGGGCGAAGACGCCGCCAAATGGTTGAAGGCCAACCCGGTGAAGACCGTCATGGGTACCAAGACCTGGGACAGCAAGGGTGACCTGAAAGTCTCCGACTATGTGGTGTACCAGTGGGACAAGGACGGCAAATACCACCAGCTCGAAAAGCAGAAATGACATGAGGTCGGACCGGCTTGCGGGGTAACCCTCAAGTCCGGTCAAACTGGGTCCGGCCCATTGTCGGCCGGCCCCGTCAGTTCTCTTATTTACCGCTCGTATCCAGAGTGGGCAGGCTCGGCTTGCCCGCGCGGACCCGTGCGGCCCAGAAGTTCGTGAGCGTGCATGATGGATGGTATTTTCCTGCAACAAATGATCAACGGCCTGACCCTGGGGTCGGTCTACGGTTTGATTGCCATCGGCTACACCATGGTCTACGGCATCATCGGCATGATCAACTTCGCCCATGGCGATGTGTACATGATCTCCGCCTACCTGGCCGCTATCGGCCTGGCGGTACTGTCGTTCTTTGGGGTCGAGTCCTTCCCTTTCCTGATTCTCGGCACGCTGGTGTTCACCATCGTGGTCACCGGGGTCTACGGTTTTGTCATCGAGCGGGTGGCCTACAAGCCGCTGCGCAACTCCACGCGCCTGGCGCCGCTGATCAGTGCCATTGGCATCTCGCTGATCCTGCAGAACTACGCGCAGATCGCCCAGGGCCCCAACCAGCAGGGCGTGCCCACGCTGCTCAGTGGTGGCTGGCGCTTCGACATCGGCACCGGCTTCGTGCAGATCACCTACACCAAGGTGTTCATCCTGGTGGCCGCGTTCGCCGGCATGGCGGCACTGACGTACATCATCAAGTACACCAAGCTGGGCCGCATGTGCCGGGCCACCCAGCAAGACCGCAAGATGGCTTCGATCCTGGGTATCAACACCGACCGGGTGATTTCCTACGTATTCATCATCGGCGCGGCCATGGCGGCCCTGGCCGGTGTACTGATCACGGTCAATTACGGCACCTTCGACTTCTACGCCGGCTTCATCATCGGCATCAAGGCCTTCACCGCGGCAGTGTTGGGCGGTATCGGCTCGCTGCCGGGGGCCATGCTCGGTGGCTTGATCCTGGGTGTTGCCGAGTCGCAGTTCTCGGGCCTGATCAACTCTGACTACAAAGACGTGTTCAGCTTCGCCCTGCTGGTGCTGATTCTGATCTTCCGACCCCAAGGCCTGCTGGGTCGCCCACTCGTGGCGAAGGTATAACTATGTCTGCTGCCCCAATCAAACCCGTTGATATCAAGCAAAGCCTGATCGACGCAGTCATTGCCGGCCTGCTGGCGCTGATCGTATTCGGGCCCATCGTCGGCGTAGTGCTGCAAGGCTACAGTTTCAACCTGCAACCAACTCGCGTTGCCTGGCTGGTGCTGGCCGTGGCGGCAGGACGTTTCCTGATCAGCCTGTTCCTGCAGACCCCGCGTGGCATTCGCCTGTCCCAGGGCATGGAGCGCGGCGGTTCGGGCGTGCATGTGCTGGCGCCGGGGCACAAGTCGGCGCTGCGCTGGGTGATCCCGCTGGTGATCGTGCTGGCTATCGTCTTCCCTGCGTTTGCCAACAAATACGTGCTGACCATCGTTATCCTCGGGCTCATCTACGTGCTGCTGGGCCTGGGCCTGAACATCGTGGTAGGCCTGGCGGGCCTGCTCGACTTGGGTTACGTGGCCTTCTATGCCATTGGCGCCTACGGCCTGGCCCTGGGCTACCAGTACTTGGGCCTGGGTTTCTGGTCGGCGCTGCCGCTGGCAGCCCTGGCGGCGGCGTTCGCCGGTTGCATATTGGGTTTCCCGGTGTTGAGGATGCATGGCGACTACCTGGCCATCGTGACCCTGGGCTTCGGTGAAATCATCCGCCTGGTGCTGAACAACTGGCTGTCGTTCACCGGAGGCCCGAACGGTGTGCCGGTGCCAGCACCGACCTTCCTGGGCCTGGAGTTTGGCCGGCGGGCCAAAGAGGGCGGCGTGCCCATCCACGAATTCCTGCACATCGACTACAACCCTGACCTGAAATTCGTCTTCATCTACGCCGTACTCTTCCTGGTGGTGATCGGTGTGCTGTACGTCAAGCACCGCCTGACCCGCATGCCGGTAGGCCGTGCCTGGGAAGCCCTGCGCGAAGATGAGATCGCCTGCCGGGCCATGGGCCTGAACCACGTGCTGGTCAAACTCTCGGCCTTCACCCTGGGGGCGTCTACCGCCGGCCTTGCCGGCGTGTTTTTCGCCAGTTACCAGGGCTTCGTCAACCCCACCTCATTTACCTTCTTCGAGTCTGCGTTGATCCTGGCCATTGTGGTACTGGGCGGCATGGGCTCCACGGTCGGCGTGGTGATTGCCGCGTTCGTGCTGACCGTGGCACCGGAGCTGCTGCGTTCGTTCGCCGAGTACCGGGTGCTGCTGTTCGGCGTGCTGATGGTACTGATGATGATCTGGAGACCGCGCGGCCTGATTCGCATCAGCCGTACCGGCGTGGTTCCGCGTAAAGGAGTGGCGCCATGAGTGAATACGTACTCACGGTTGAAAAACTGATGATGCACTTCGGTGGCATCAAGGCCCTCAGCGATGTCAGCCTGAAGGTCAAGCGCAATTCGATCTTTGCCCTCATTGGCCCCAACGGTGCCGGCAAGACCACGGTGTTCAACTGCCTGACCGGCTTCTACAAGGCGACAGGCGGGCGCATCGAGTTGCAAACGCGCGGCATGAAGACCAACGTCATCCAGCTGCTGGGCGAGCCTTTCCAGCCGACCGACTTTGTTTCGCCGCGCAGTTTCGCCAGCCGCCTGTACTACAAGATGTTCGGCGGCACCCACCTGGTGAACCGCGCCGGGCTGGCGCGCACCTTTCAGAACATCCGCCTGTTTCGGGAGATGTCGGTGGTGGAAAACCTGCTGGTGGCCCAGCACATGTGGGTAAACCGCAACATGGTGGCCGGTATTCTCAATACCCGCGGGTATCGCCAAGCCGAGGAGGACGCGCTCAATACCGCGTTCTACTGGCTGGAAGTGGTAGACCTCGTGGACTGCGCCAACCGCCTGGCGGGCGAGCTTTCCTACGGCCAGCAGCGCCGCCTGGAAATCGCCCGCGCCATGTGCACGCGGCCCCAGGTGATCTGCCTGGACGAACCGGCCGCTGGCCTCAACCCGCAGGAAACCGAGGCTCTGAGCGGCATGATCCGCCTGCTGCGCGACGAGCACGACATGACCATCGTGCTGATCGAGCACGACATGGGCATGGTCATGGGCATTTCCGACCATATCGTGGTGCTGGACCATGGCAACGTGATCGCCGAAGGCGGCCCGGAGCAGATCCGTAACGACCCGAAAGTGATCGCCGCCTACCTGGGCGCGGATGAAGAGGAGCTGGCATGAGTAACCCGATCCTCGAACTGAAAGAGATCGACGTCTTCTACGGCCCCATCCAGGCGTTGAAGAAGGTCTCGATGCACATCAACGAAGGCGAGACCGTGAGCCTGATCGGCTCCAACGGCGCGGGCAAGTCGACCCTGTTGATGTCCATCTTCGGCCAACCGCGCGCCGCGGCCGGGCAGATCATCTACCAGGGTACCGACATCACCAGGAAGTCGTCCCACTACATCGCCTCCAACGGCATTGCCCAGTCACCGGAAGGCCGGCGGGTATTCCCGGACATGTCGGTGGAAGAAAACCTGATGATGGGCACCATCCCCATTGGTGACAAGTTCGCCGGCGAAGACATGCAGCGCATGTTCGACCTGTTCCCCCGGCTCAAGGAACGCCGCAACCAGCGCGCCATGACCATGTCGGGCGGCGAGCAGCAAATGCTCGCCATCGCCCGGGCCCTGATGAGCCGGCCCAAGCTGTTGCTGCTCGACGAACCGTCGCTGGGCTTGGCGCCCATCGTGGTGAAACAGATTTTCAGCACCTTGCGCGAGCTGGCCAAGTCGGGCATGACCATCTTCCTGGTGGAGCAGAACGCCAACCACGCGCTGAAGCTGTCGGACCGCGCGTACGTGATGGTCAACGGCGAGATCCGGCTGACGGGCACGGGGCAGGAGCTGTTGACCAATGACGAGGTGCGCAACGCTTACCTCGGCGGCCATTGACCGGTCGAATCAGCAGCCAGAAAAGGGTTTTCCACAGCATTGTGGAAAACCCTTTTTCGTTGTTCGCCCACTGCGACATAAAACCGCCCTAATTCATTGTTTTGTCATGCAATGCACTTGTCCCCGTTTATTGTGGAACGGGCTGTGGGTAAGTTGGGTGTAGGTTGCTGAACGCCTTGATCGGCGTGGCTTTCAGAGGTGTGGTCAATATTTGATCAGGTATTTTCAGGTCGGCTGGTACGCGCTTTGTCAAGCTCTTATCCACCGCCGAATACCGTTCGTCATGGCTGCGAAAACCTGTGGATAAGTCTGTGGGCAAGCCTTGGAAAGATGCCGCTGAGGGCCGTGGTTGCTGGCCTGGCGCCACCCCTGCTATTTTCGCTCGTGCGTGGTCTGGCCCAGGGCTGCATGATTGCCTGGATCCGGTCAAGGCCATTACCGCTTACAACCGGCTACACGCCCCGCGGCAGGCGGGTTTGTCCACATGGCAGTTGCCCACGGATACTGTGCAAGGCCCTGTGGATAAGGTGCGCACAAGGTGCGGCGGCCCAGCTGGGGCAAGGGTTTGCGGCCTTCGATCATTTTTTGATCAGGCCGGGGTTTAACTTGCCGTCGCGCCAAAGCGCGGGCATGCTTTGAAACGATCTTTCCCACAGCCTTTCCAGGAGCATGCAATGACTTCCACCGTGTTTATCACCGGCGCCACTTCCGGGTTTGGCGAAGCCTGTGCCCGCCGTTTCGCCGAGGCAGGCTGGTCGCTGGTGCTGACCGGCCGCCGTGAAGACCGCTTGAGCGCCCTGGGCGAAGAGCTGGCCAAGCAGACCAAGGTGCACACCCTGGTACTGGACGTGCGGGACCGCAAAGCGATGGAAGAAGCCATCGCCAACCTGCCGCCGGAATTCGACAAGCTAACCGGCCTGATCAACAACGCCGGCCTGGCCCTGGGTGTCGACCCCGCGCCCAAGTGCGACCTGGACGACTGGGACACCATGGTCGACACCAACGTCAAAGGTCTGATGTACAGCACGCGCCTGCTGCTGCCACGCCTGATCGCCCAAGGCCGCGGTGCCAGCATCGTCAACCTGGGTTCCGTGGCCGGCAACTACCCGTACCCGGGCAGCCACGTGTATGGCGCCACCAAGGCGTTCGTCAAACAGTTCTCGCTGAACCTGCGCTGCGACCTGCAGGGCACGGGCGTGCGGGTGACCAACCTGGAGCCGGGGCTGTGTGAAAGCGAGTTCTCGCTGGTGCGCTTCAATGGCGACCAGGCGCGCTATGACGCCACCTACGCGGGTGCCGAGCCGATCCAGCCGCAGGATATTGCTGACACCATCTTCTGGATCCTGAACACCCCGGCCCACGTCAACATCAACAGCCTGGAGCTGATGCCAGTGACCCAGAGCTGGGCAGGCTTCGCCATCGAACGGCCGCACAAAGCCTGACGGGCGCTTCAGTGCCGAGCTAAGGCCTGATAACAGGTTGCCAGGTGGTAAGGGGTGGTCGACGGCATGTCCAGCCGGCTCACCGTGCCGCTGGCATCACGGCACTCGTACCAGCCGCCTTCGTGCAGGAAGCGCTCGCGCAGCACCTGCACCTGGCTGGCTACGTAACCCCCGGCCCGCAGGGTCAGTGCCCGCAGGTATTCGGCCTGAGCCCAGATGCGCTGGGTGCCATCACGTACTCTGCCGTCCACGTCAAGCATCGCCAGCACGCCACCCGCCTGCACGCCCAGCCGTTCGGAAGGGGCGAACGCCGCCTCCAGGGAGCCGTGCAATTCACTGCCCTTGAGCAGTGGCGACGACTCCAGCAGGTAGAACCACTCGAACTGATGGCCTGGTTCCCACCAGTTATCCACAGCGCCGCAGGGCTTTTCCATCAGGAAACCGGAAACCGGATCGACGAAGCGCGCTTGCATGGCCAGGCAGAGGTCCACCAGCGCGGCTTCCACGGCGTCGTCCTGGCGTACTGCCAGGGTGGCCAGGAAAGCCTCGGCCAGGTGCATCAGCGGGTTTTGCAGCGGCCCTGCACTCTGTGTCGACCAGTCCTCGCCCAGCACCGCCTCGTACAGGCCGTCACCTGTGGAAAACTGTGTGGCCACCACGCTCAGCGCGGCGTCCAGCACCGACTCGGCCAGCGGGTCGCGAGACTGCTGCCAGTAGTGCGCACAGGCGAAGATGATGAAGGCGTGGGTATACAGGTCCTTGCTGCGGTCCAGTGGGCGGGCGTGTGCATCGATGCTGTAGAACCAGCCGCCATGCTCGGCGTCGTGGAAGTGCTTCTGCAGCGAACGGAACAGCGCCGCCGCGTGCTCATGGGCGCCAGGCACGTCAGCCAATGTGGAGAACAGGTACAACTGCCGGGCACAGGCCATGGCACGGTAGCGCTGCACGGGCATGGGCCGCTGCTGCGGGTCCAGGGCCTCGTAGGGCAACGCCAGTTCGGCGTTCCAGCCGGGGCCTTGCCACAGGGGCACGATGGTCTTCAGGAAGTGCTCATGCACAGCGGTGAAGGCATTGGAGAGGGAAGCAGCTTCTGGCATGAGGAAAAGTCGTCACGGCGGTCTGAACGTCGGGGCGACATGGTAGCAGGTCTTGCCAGCCTGTTCGCCAGCCATGGCGGCGAACAGGCGGCAAGCGGTCAGCCGGCCAGCAGCCAGGCGCCGGTCAGTGCCGACAGGGCGCCGACCACGCGTACCAGCAGGCTGGCGGCCTGGGGTAGCACGCGCACCACGGCGTAGCCCACGGCATGCAGGGCAGCGGTGGCAGCGACGAAGCCGGCAGCGTAGGCCCATGGGTTGGACATCTCCGGCAGCTCAAGGCCGTGAGCGACGCCATGGAACAGCGCGAACAGGGCGGTGGCGCCAACGGCCAGCGCTACCGGCGGGCGAATGGCCAGGGCCACGGCCAGGCCCAGGGCCAGTACCGAGGCGGCGATGCCGCTTTCCAGGCCTGGCAGCTCCAGGCCTTCGAAGCCCAGCAGGCCGCCGATCAGCATGGTGCCGACGAAGGTGCAGGGCAGGGCCCAGCGGGCGTTGCCGGTCTGCTGTGCGGCCCACAGGCCCACGGCGAGCATGGCCAGCAGGTGGTCGATGCCGGTCAGCGGGTGCAGCACACCGGCGACGATGCCGTGTTCACCGTGGCCGGGGTGGGCAAACGCCAGGGCGGGGGTCAGCAGCAGGGCGGCGGCGCCGAAGAGTTTTTTCAGGGTCATTGATTGGCTTCCTTGTGAAGTGGCAGGTGCGCTCTTTGGAAAATGGGCGATCAGGCGGCGGTCAGCAGGCCTTGGCGTTCGATGAAGGCGATGATGGCCTCAAGGCCCTGCCCGGTCTTCTGGTTGCTGAACACGAACGGCTTGTCACCGCGCATGCGCCGGGTGTCGCTGTCCATCATTTCCAGGGAAGCACCCACCAGCGGTGCCAGGTCGATCTTGTTGATCACCAGCAGGTCGGATTTGCAGATGCCCGGGCCGCCCTTGCGCGGCAGCTTGTCGCCGGCCGACACATCGATCACGTAGAGGGTCAGGTCCGACAGCTCCGGGCTGAAGGTGGCCGAGAGGTTGTCGCCGCCCGACTCCACCAGAATCAGGTCCAGGCCGGGGAAACGGCGGTTGAGCTGGTCCACGGCCTCCAGGTTGATGGAGGCATCCTCGCGAATGGCAGTGTGCGGGCAGCCGCCGGTTTCCACGCCGATGATGCGCTCGGGGGCCAGGGCCTCGTTGCGCACCAGAAAGTCGGCGTCTTCGCGGGTGTAGATGTCGTTGGTGACCACGGCCAGGTTGTAGCGCTCGCGCAGGGCCAGGCACAGGGCCAGGGTCAGGGCGGTCTTGCCGGAACCGACCGGGCCGCCAATGCCGACACGCAGGGGCTGGGTATTCATGATTGTCATCTCCTAGGAACGGAACAGGCGGCTGTACTGGCGCTCATGGGCCATGCTCGCCAGGGACAGGCCGAAAGCGGCGCTGCCATAGTGGTGGGGGTCAAGTTCAGTGGCGTGCTGCTGCGCTTGCTGCAGCAAAGGCAGCAGTTGGCTGGTCAGTCGCTGTGCGGCTTGCTGGCCCAGGGGCAGGGTTTTCATCAGTACCGCCAGCTGGTTTTCCAGCCAGCTCCACAGCCAGGCGGCCAGGGCATCGGCGGGCCTGATCTGCCAGGCGCGGGCCGCCAGGGCCCAGCCAAGGGCCAGGTGCGGTTCGGCGGTGGCCGCGAGGAAGTCCTTGGCGGCGGCGTCCAGTTCGGGCAGGCCATCGAGCAGTTGCTTGAGCGAATAGCCCATCTGCCGGCTTTCCTGGGCCATTTCCCGGGTTTCGCGGCTGGCGCGGTGCTCATCACTGAGCGTGCGCAGCGCAGCCCAGTCATCGCTGGCCGCGGCTTTGCAATGGGCCAGCAGCAACGGTGCTTCGAAGCGCGCCAGGTTGAGCAGCAGTTGGTCGCTGATCCAGCGTCGGGCGTCGTCGGCCTGCTTCACCGTGCCTTGTTCCACGGCCATTTCCAGGCCTTGGGAATAGCTGTAGCCGCCGATGGGCAGTTGTGGGCTGGCCAGACGCAGCAGGGCCCAGGCCGGGTTCATGTACGTACGCCGAACTGGTGCAGTTTGGGCGCGTAGTTGAAGTCTTCCTCCCCCGCGCGCGAGTGGTGGTGGCCACCGCCGTAGGCGCCGTGCTCGGGCTGAAAGGGCGCTTCGATGGCTTCAGTGCTGGCCCCCAGTTGCTCGAGCATGGCCTTGAGCACGTAGTCGTCCAGCAGGCGCAGCCAGCCGTCACCCACTTGCAGGGCCACGTGGCGGTTGCCCAGGTGGTAGGCGGCGCGGGTCAGTTCGAAGGCGTTGGCGCAGGTGACGTGCAGCAGGGCTTCGGGGCGCGCGACCACTTTGACGATGCGCCCGTCCTGGGCTTCGAGGCATTCGCCATCATGCAAGGGCGGCTGACCGCGTTCGAGGAATAGCCCGACGTCCTCGCCATCGGCACTAAAACAGCGCAGGCGGCTTTTGCTGCGGGCTTCGAAATTCAGGTGTAATTCGGCCGACCAGTCAGGTTTTGGCTCGGTTCTGCGGTGGATCACCAGCATTTTCAGGCATCCGGCTGTGTGCGATGAAGTGCTGACAGCAAGTGTCTTGCCAACATGCTAGCGCTGCGAATGCCGGCCCTGTGCCAGAACGTTGGGCAACAAATTGATACAAATTGGTGCGCATGCCGGTATCTGGCACCAACTTGGTTCAGTCGTCAATACTGCTCAGGCCCTGCCAGTGCTTGGCGCCCATGAAAATGAAGCGCAGTTGCTGGGTGATCTTCGCTTGGGGCGACAATTGCCGCGGTTGGCGTTCGGCGGGGGCGTCGATCAGCTCCGGCAAGGTGGCGAACACGGTCTTGACCACCAGGTCCGCCATCACGGCCAAGGCGGCGCGGTCCAGGTGTTGCCACTTGGGCATGAGCGCCAGGTCGGCGGCAAGGTCAGAACTGATGCCATCGCGCAAGCAGGTCAGCGCCTGGCGCACCGGGCGTGAATCACCGTACTGCTCACGGGCCAGAAACAGGAACTGCGAGCGGTTGGCCGCCACACTGTCCAGAAAGATGCGCACCGAGGCGTCGGTGAGCCCACCGAGCTCGAATTCATTGCGGCGCACGCGGCGAATGGTGTCACGAAAGGTTTCGCCCACTTCATTAACCAGGGCCAGGCCCAATTGGTCCATGTCATCGAAATGGCGATAGAAGCCGGTGGGCACGATCCCTGCGGCCTTGGCCACTTCGCGCAGGCTGATGCTACCGAATCCGCGCCCCGCGTCGATCAACTGCCGGGCGGCGTCGAGGAGGGCATGGCGGGTCTGCTGTTTCTGTTCGGCGCGGGCTAGCATGGTGCGGAGTTCTTTGGAGGGCAGCGCAGCACTCTAGCAAATCGGGGGAAAAATCAAAGCCCGGTGCGGGGACCGGGCTTTTTTCAGGGCAGCCAAGACTCAGCTCGCGCGGTTCAGGGTACGGTCGGAACCATCCTGGGCGACTTGCAGCACGGTGCGGTCGGCGTCGGCCTGGCTGACGCGGTTCAAGGTGCGGTCCGAGCCGTCTTGAGCGACGCGGTTCAGGGTGCGGTCAGAACCGTCCTGGGTCACGCGGTTCAAGGTGCGGTCAGAACCGTCCTGAGCGACGCGGTTCAGGGTGCGATCCGAGCCGTCTTGAGTGACACGGTTCAGGGTGCGATCCGAGCCATCTTGAGCGACGCGGTTCAGAGTGCGATCCGAGCCGTCCTGAGCGACGCGGTTCAGCGTGCGGTCAGAACCATCCTGGGCAACGATCACAGCGGCGCTGTGCTGGGTAATCGCAGGTTGAACGTTGCCAGCGGCGAATACGTTGGCGGCCAGTACAGAGAGGGTCAGGGTCAGCAGCAATTGGCGTTTCATGGTTTGGCGCTCCTTTGGAGGGCTGAAAAGTGGGTACGAAGCCAATGCTACTCTTGAGAATTAGATATAAAAGTTCATATAGGTAATGGTAACAATCAACCAAATTGATTGTTCGCTTCCAGGCCTCTAAATCAACGCTTTAGCGTGGTTGTCGGTGCACCGCTTGGGGGATTTTCCAGCGGCCGTGCGCCGTTGTGGAACCAACCTGTCGATGCATCGGTCGGCCGATTTCATAAATCGGGTTAAACCCCCAGCCGCTTTGCCAGTCCTAGAAGGTAATGCTGCAACCGAGCGCACCGCCCGCAGGCGGCCCCGCTGTCATTTGGAGATTCGTGCATGACGCGCCCTCGCAAGATCCTGGCCTGGATAGTTGGCACCCTGGTAGTACTGATTGCCGTACTGGTGGTGGTCATCGCCACTTTCGACTGGAACCGCGTGAAGCCGACGCTCAATGCCAAGGTGTCGGAGGCCTTGCACAGGCCGTTCGCCATTAATGGCAACCTTGACGTGCTGTGGGCCCGCGAGCCGCAGGAAGGCGGCTGGCGTGCGTGGGTGCCATGGCCCCATTTCGTTGCCGAAGACCTGACGCTGGGCAACCCGGAGTGGTCCAAGGAACCACAAATGGTTAGCCTCCAGCGCGTGGAGTTCCGCCTGTCGCCATTGCCGCTGCTGGCTGAGCGCATCGTCATCCCGCGCATCGACCTCACCCAGCCCGACGCCAACCTGCAGCGCCTGGCTGACGGCCGCGCTAACTGGACCTTTGACTTCGGCCCTAAAGACCCTGACGCCGAGCCGTCGAAATGGGTCATGGACATTGGTGCGATCGGTTTCGACAAGGGCCATGTGGTGTATGACGACGTGACCCTCAAGGCCCATGCCGATGTACTCATAGACCCTCTGGGCAAGCCCATTCCGTTCAGCGATATCGTTGGCAGCGGCGCGGCCAAGAAGGTCACCGACCAGGGCGCGACTGCTCAGGACTACGCTTTCGGGTTCAAGGTAACGGGCCGATACAAAGACCAGCCCGTCAACGGCACAGGCAAGATCGGCGGCCTGCTGGCATTGCAGGATGCCGCGCAACCCTTCCCGGTGCAGGCAGACGTGCGCATTGCCGACACCCATGTCGCCGTTGCCGGTACGCTGACCGACCCGCGCAACCTGGGGGCCCTGGACCTGCGCCTCAAGCTCGAAGGTGCGAGCCTGAGCAAGCTGTACCCGCTGACCGGCGTGACGCTTCCCGACTCGCCGCCGTACTCCACCGACGGCCACCTGCAAGCCAAGCTGCATGAGCCCACGGGCGCGAGCTTCGAATACCAGGGCTTCAACGGCAAGATCGGCAACAGCGACATCCACGGTGACCTGGCCTTCGTCGCCAGCCAACCGCGGCCCAAGCTGAGCGGTAAGCTGGTATCCAACCAACTGCTGTTCACTGACCTTGCGCCCCTGATCGGCGCCGACTCGAACGCCAAGCAGGCGGCTCGCGGCAGTGAAAGCAAGCAGCCGGCCGGCAAGGTGCTGCCGGTCGAGGAATTCCGCACTGACCGCTGGCGCGCCATGGACGCCGATGTGGAATTCACCGGCAAGAAAATCGTGCAGAGCAAGGACCTGCCGTTCACCGACCTGTACACCCACGTGGTACTCAATGACGGGCAATTGAACCTGGAGCCTCTACGTTTTGGCGTCGCCGGGGGCAACCTGGACGCGCAGATCGGCCTCAATGGCCGCACCACGCCCCTGCAGGGCCACGCCAAGCTGACCGCGCGGGGCTTCAAGCTCAAGCAGCTGTTCCCGACCTTCGAACCGATGAAAACCAGTTTCGGCCAACTCAATGGCGATGCCGATATCAGTGGTACTGGCAACTCGGTATCTGCGTTGCTGGGCAGCGCCAACGGCAACCTCAAGCTGTTGATCAATGACGGCGCCATCAGCCGCGGCCTGATGGAGATCGCCGGGCTCAACGTCGGCAACTACGTAGTGGGCAAGATCTTTGGCGACAACGACGTGAAGATCAACTGCGCTGCTGCCGACCTTGGCATCAAGGACGGCCTGGCCACGCCACGCTTGATTGTGTTCGATACCGAGAACGCGATCATTTACGTCGATGGTACGGTCAACTTCAAGACCGAGCAGTTGGACTTGAAGATCAACCCCGAGTCCAAGGGCTTCCGCCTGCTGTCGCTGCGCTCGCCCCTCTACGTGCGCGGGCCGTTTGCCAAGCCCAGCGCCGGGGTGCAGGCGGTGCCGTTGCTGTTGCGCGGCGCCGGCATGGTTGCCTTGGGTGTGGTGGCGGCACCGGCGGCTGGCCTGCTGGCGCTGGTGGCGCCCAGCGGTGGCGAGCCCAATCAGTGCACGCCGTTGCTGGAGCAGATGAAGGCAGGCAAGGCGCCGAAGACGGTGCAGAGCACACATTGATTGGGTAAGTCCCGCGGTGCCTCGTTCCCACAGAGTCTGTAGCCGCTACTCTGTGGGACCGGGCGAAGCTCGGGACCCCGGCACCACTATTTTCAAGGCAAAAAAAGGACCGGTTTCCCGGCCCCTTGGTACCACGACAAGCCTTACAGCCCTTCGAGGATGTCCGCCATGTCGTCGGCGTGTTCTTCTTCCTGAGCCAGGATGTCTTCGAACACGCGACGAGTGGTAGGGTCTTTGTCGCCGATGTACTGGATGATCTCGCGGTAGCTATCGATGGCAATGCGCTCGGCCACCAGGTCTTCGTAGACCATTTCCTTCAAGGTGCTGCCAGGCTTGTACTCGGCATGCGAGCGGCCACTGAGGCTGTCGGGGTTGAAATCCGGCTCACCGCCCAACTGCACGATACGCTCGGCCAGCTTGTCGGCATGTTCGGCTTCCTGGGTAGCGTGCTCCAGGAACTCCGCGGCCGCCACCTGTGCCTTCACGCCCTTGGCCATGTAGTAATGGCGCTTGTAGCGCAGCACGCACACCAGCTCAGTGGCCAGTGAGTCGTTGAGCAGGCGGACGACTTCCTCGCGGTCGCCTTCATAGCCTTCGGTCACTGCGCCGTTGTCCACGTTCTGGCGAGCGCGATCACGCAGGGTGTTCTTGTCGATCGTTGCAATACTCATGGCAATCTCCAGGCTATTCGGTACGGTTGGGGCCTTCGGGCTCTATCGCCCCCGTCAACTGGGGGCCCGGCCCGATCGGTTCAGAGGTTGTGAGTGCACGGCAGGCCGGAAAGTTTTATCGGGCTTGCTGCGCACCGACATCAGGGCATGGCGTTGACGTTGGCCTTGCGCTGGGCGCAGGTCATGAAACCCTTGCTGTCCACGTGGCCGCTGGCGTCGAAGCTGACGTAGTAGGCCTGTTGCTTGCCATCGGTGTTGAGCACGTAGTTGTTGCAGGTGCCAGCCGTGGTCTTGCCATTACCGTCGACCACCGAGGACGGCGTGCCGCCAATGGCGATGACCTGCTGCATGGTCATGCCGTTATCGACTTGCTTGACCAGCGGTTCATTGCGATAGGTGACGAAGTCCACCGGGTTTTCGACCTTGGTGTTGGCGCAGCCAGCCAGCGAAGCCAGTACGCACACAGCGGCCAGGGTTTGCTTGTACATAGGTGTCGCTCCTTCGAATGAGCCAATAGTGGCCCCGTAATACTTTGAGCAACGGCGTCGTCCGAAGGTTCGATGTCAGTGCGCTAGTATTGAAGTTTGCCTTCAGGATCGCCCGCCATGTCAAAGCCCGGTGCCACGCGCTACCCCCTCGTCCTTGTGCCCGGCATGCTCGGGTTCGTGCGCCTGGTGCTGTACCCCTACTGGTTTCGCATCGTGCGGGCCTTGCGGCGGGGTGGGGCGCAGGTGTTCCCCGTTCAGGTCTCGCCCATCAACGCCACCGAAGTGCGGGGCGAGCAGTTGCTGCTCATCATTCAGCGCATCCGCCACGAGACCGGTGCCGCCAAGGTCAACCTGATCGGCCACAGCCAGGGTGCCCTCACAGCCCGCTACGCGGCGGCCAAGCGCCCGGACTGGGTGGCCTCGGTGACTTCGGTGGCGGGGCCCAACCACGGTTCGGAACTGGCGGACTACCTGGAGCGGCGCTACCTGCACAACTCGGTGGGGGGGCGCTTGCTGCATGCTGTCCTGTACCTGCTGGGCCTGCTGATGGGCGTGCTGGAGACCGGTTGGCGGGGGCCGATTCTGCCCATCGATGTGCACGCCTCGCACTTGTCCCTGACCTGTGCCGGGGTGGCGCACTTCAACCAGCGTTATCCACAGGGCATCCCGCTGACCTGGGGTGGCCAGGGCGAGCCGGTGGTCAACGGGGTGCATTACTATTCCTGGTCTGGCGTGCTGCAAGACCCGCGCAGCGATGGCGGCGGCAACCGCCTGGACGGCTCGCACATCAGTTGCCGGTTGTTTGCCAAAACCTTCGTGCGCGAAGCAGGGCAATGCGATGGCATGGTGGGGCGCTATAGCTCGCACCTGGGGTACGTGATCGGCGATGACTACCCCATGGACCACCTGGACATCGTCAATCAGTCCCTTGGGTTGGTGGGCAAGGGTGCCGAACCGGTGCGGCTGTTCACTGAGCATGCTGCCCGGCTGAAAACAGCCGGGCTTTAGGGGCGGGCCGGAGCAGCGGAAAAGTTTGGCTACACTTCAGGTCGAGGCCGCGCGGCCCAGCGCGGCGACAAGGAGACCACTCCATGAAAATGCTGCACGCGCCCCTGTTGGTACTTGGCCTGCTGCTGTGCTCGCAGGGTTTCGCCGCCACCGCGCAACAGAACAAAATGACGACCTGCAACGCCGACGCCACGGCCAAAAGCCTGAAGGGTGACGAGCGCAAGACCTACATGAGCACTTGCCTGAAGGCTACCCCAGCCGCCACCAAGACCCTGACGCCGCAGCAGCAGAAGATGACCACCTGCAATGCCGACGCCAAGACCCAGAACCTGAGTGGCGACGCGCGCAAAACATTCATGAGTACCTGCCTGAAAAAATAACGGGCTGGCCCCTGAAATCCCTGTAGGAGCGGACGTGGCTCGCGAACCATATACCGTGGTTTTTCGGGTGGGGCGCAGCAGTGCCTTCGCGAGCGTTGCCCGCTCCTGCCGGCAGTCGCCCTTCGCCGGAACTGGCTCTGTGAGGTGAAGGCTGGCAGACTGCCCGTCCTTCCATGTGTTACATGTTCGAGGCTGTATGCCAACGTTTTCCCAGCGTCATGTGTTATGGGCCAGCCTGCTCATCGTATTCGGTGGGCTGTTGCTGGTGATGCCTCTGCGCCTGTTGCCCAGCCTGCTGGCCGGTCTGCTGGTGTACGAACTGGTCAACATGCTAACCCCGCAACTGCAACGGCTGGTGTCCGGCCCGCGGGCCCGCTGGGTGGCGGTAGCGCTGCTGGGGACCGTGGTGGTCAGCCTGCTGGCGGTGATCTTTGCCCTGGGCATCAGTTTCCTGATGCACGAGGCCGAGAATCCCGGCGCGTTCCTCGACAAGTTCATGGGCGTGCTGAACCGGGCGCGGGCGCAGTTGCCGCCGTCCATCGATGCCTACCTGCCGGCCAATGCGCTGGAATTTCGTACGGCGCTGGGCGACTGGGTGAGCAAGCATCTGGCCGACCTGCAATTGGTGGGCAAGGATGCGGTGCACACCTTCGTCACGCTGCTGATCGGCATGGTGCTGGGTGCCATCGTCGCCTTGAACCGCATTCCGCCGGGGGTTGATCACAAACCGCTGGCCGGCGAACTGCTGGTGCGCATGACGCTGTTGGTGCAGGCGTTCCGCAATATCGTTTTCGCCCAGATCAAGATCGCCGCGCTGAACACGGTGTTCACCTCGGTGTTCCTGCTGGTGATATTGCCGTTGTGCGGAATCAAGCTGCCACTGACCAAGACCATGGTGGCCCTGACCTTCATCCTTGGCCTTTTGCCGGTGATCGGCAACCTGATCTCCAACACGCTGATCACCATCATCGGCCTGTCGGTGTCGATCTGGGTAGCCGCCGCAGCACTGGGTTGGCTGATTCTTATCCACAAGCTGGAGTATTTCCTCAACGCGCGGATCGTGGGCGGGCAGATCAGGGCCAAGTCGTGGGAATTGCTGCTGGCGATGCTGGTGTTCGAGGCGGCGTTCGGCTTGCCCGGGGTAGTGGCAGGGCCCATCTACTACGCCTACCTGAAAAGCGAGCTGCGCCGCGCCGAACTGGTCTGACAGTAGCGGCGTACCTGGCCGCGTCGGCTTCACGCGGTGTATCCAGTACTGGGCCGCGCCTCGGGACGCGGCCAGGTCCGCTGCGGTTTCAGCCGTAGCGCTTGCGCGCTTCGATGGCCAGGCCGCTGCCGATGCTGCCGAAGATATTGCCTTCCACGTGCCGGGCATTGGGCAGCATCGCCGCCACGCTGTTGCGCAGTGCCGGAATGCCGCTCGAACCGCCGGTGAAGAACACGGTGTCCACCTGTTCCACCCCCACGCCGGCATCACCCAGCAACTGGGTGACGCTGCCGCGCACACGCTCCAGCAAGGTATCGATGGCACCTTCGAACAGGGCCCGGCTCATGTCCACGCTCAGGCCCGGCTCGATACGGTCCAGCGCCACCAGACGGTTGTCAGCATGGGTCAGCTGGATCTTGGTTTCTTCCACTTCCATGGCCAGCCAGTGGCCAGCGCGCTGGTCGATCAGCTTGAACAGGCGGTCGATACCGTCCGTGTCTTCGATGTCGTAGCGCATGCTGCCCAGGGCCAGCTGGGATTTCTGCGAATACACCGAGTTGATGGTATGCCAGGTGGCCAGGTTCATGTGGTGGCTGGTGGGCATGAACGCGCCGCTCTTCATGCGGCTGCCGTAGCCGAACAGCGGCATCACGCCTTGCAGGCTCAGTTGCTTGTCGAAGTCGGTACCGCCGATGTGCACGCCGCCAGTGGCCAGGATGTCGTCGTGGCGGTTGTCGATGTTGTGGCGCTCGGGCGCCAGGCGGATCAGCGAGAAGTCGGAGGTACCACCGCCGATGTCGACAATCAGTACCAGCTCTTCACGCTCAATGGTCGACTCGTAGTCGAAGGCCGCGGCGATGGGCTCGAACTGGAAGGACACTTCCTTGAAGCCGATCTTCTTCGCCACTTCTTCCAGGGTGTCCTGGGCTTCCTGATCGGCTGCCTTGTCGTCATCGACGAAATGCACCGGGCGGCCCAGCACGACTTCGTCGAAGGCACGGCCGGCGTTGGCTTCGGCGCGCTTTTTCAGCTCGCCGATGAACATGCCCAACAGGTCCTTGAACGGCAGGGCGGTGCCCAGCACGCTGGTGTCATGCTTGATCAGCTTGGAACCCAGCAGGCTTTTGAGCGAGCGCATCAGGCGGCCTTCGTAGCCTTCCAGGTACTCGTGCAGCGCCAGCCGGCCATACACCGGGCGGCGTTCCTCGATATTGAAGAACACCACCGACGGCAGGGTGATCTTGCCGTCTTCCAGCGCGATGAGGGTGTCGACGCCCGGTCGGTGCCAGCCGACGGTGGAGTTGGAGGTGCCGAAGTCGATGCCGCAGGCGCGGGCCGGGGTTTGGTTGGTCATGTCGTTGCCGGATTCTGTGCAAAAAACGGCCGCGCAGTGTATGCCAGTGGTAGCCAGAATCAAGGCCGCGCGGCGTTTAATTGCCACACGGTCACACCTTGAAACCTCGCCTCGCACCCCCAATCTTGTAACCAGCCCCCATGGCTGCACCCAAGGCCGTTCAGCAAAGCCTGCCAGCAGCCGATAAACTTCCAGCGCATCAGCGAGTCTCTACACTTGAGTGGACAGACCGCGCGATCCCGATAAACGGATGGTGATCCTTCGATGGACTTCAAAGACTACTACAAGATATTGGGCGTTGAGCCGACCGCGGACGAGAAGGCGATCAAGACTGCCTACCGTAAACTGGCGCGCAAATATCACCCCGACGTCAGCAAGGAAAAGGACGCCGAGGAAAAATTCAAGGAGGCCTCCGAGGCCTACGAAGCGTTGAGCAACGCGGACAAACGCGCCGAATACGATGAAATTCGCAAGTACGGCCAGCATGGCCGACCCTTCCAGGGCCCGCCCGGGTGGCAGGGTCGTGGCGGTGGCGGTTTCGAGGAAAGCGCTGGCGATTTCTCCGACTTTTTCAGCTCCATTTTCGGCGGTTCGGCCGGGCGTGGCGGTAATGGCAACCCCTTTGGCCGCGGCCAGCAGCGCAGCGCCGGGAGGCGAGGACAAGACGTGGAAATGGAACTGGCGATCTTCCTCGAGGAAACCCTGGCCAACGAGTCTAAGCAGATCAGCTTCCAGGTGCCACAGTACAACGGCGCCGGGCAGCAGACGGGCAATACCACCAAGACCCTCAACGTGAAGATCCCCGCCGGTGTCACCGACGGCGAGCGTATTCGCCTCAAGGGCCAGGGGGCCCCAGGCGTGGGGGGCGGCGCCAATGGCGACCTGTACCTGATCATTCGTCTGGCACCGCACCCGATGTTCGATGTCGAAGACCATGACCTGATCATCACTGTGCCGCTGGCACCGTGGGAAGCGGCGCTGGGCACCAAGGTCGCGGTGCCGACCCTCACCGGGCGCATCAACCTGACCATTCGCCCTGACAGCCAGAGCGGCCAGCGCCTGCGCGTCAAGGGCAATGGCTTGCTCGACAAGAAAGGCCAACGTGGCGACTTGTTCGCCCAACTCAAGGTGGTCATGCCGCCGCAATCCGACGAGGCCGCGCAGGCCCTGTGGAAAACCTTGTCGGAGAAGGCGGCGTTCGACCCCCGAGCCAACTGGAGTCGTTAACTCATGAGTTCGTCCCTGTATGTTCAGCTGGATATGAAGAGCTTCTGTCAGGAGGTGGGCATTTCGCCCGCCTACGTGATCGAGATCGTCGAGCACGGCATTGTCGAACCACAGGGGCGAACGGCGGACGAGTGGTTGTTCGATGACCGCGCGCCCGGTATAGCGCGCCGTGCGGCCAAGCTGCATCACGACTTGGAGTTGGAGTGGGAGGGCGTGGCGCTGGCCCTTGAGCTGCTGGAAGAAGTCCAGCAGCTGAGGGGTGAAAACGCCATGCTGCGCCAGCGCCTCGGGCGTTTCAGGCCCAGCTGAGCCGCTAGACTTCGCTGGTGCTGTGGGTGGCCGGGGCAGGCTGGGTGGCGATCTCGATCTTCAGGTCGGCCCGCACGGTGCCGGCATTGCCCGCCAAGCGCTGCCCAAGGTCGTCGCTAATGGCCAGCGGGGTGTCCAAAGGCACGTCCTTGACGCGCAGCCCCACCGTGTCGGTGAGCTCCGACAGCCCTGGTACGTCCATGAATGTGCCGACACGGGTGTGGTCCACCAACGCAATCCAGCCACTTCCCGGCCGTGCCGTCTGGTGCGCCTTGATGCGTTGCAGGGCGTAGAAATTACGCATCTTCTGGCCGATATCGGCCTCTTGCAGTGTCAGCCCATGTACCTGGTGGGCGGCCGCACAGTCCAGTGCCTTGACCTTGATGCCTTGCCGTCGCGCGCTGCGGATCAGCTCCAGGGGGGTGTATTTCGCCAGCACCGACTGCTCGGTCAGGTGGTGGAGGTACTTGTAGAGATCGGCGGGCATCAGGCCGGTTGCCAGGTAGTGATCCACCCAACCCTGATGCAACTCCTTGATCAGCAGGTCGGTGTAGAGCGTTTCCACCCCCAGTGACCTGAGGTTTGCCATGTATTTGATCAGCAATTTCTTGCTGCCGATGGCGTCCCTGGCTTCACCGATGACCATGCCGCTGCCGTTGTTGTAGACCGCTTCGAACAGCGCATCCGGTGTCGTGGCAGGCGTCAACCCGGGTATCGCTACCGAGCGCGTGGCCCTGGGCAGGTCGAAGAAAGTCCTGGCGTGGGTAGCCAGCTCGTTTCGTGCCTTGAGCAACTCCAGACGTGCGAAAGCGAAGGTGTCGTCCAGCGGCATCGTCATCAACCGTTGGCTGTCCCGGCCGATAAGGGTTGCCGTCAGTTCTACGTACTTCATCGGTGTTTCGTAAGGGCGCAGCTGGGCATTCAACTGGTGTGCCATGGCCAGTTGCGGGCTGACCCTGGCCGGGCTCAACGTGGCATCGGCTTCAAGGTCCTGCGGGTCGAACACCTGCTCGGTAAAGGGCTCCCACACCCCTCGCCAGTTGGGCTCGACGGGCCAAGCGCCGACCAGGTTGTCGGGGGCCTGGGGGTTGATGACCACCCAGCGGTCCAGTACCTCTATGAACTCCACCTCAAACGTTTTGCTGTTGAGGCGGATGTATCGCTTGTTGTCGCTGAGATAGAACAGACCCCCGTCACCGCTGATTTCCGTGGGCAGCTGGCTGACGTCAATGTCCACAGCGTATTCCAGGGGGGTGTTGGTGTCGAGAAGGGCCGGTGTCTCCTCGGCCAGGTCGACGAACTCGTCCAGCACGTGTTTGCCGGTGCCTTTGAGCATGGGCAGGCTGAACAGCAACGACAGCGCATCGAAGGCTGCGGCAACAGCGGCCTGGCTGCGCTCTTCGTGGCTGCTGCCATGCAGGGCCACTGCCGTGTGGGCGCCCAGGCTGATGGCCGACGCGCCAACCACGGCGCCCGCCACCAGTGAGTCGCCCGGTGCCAGCCCTGCGGTTACCCTCACGAAGGCACTGAGGTCTACCAGGAACAGCTTCTTGCGCAGGTCCCAGTTGGTGGTCAACATCGCTTTTGCTTCGGTTTCCAGGCGAGTGCGCAGGTTCTTGATGAGGTATGTGAACACATCTTCCTTGATGAGTCGGCTAGCGCCATTGAGCAGTTTCTGCCCCGTGGCCCAGGGTGTTGTCAGCATCGTGTCCAGGGTCGTGTTCACGTCATCGAGCACCGACGTGTCGGTTTGATGATGCACCCCGAAATGCGAGATCAATTGCTGGCGCCGGTCCGGGTCGGCCGCCTCCGTGCATACCCAGTCATACACCTCTTGCTCGCTGTGAAAAGTCCGGAACCAGGCCGGCGGCAGGAACAGCGTCTGCTGCCCTTGCGCATTCTGCACCCGGACAATGTCAGTGGCAGCGTGGGCGCCCAGGGTAAAGTCGTGCACCGAGGCCAGCGTCGCGGTGCTGAAGCGGCGCCTCAAGTCCAGGATCGTCGGCGGCATCCTGGCAGGGCCCGACACCGTGTACATGAACTGTTTGAACGCGCGGTGGGTGAGCACCTTCAGGCGCATGGCCTGGAAGGCGTGGCTTACACATAATGCCTTTGCCACCAGGCGGCCCTGTTCTTCCTGGGCACTCCAGAAGGCGTCCAGTCGGGTCTGGTAGGCCTGGGCGAAGTTCGCCTCCCACAGTGCGTTCATGATCGTCAGGGGCGATAACGCGACTTCGTTGCGCTGGTCATAAAACCCGCCGCTGCCATCCCTGGTATAAAAACCGCTCATGCTGTCCAGGTCGATGGCATTGATCTGATCACTGAGATCGAAGCGCCGCAGGGTCAACTCAGTCATGGTCAGGGTCTTGTCTGGAACCCCATAGTGTTCCCAACCGGTAAAGGTGTGGGTATTGCTGATGGCATTGGAAAACCGGTGCCAGTAGACCGCGTCCGGGTCCAGGTCCTGGCCGGTATGCGCCTTGAGCAGGCGGGCGGCTTCCTGGCGTGCGCAGTGGGTGATATCGGGAAAGGTGCTGTAGAAATCGGTGGCTGCCTGCTTGAGGCTGGCCAGCGTCATTTCTGCGGTTTGCGAGGTAGTGGTTTCGGACATGGCTGTCTCCAGTACGGCAATGGTTGGAGTCAGCGAGGTTAAGGGGCGGGCAGGGAAGAAGTGCCGTACATAAGGCTGGGTGTCGTGCAGGAGCCAGGGTGGCCGGAAAGCTCGCTGGCGGGCCAGCTCCTGCAGGGGGGTCAGAAGAGGAAGTAGCGCTGGGCCATGGGCAGGGTTTCGGCCGGCTCACACCACAGCAGCACGCCATCGGCCTTGACCTGGTAGGTCTGCGGGTCGACGTCGATGTCAGGCAGGTAGCCGTTGTGGATAAGGTCGGTTTTCTGCACGGTGCGGCAGCCCTTCACCACGCCGATCTGCTTTTTCAGCCCCAGTTGCTCGGGCACCCCGGCCTCCAGCGCGGCCTGGCTGATGAAGGTAATGCTGGTGGCGTGCCGCGAGCCGCCGTAGCTGGCGAACATGGGGCGGTAGTGCACCGGCTGGGGCGTGGGGATCGAGGCGTTGGCGTCGCCCATCAGGCTGGCCGCGATGGCGCCACCCTTGAGGATCAGGGTGGGCTTGACCCCGAAGAACGCCGGGCGCCACAACACCAGGTCGGCCCATTTGCCGATTTCGATCGAGCCTACTTCATGGCTGATGCCATGGGTGATGGCCGGGTTGATGGTGTATTTGGCGATGTAGCGCTTGGCGCGGAAGTTGTCGTTGCCGGGGGCATCTTCTGCCAGGGCGCCGCGTTGTTTCTTCATCTTGTCGGCGGTTTGCCAGGTGCGGGTGATCACCTCGCCCACCCGGCCCATGGCCTGGCTGTCGGAGCTGATCATCGAGAACGCGCCCAGGTCGTGGAGGATATCTTCGGCCGCGATGGTCTCGCGGCGGATGCGGCTCTCGGCGAAGGCCACGTCCTCGGCGATGCTGGGGTCCAGGTGGTGGCACACCATCAGCATGTCCAGGTGTTCGTCGATGGTGTTGCGGGTGAACGGCCGTGTCGGGTTGGTGGAACTGGGCAACACGTTCTTGAAGCCGCACGCCTTGATGATATCGGGGGCGTGGCCGCCGCCGGCACCTTCGGTGTGGTAGGTGTGGATGGTGCGGCCCTTGAAGGCGCCGAGCGTGGTTTCCACGAAGCCCGATTCGTTGAGGGTATCGGTGTGGATGGCCACCTGCACGTCGTACTGGTCGGCCACGTTCAGGCAGTTGTCGATGGAGGCCGGGGTGGTGCCCCAGTCTTCGTGCAGTTTCAGGCCGATGGCGCCGGCCTTCACTTGTTCGATCAGGGGTTCCGGCAGGCTGGCGTTGCCCTTGCCGGTGAAGCCGATGTTCATGGGGAACGAGTCGGCGGCCTGGAGCATGCGCGCCATGTGCCATGGGCCTGAGGTACAGGTGGTGGCGTTGGTACCGGTGGCGGGGCCCGTGCCGCCGCCGATCATGGTGGTGACGCCACTCATCAGGGCTTCTTCGATCTGCTGCGGGCAGATGAAGTGGATGTGGGTGTCGATACCGCCGGCGGTGAGGATCATGCCCTCACCGGCGATAACCTCGGTGCTGGCGCCGATGGCGATGGTCACGTCGGGCTGGATATCCGGGTTGCCGGCCTTGCCGATAGCGGCGATGCGACCATCCTTGAGGCCCACGTCGGCCTTGACGATGCCCCAGTGGTCGATGATCAGGGCGTTGGTGATCAGCGTGTCGACTACCTCGGCGGCCAGCAGTTGGCCCTGGCCCATGCCATCGCGGATCACTTTGCCGCCGCCGAACTTCACTTCTTCACCGTAGGTGGTGAAATCCTTTTCCACTTCGATCCACAGGTCGGTATCGGCCAGGCGTACCTTGTCGCCGACGGTGGGGCCGAACATGTCGGCATAGGCTTGTCTCGAGATTTTCATGCTGCGTCCTTACGAATTTGCCATGCCGTGCCTTGCACCTTGTGGGACCAGGCATGTGATGTGTCAGAGGTCGCCCATGATGCGGCCGGCGAAGCCGAATACGCGGCGGTTGCCGGCCAGGTCCACCAGCTCCACGTCGCGGCTCTGGCCCGGCTCGAAGCGCACGGCGGTACCGGCCGGAATGTTCAGGCGCATGCCGCGGCTGGCGGCGCGGTCGAAGGTGAGGGCGTCGTTGGTTTCGAAAAAATGGTAATGCGAGCCGACCTGGATAGGCCGGTCGCCGCTGTTGGCCACGGTCAGGCTGATGGTGCGGCGGCCGACGTTGAGTTCGATGTCGCCGGGTTGGATCTGGTACTGGCCAGGAATCATGCGGCCCTCCTCAAAGTGTCTTGTAGAAAAACGCCGTGGCGGTGTATTCACCATCCGGCCGGCAGGCAAACCCGGGGATCTGCCCGGCGCGCTTGTAGCCCTGGGACAGGTAGAAGGCCTCGGCGGGCGAGCCTGCTTCGGTGTCCAGGTGCAACAGGCCGCGCTTGTACTGGCGGGCGGCGACCTCCACCGCCTGCATCAATTGCTGCCCCATGCCGCGCCGCTGGGCGTCGGAACGCACCATCAGCTTCTGCACCTCGGCCCGGTTCAGGCCGTTGACGCGCTTGCAGAACACCAATTGCGCACTGGCCATGACCTGCTCGTCACGCACCACGGCCCATAGCACCAGGTCGTTGATGGCGATGCGGTTTTTCACTTCGTCGAAATAACTGTTGGCTTCATGGGCGTCCAGGTCGGCGAGAAAACCGATGGAGGCGCCCTGCTTGACCGAGTCCAACAGCAACTCGACCAGGCCCTGGCGGTAGTGAGCAAAGCTTTCAACGGTGACGCGGCGCAATTGGGCGGCATTCATGGCGGCTTACTCCACGGGAGTCGGGGAAGGTTCGGCGCCTGGGTTCAGGATCAGTTGCATGAAGGTCAGGTCCAGCCAGCGACCGAACTTGCTGCCCACCTGGGGCATCTGCCCCGTGATCGTGAAACCGAGTCGCTCGTGCAGACGAATGGACGCCGCGTTGCCACTCTCGATGGCGGCGACCATCACGTGTTTGTCACAGCCGCGTGCGCGTTCGACCAAGGCATTCATCAGCAGCGGCCCCAGGCCGTTGCCCCGTTGATCGGCGCGTACGTAGACCGAATGTTCGACGGTCTGGCGAAAGCCCTGAAAAGGACGCCAGTCACCAAATGAAGCGTAGCCCAGCACAGCGTCATTGGCGTCGACCGCCACCAGGATCGGGTAGTGCTGAGCCTGCCGGGCGGCATACCAGGCCTGGCGGTTGCCCAGGTCCACGGGTTGTTCGTTCCAGATGGCGGTGGTGTTGAGCACCGCGTCGTTGTAGATATCGCGGATGCCAGGCAGGTCGGCATGCACGGCGTCGCGTACGCGAAAAGTCATGGCGGGCCTCAGGCGATCGGTTGGTGGACAGTGACGAGCTTGGTGCCGTCGGGGAAGGTGGCCTCCACCTGGATTTCCGGGATCATTTCCGGGATGCCTTCCATCACCTGTTCACGGCTGAGCAGGGTGGTGCCGTAGTGCATCAGCTGGGCGACGGTCTGGCCGTCGCGGGCGCCTTCCAGCAACGCGGCCGAGATATAGGCCATGGCTTCCGGGTAGTTGAGCTTCACGCCACGCGCCAGGCGGCGCTCGGCGACCAGGCCGGCAGTGAAGATCAGCAGCTTGTCTTTTTCGCGGGGTGTCAGGTCCATGGTGTGTCCATTCGTGGGCAGTAACAAAACAGGTGGCTGATGGCCACAGGCGCGCGCATCAGGTGCTCCAGATTCTGGGGGGCAGGGCTTCTTTGCCCAGCACTTCGGGGCGCAACAGTTTCCACAGGCCGATCAGCCAGTCGCGGGCCTGCAGGCCTTCGTGGGCCAGGCAGCGGGCCACCAGCACGCCAGGCAACTGGCTGAGGTCGCCGCGCACCTGGCCCTTGAAGGCCCGGCATTGCTCCAGCAGTTCAGGACTGACGTCGGCGCTCACCAGCAAGGTAGCGAACACGGTGTGCCCGGCCAGGCCCATGGGCGAGTCGAGCAGGCCGTCGTTGCCGGTGACGCGCTGGCGCTCGTGCCAAAGCAATTGGCCGTCGCGGCGTACGTCCAGGCGGCTCTGGAAATGCCCGCGCTCGAAACGCTCGTCGGCGGCGGGGCGGCCCAAGGCAACCACGTCCCAATAGAACAGCCGGGCGTCGCCTTCAAGGTCGATGGTGGTGGCCAGTTCGGCCTGGGCGGCGCTGTAGACGATGGTTTCCTGGGGCAGCCACTCAAGGGTCGCCCCCGGGCCCACGCGCAGGTTCAGGGTCTGGTAGGCGGGGCCTGCGGCGCGGTACCACTTGGCCGCGCCAGGGCTGGTCAACTGCGCCCAGGCACCTGCACCGACGCTGGCGCTGATGTTCAACCGGTCACCGCCGGCGATGCCCCCTGGTGGGTGGACGATGATGTGCTGGCACACCTGAGGGCCTTCGGCGTACAGGTGCTTCTGCACTCGCAGCGGGCCCTGGTGGCGGCGCAGTGTGGGCCGGGTGGTGTCGCCGAAGCGGCCATAGCCCAGCTCGAGCTCGGCGTGCCAGCTCGGCGTGTACAGGGCGGTGGAGACGGGCAGGTTCATAGGCGCATTCATTATTGGTTTGCGTGCAGATTAAATGGTTACCAGGCCGCGTACACCCTCGGCCTCCATATTTTCACCGCGGCCCTGCTGCACGATCTCGCCGCGGGACATCACCAGGTACTGGTCGGCCAGTTCGGCGGCGAAGTCGTAGAACTGCTCCACCAGCAGAATCGCCATGTCGCCACGGGCCGCGAGCTTCTTGATCACCGCGCCGATTTCCTTGATCACCGAGGGCTGGATACCTTCGGTGGGCTCGTCGAGGATCAGCAGGCGCGGGCGGCTGGCCAGGGCACGGCCAATGGCCAATTGTTGTTGCTGGCCGCCGGACAGGTCGCCGCCGCGGCGGTGTTTCATCTGCAGCAGCACCGGGAACAGTTCATAGATGAACGCCGGTACTTGCTTAGCCTCACTGGCGCTGAAGCGCGACAGGCCCATCAGCAGGTTCTCTTCAACCGTCAGGCGGCCGAAGATCTCGCGGCCCTGGGGCACGTAGGCGATGCCGGCGTGCACGCGCTGGTGTGGTTTGAAACCGGTGATAGGCTTGCCTTCCCACTGCACGCTGCCTTCCTTGGACGGGATCAGGCCCATCAGGCACTTGAGCAGGGTGGTCTTGCCCACGCCGTTGCGGCCTAGCAGGCAGGTGACTTCGCCCACTTTCACGTCGAAGGACAAGCCGCGCAGGATGTGGCTGCCGCCGTAGTATTGGTGAAGCTTCTGGACTTCAAGCATGGTATTGCTCCAAATGTTCCTGTGGCGCCGGCCATGTCTGTGGGACCAAGCTGGCGCCCGATCCTGCAGGCTCGGTTGGCCTTAACGACCCAGATAAACCTCGATCACCCGCTCATCCGCTTGCACCTGCTGCAGCGACCCCTCGGCCAGCACACTACCTTGATGCAGCACGGTCACGTAGTCGGCGATGGTGTCGACGAAGCCCATGTCGTGCTCCACCACCATCAACGAATGCTTGCCGGCCAGGGTCTTGAACAGTTCGGCGGTGAACTCGGTCTCGGCGTCGGTCATGCCCGCCACCGGTTCGTCCAGCAGCAACAGCTGCGGGTCCTGCACCAGCAGCATGCCGATTTCCAGGAACTGCTTCTGGCCGTGGGACAGCAGCCCGGCCGGGCGGTGCACCGAGGCACTGAGCCGGATGGTCTCCAGCACCTCGTCGATGCGGTCCTTCTGTTCGCCATTGAGCCGCGCGCGAAGGCTGGCCCATACCGACTTGTCGGTTTTCTGCGCCAGTTCCAGGTTCTCGAACACGCTCAGGGCCTCGAACACCGTGGGCTTCTGAAACTTGCGGCCGATGCCGGCCTGGGCGATCTCGACTTCGCTCATGCGGGTCAGGTCCAGGGTCTCGCCGAACCAGGCCTTGCCGTGGCTGGGGCGGGTCTTGCCGGTGATCACGTCCATCAGCGTGGTCTTGCCCGCACCGTTGGGGCCGATGATGCAGCGCAGTTCACCGACGCCGATGTACAGGTTCAGGCTGTTGAGGGCCTTGAAGCCGTCGAAACTGACGCTGATGTCTTCCAGCGTCAGAATCGTGCCGTGGCGGGCGCTGAGGCTGCCGTCCACGCGCTGGCCCAGGCCAATGGCGTCGCGGCTGGTGCCGGCGTCGCGGTTGGGTTCCAGGATGGGTTCGAGCATCAGTTCCGGGGTGGGGGTGGTCTTCATTGTTCGCCCCTTTTCTTGATCAGGCCGATGACGCCCTTGGGCAGGTACAGGGTGACGATGATGAACAGCGCGCCCAGAAAGAACAGCCAGTATTCGGGGAAGGCCACGGTGAACCAGCTCTTCATGCCGTTCACCAGCCCTGCGCCCAGCAGCGGGCCGATCAGCGTGCCGCGCCCGCCCAGGGCCACCCACACGGCGGCCTCGATGGAGTTGGTGGGCGACATCTCGCTGGGGTTGATGATGCCTACCTGGGGCACGTACAAGGCGCCGGCCAGGCCGCACAGCACGGCGCTGAGCACCCAGATGAACAGCTTGAAGCCGCGCGGGTCGTAGCCGCAGAACATCAGGCGGTTCTCGGCGTCCCGCAGGGCGGTCAGCACCCGGCCGAACTTGCTTTGCGCCAGGCGCCAGCCCAGCAGCAGGCTGCCCACCAGCAAGGCCACGGTGAGCAGGAACAGCACCGCGCGGGTGCCCTGGGAGGTGATGTTGAAACCCAGGATGCTGCGGAAGTTGGTAAAGCCGTTGTTGCCGCCAAAGCCGGTCTCGTTGCGGAAGAACAGCAGCATGCCGGCGAAGGTCAGGGCCTGGGTCATGATCGAGAAATACACGCCCTTGATCCGCGAGCGGAAGGCGAAGAAGCCGAACACCAGCGCCAGCAGTCCCGGCGCCAGCACCACCAGGCACAGGGCCCAGAGGAAATGTTGAGTGCCGACCCAATACCATGGCAGCTCGGTCCAGGACAGGAAGGTCATGAAGGGCGGCAGACTGTCACCGGCTGACTCGCGCATCAGGTACATGCCCATGGCGTAGCCGCCCAGGGCGAAGAACAGGCCGTGGCCCAGCGACAACAGCCCGGCGTAGCCCCAGACCAGGTCCAGGGCCAGGGCAACAATGGCATAGCAGAGGATCTTGCCCACCAGCGTCAGCGTGTAGGCCGACACCTGCAGGCTGTTGCTTTCCGGCAGCAGGGACAGCAGTGCCAGGGCCACCAGCAGCGCCACGATCAGCGCGCCGATGGCAATGGTGGCCCTGGGGCCGGCCTTTTGTGCAGCGGTTACCATCAGGGGCTGGTTCATCAGTCGATCACCCGTCCTTTCAATGCAAAGAGGCCCTGGGGACGTTTCTGGATAAACAGAATGATCAGCGCCAGGATAAGGATCTTGCCCAGTACGGCACCGATCTGCGGTTCCAGGATCTTGTTGGCGATGCCCAGCCCGAACGCGGCCGAGACGCTGCCGGCCAGTTGGCCGACGCCGCCCAGCACTACCACCAGGAATGAGTCGATGATGTAGCCCTGGCCCAGTTCCGGGCCGACGTTGCCGATCTGGCTCAGGGCCACGCCGCCCAGGCCGGCGATGCCCGAACCCAGGCCGAAGGCGAGCATGTCGATGCGCCCGGTGGGCACGCCGCAGCAGGCAGCCATGTTGCGGTTCTGGGTGACGGCGCGCACGTTCAGGCCCAGGCGGGTCTTGTTCAGCAGCAGCCAGGTCAGCACCACCACGAACAGCGCGAAGGCAATGATGACGATGCGGTTGAATGGCAGTACCAGGTTAGGCAGCACTTGAATGCCGCCGCTCAGCCATTCGGGGTTGGCCACTTCGACGTTCTGGGCGCCGAAGATCAGCCGCACGGCCTGGATCAGGATCAGGCTGATACCCCAGGTGGCCAGCAGGGTTTCCAGCGGGCGGCCATACAGGTGGCGAATGATGGTGCGCTCCAGCGCCATGCCGATGCAGGCCGTGACGAAGAACGCCACCGGCAGGGCCACCAGCGGGTAGAACTCGATGGCGCCGGGGGCCAGGCGCTGAAACAGGATCTGCACGGCGTACGTGGAGTACGCGCCGATCATCAGCATCTCGCCGTGCGCCATGTTGATCACCCCCAGCAGGCCGAAGGTGATGGCCAGGCCCAGGGCCGCCAGCAGCAGGATCGAGCCAAGGGACATGCCGCTGAAGGCCTGGCCCAGCAGGTCGCCGATCATCAGCTTGCGCTTGACCTGTACCAGGCTGGTTTCGGCGGCGGTGCGCACGCCAGGGTCTTTTTCCACGTCCGGTTGCAGCAGGTTTTCCAGACGGGTGCGGGCCATGGGTTCGCCGGTGTCGCCCAGCAGGCGTACGGCCGCCAGGCGCACGGCTGGGTCGGGGTCTACCAGTTGCAGGTTGGCCAGCGCCAGGCTCAGGGCCGTCTTGATCGCGCTGTCCTGTTCGCCGGCCACCACGTGGTCCAGCAGTTTCAGCTGGTTGGGTTGGGCGCTCTTCTGCAGTTGCTGGGCGGCGGCGAGGCGCACGGGTTTGTCGTTGCTCAGCAGTTGCTGGCTGGCCAGGGCGTTGTCCACCAGGCCACGCAGGCGGTTGTTCAGGCGCACCTTGCGCAGGTTCGCATCCGTGGGGGCGTCGGGCTTCTCGATGACGGCGTGCTTGTCTGCGTCCATCGACACCCGGCCGTCCTGCAGGGCCAGCAGCAGTTCAAGGCGCTCGGGAATGGGCTCGGCGGCCCAGGTTTCCAGTAATTGGGCCTGCTGCGCGGAACTGCCGGCGACAAAATCGTCGGCGTCGCTGGCGTGTGCGGCCAGGGGCAGCAGTAGGAAGAGTGAAAGGATAAGGCGATAAAGGGACATGGCAGCGTCCTGGGCAAAACGTTGACGTCGAAACACCTGCGCTCCCTGTGGAACCGGGCGAAGCTCGGGAAGCAGGCGCTGCGGTATAACGGCGATACGGTGGTGAGGCCTTCCCGAGCTTCGCCCGGTCCCACAGGCGGCGAGTGGGACAAGGCGAGCATCGATGGGCTTAGTTGCTCTTCACCGCATAGTCAGGCTTCTTGTCGTTGCCTGGGATGAACGGGCTCCATGGCTCGGCGCGGATCGGTTCCTTGGTCTGCCACACCACGTTGAACTGGCCGTCGTCCTGGATCTCGCCGATCATCACCGGCTTGTGCAGGTGGTGGTTGGTCTTGTCCATGGTCAGGGTGAACCCCGATGGCGCGGCGAAGGTCTGGCCGCCCATGGCGTCGCGTACCTTGTCCACATCGGTGGACTTGGCCTTCTCGGCCGCCTGGGCCCACATGTGGATGCCCACGTAGGTGGCTTCCATCGGGTCGTTGGTCACAGCCTTGTCGGCACCCGGCAGGTTGTGGGCCTTGGCGTAGGCTTTCCAGTCGGCGACGAACTTGGTGTTGACCGGGTTATCCACCGACTCGAAGTAGTTCCAGGCGGCCAGGTTGCCTACCAGCGGCTTGGTATCGATGCCACGCAATTCTTCCTCGCCCACCGAGAAGGCCACCACTGGCACGTCGGTGGCTTTCAGGCCCTGGTTGGCCAGTTCCTTGTAGAAGGGCACGTTGGAATCGCCGTTGACGGTGGAGATAACGGCCGTCTTGCCGCCGGCGGAGAACTTCTTGATGTTGGCAACGATGGTCTGGTAGTCGGCGTGGCCGAACGGGGTGTAGACCTCTTCGATGTCGCTGTCTTTCACACCCTTGGAGTGCAGGAAGGCGCGCAGAATCTTGTTGGTGGTGCGCGGGTACACGTAGTCGGTACCCAGCAGGAAAAAGCGCTTGGCGCTGCCGCCGTCTTCGCTCATCAGGTATTCCACCGCCGGGATGGCCTGCTGGTTCGGCGCGGCGCCGGTGTAGAAAACGTTGGGCGACATTTCTTCGCCTTCATATTGGACCGGGTAGAACAGCAGGCCGTTGAGCTCCTCGAACACCGGCAGCACCGACTTGCGCGACACCGAGGTCCAGCAGCCGAACACCACCGCCACTTTGTCCTGGGTCAGCAACTGGCGGGCCTTCTCGGCGAACAGCGGCCAATTGGACGCTGGGTCCACCACCACGGGTTCCAGCTTCTTGCCATTGACCCCGCCCTTGGCGTTGATCTCGTCGATGGTCATCAAGGCCACGTCTTTCAACGAGGTCTCGGAGATTGCCATGGTGCCCGACAGCGAATGCAGAATACCGACCTTGATGGTCTCGGCGGCCTGGATAGTCCAGCTCATGCCCATGGCGGCGATGGATGCCGTGAGGGTAAACGCCTTGATCAAGCTACGACGCTTCATGGTGCAATCTCCATTGGTTATGTATTTTTAGTGGGGCAGATGGCGACTTCCGTGGGGATGTTTGCAAGGGGTGTGCCGAAGTGGTGCAAGGCCGTGGGATGGCGCTATCGGGGTGGTGGAGGTCGCTAGGCTGCACCGGGCTGGTGCGCGTTTGGCGGGGTGGTGCGGCTGGATGGGCGTTGCTGGTGCATTGCTAGCGGTGCTGCTAGGTCCGCGCTTCTGATGGGTAGAGTGTGCTTTGCCAGCAAGCGTGCGGGAAGCTCGCTGGGCGTCCTCAAGGGGCGGATCCGGTTGCTATCGTTCACATTAAAAGAGGGCGACACGCTCGTTGTGCCGCCCAATAGCGTCAGAAGCTCAGATCCACCTTCGTCCACAGGGTACGGCCGGTTTCGTTCACGGCCTGCGGGTCGCTGGCCGGGTAGCCGAAGCCGGCGTTGCCCGCCAGGTTCAGGTGCTCCGAATAGTTTTTGTCAAGCAGGTTGTCGACCCCGGCGCTCACCTTCAGGTGCTTGTTGATGCGGTAGGCGCCGTTGAGCGAGAACACACCGAAGCCCGGACTCTTTTCGTAATCCTTGCCCACCACGTTGCCCGCGCCGATGTCCACGCGGTTCTGTGCGGCCACCACGCGCCACAACGCGCCCGCACTCCAGTCTTGCTGGCTGTAGGTCAGGCCCAGGCGTGACTCCAGTGGCGGCATCTGCGCCAAGGCCTTGCCGTCGCTGGTGTTCTTGCCCCAGGCGTAGGCCAGGGTGGCGTCGGCTTTCCAATGTTCGGCGAGCGTGTAGGCCGCGCCCAGCTCGCCGCCCATGATGCGCGCGTCGACGTTGCGGGCCTGGGAGTTGCTGCCGGTGTAGTCGAACAGGATGAAGTCGCGCACCTGGCCAACGTAGCCCGAGGCCCAGGCTTCCACCTGCTCGGTCCTGTACTGGATACCGACATCCAGCTGGGTTGTTTTTTCCGGTTTCAGGTCGTGGAAGGCGTTGACGGCTCCCGGGCCTGAAGTGGGCGAGAACAGCTCCCAGTAATCGGGAAAGCGCTGCACATGGCCCAGGCCGATGTAGGTGGTGGCCGGCACTGCCGCCAGGTCATGCTCATAGCGCAGGAAACCGCTGGGCAAGGTCTGCACGCGGGTGTCGTCGGCCGTGGGATTGGCGCTGGCACTCATGCCCGAACCGGTGGTCTGGCGGTAGTCCCTGGCCTGGGCACGGTCCACGCGGGCGCCGCCGATGACCCGGTCGTTGCCCGTGGCATACCAGGTCAGTTCGCTGAACACACCGAAGTCCTGCATCTCGGCGTCCTTGCTTCGGGGCACATGCTTGTAGGCGTCCACGCCCATGGCGCTGCGCTTGCGGTGCTCGCTGGCCTGGGCGTCGAGGCCGCTGAGCAGTTGCCAGTCGGCCCATTTCCAGGTGGCCTTGATGCGTGCGCCCAGGGTGCGACGGTCGGGGTTGCTGGCCATCGGGCCCGCCATCATGCCGGTGCCGGACGGGGTGCGCAGGGTGTAGTTGTCCATCACGTGGTCGGCGTAGTTGTAGTAGACCTGGGCCTCTACCTTGTCGAGTACCTCGCCGAGGTTGCTCTTCTCGAAGCGCATGCCCAGGCTTTCGCGCTTGAACTGGGTGCCGTCCATGCCGCGCCCGGCATAGCGGGATTCGCCGTCGCCCTTGCCGGCCGTGAGTTCCAGCAGGGTGTCGGGATCGGGCGTCCAGCCCAGGGCGACATCGCCGTTCCATTTGTCCCAGCGCGACGGCACGGTGTCGCCGTTGCCATCCTTGTAATCATCGGACTGCGAGGTGTTGCCGACGAAGCGGGCGTAGCCGTCAGCGTTGCCCACGGCGGCATCCACCACCTTGTCGAAGCGGCCGTTGGAACCGGCCAGCAGGCTGGCATTGAAGCGGCTGCCCAGCTCGCCGAAGTGCTCGGGTTCACGCTCGAACAGGATGGTGCCAGCCGATGCCCCTGGCCCCCACTGCACGGTCTGCGGGCCCTTGATCACGGTGAGGCGGTCGAAGGTTTCCGGGGCGATGTAGGACGTGGGCGCGTCCATGCGGTTGGGGCAGGCGCCCAGCACGTTGCCGCCGTTGGTGAGGATATTCAGCCGCGAGCCGAACATGCCGCGCAGCACCGGGTCGCCGTTGGTGCCGCCGCTGCGGATGGCAGAGAAACCGGGAATGGTCTTCAGGTAGTCGGCGCCGTCACTGGCCGGCACGGGCTGGCGTGGGTCCTTGGGGTTGGTGACGATGGTCAGCGGTGAGCTGGGCGCCACGGCAGTGATGACGGTAGGGCTCAGTTCGGTGGCATCGACAGGTTCGGCGGCGATGACAACCGGGCTCAACAGGGTGCCGCATAGCGCGGCAGCGGTGCGCTTGCGCGACAGCGCAAAGGCAGGGGTAGACCTGGACATGAATGTTCCAACTTCAATCAGTCAAATAGGCACGGGCACGCACCCACTGCGGCGAATCGCAGCGTGGCGGGGCATGGCGTGAAGGTTGGCTAGAGGAAGTGGGTAGTCGGCGGGGCGCGGGTCATGGCGCCCGGGAAGATGGCCTGGCGGGCATGGCCCTGGCGTGTGGTTGGCACCCACCCTGCCACGGTGGCGGGCTTGGCCAGCGGCAGGGGATCGGGTGTGGTGGGTAGCGCCGGAGTGTGGAAGAACAGGCTGCAATAGCCGCATTTTTCCCACAGGGGGTGCAGCGCCGGGTCGCCGTGGTGGTTGCCCATGTCCATGCCGGGCATGTCCATGGGCATTTCCATGGCCACACCGCGCTCGTGCTCCATCGGCATCGCCTGGGACACAAGCGGGCCGATGAAGATCATCAGCATGGCGAACAGGCTCAGCCAGGTCGCCCGAGGTGGGCGGGGGGCGGAAGGCCTGTGGGCGGCGCGGCGGCTCATGGCTTAGGGGGCGGCCGTGGGTGCCTGCTTGAGGACCACCACTTGCACGTTGATGTCACCGGCCTGCTTGAAGTGCAGCGTCAGCGGGAAGTGGCCGCCGTCCTGCAGTTGGCTGCGGTCCTTGAGGTCCAGCAGCATCAGGTGGTAGCCCATGGGCTGGAAGGTAGCCTGTTCGCCGGGGCCGATGTTGACGGCTTCCACGTGGGCCATGGTCATCATGCCGTCGCTGTTCATGTGCTGGTGGATCTCGACGCTCCCGGCGATGGGGCTATCGGCGCCCAGCAGGCGGTCGGCGGCGTTGCCGTCGTTGCGCAGGGTCAGGTAGGCCGCCACGGTGGGCGCGTTGGGCGGCAGTTCCTGAGACCAGGGTTGCAGTACCTGAATATCCTGGGCGTGGGCCATGAAGGCCGGGGCGAGCAAGGTCAACGCTAACAGCACTTTCTTGAGCATGGTGTACGTCCATGAGCAGCGTGTGGGATGACGGCGGGGGAATTATCCACGATAGAGGCTTTTTTCACAGCCCCAATGTGCAGATTTGACGCCTATTGTGGTAGCTGTGCCGGACGTCGAAATAACTCCTGTTCAAGCCATATGTCGCAACCCGTTAATTGGTCAGGGTCAATATAGGCTTGTTATGCAGTTTCTGGGGCCATGCCGCTACTGTCGGTTGTTGTTGTGTTTGTGTAGTGACAGTATTAGGTTTTGTTTTTATTCGGGATCTGGAAAATAACTGACTATGCGCATGCGATTGAAAATGATCATACCTTGATTGCAGGTTGTTTTCAGTCGGCGTAGGTTGGGTATAAGTCCGGCTGCAATGTTTGAAACTAATAGCAGCTGTTGATGAAGGCAGGGGTGTGCGATGAAACCTATTTTTCACCGTTCGGTCTTGTTTCGAGTAGTGGCAATCGTTTTGCTTGTCGGGCTGCTGATGGTTGGCATTATCTATTCTCCGTTCAGGCCGTTTCAATCGCTGGCCCCACGCGTGGGGATTAGTCCTGAACAGGATGCAGTAGAAGTGTTGGCCTACTGGACGCCCGCCAGAATGAAAAACGCGGAGAAAGTCGAGGCCAGTTACAGCGGCCGGCCAGAGGAGCCGATTCTGACACCTGGAGGCGATGTCTATGGCTATACTGCACTGCCTGCGCCCTATGCAGCTGATGTTAAAAGTCGATGGGTCGGCATGTTGTTTTTCCATCGCCCGAGTGGGGCACAGCCGTTGGATGCGCATTGTTCCGCCTCCATCATTGACTCGGAGTCGAAAAGTTTGATTGTCACCGGCGCGCATTGCGTAATGAATGCCCCGAAGTTTCCGTTGACGTGGGATACACAGCTGATGTTTGTACCTGCTTATAATGGGGCGGCAGAGGGCGCGGAACAAGCGCCGTTTGGCTATTGGCCCATCCAGCGAGCGTTCTTGCCACAGGAGGTCGCTGATAACCCTTACAGTTTTTGGGGGGCTGGAAGTCTCGATCTGGCCGTGGCGCGTATTTATCCACAAAACAACAAGGCTTTGCAGGAGGTAGTAGGTGGCGGCTTTATTCCCCGCTTTCTCACCGATGACGATACATTCAACTGGGTTACTCTGTTGGGGTATCCCGGGCCCGTACAGTCCGGGCATGGAGATGGCAGGCAGTACATGTGCTATAGCCGCGGCGGAAAAAGCGGCTTGGAAGGCGACAAGTTGTCCATGCCGAGCTGCGAGCCTCTAGGCGGCAATAGCGGTGGCCCTATCTTGTTGGAAACCGCTGTTGGGAAAGACCCCGAGATCATCGGTACCTTGACAGCGCCTGATGGTCACAATCGCTTGAACAAGTCTGTCTTCACGCCGCTTTACAATGCCGCGGAAAATAGTGCCAGTGCGCGTTGACGTCATTGCGCCCGCAACTCTTGCAAAGCCCTGGTGGAAGTACTGCACACCGTTACGTGCCCTGGAGTGCAACCATGAGCCCGGCAAGGCTTGAAAACGATTGGTCGACGGCAGGAAGCGTTGGCCGCTTGAGCACCAGCACGGGTATCGCAAGCTCGCGCGCCACCTGAAGTTTCGGCTCGGTAGCCGCGCTACCGCTGTTCTTGCTGATCAGCACGTCGATACGCCGACGCTGAAACAGTGCGCGCTCATCTTCCAGCGCAAATGGCCCGCGCGCACCGATCACTTCGCAGCGTTCGTTGCCGGGGCAGCTCTCCAGCGCACGTAACGTCCAGAACTGCTCAGGCGGAATATCATCGAGGTGTTGCAATGGCTCGCGCCCCAGGGTGAACAGCGGGCGCTTGAACGGCGCCAATGCCTGGATCAGCGCGGGCCAGCCATCGAATTCGCGCCAGTCATCACCGGTCTGGGGCTGCCACGCCGGGCGGCGCAGGGCCCAGCATTCGATGCCAGCGGCACGGGCAGCGGCTACGGCGTTGGCGCTGATCTGCGCGGCATAGGGGTGAGTGGCGTCGATCAGCAGGCCGATGCCTTCGCTGCGAATGAAGCTGGCGAGACCGTCGGCGCCGCCGTAGCCGCCGACTCGTACCTGGCAGCGCAGGTCCGTGGGCACACGTCCTACCCCGGCCAGGCTATAGATGTGCGCGGGCCCCAACGTGCGGGCAATGGCCAGCGCTTCGGTCACGCCGCCCAGCAGCAGAATGCGCCTCATGGGGCCACGTCCGAAGCCTTCACCAATTCCAGCAAGGTAATGGGCAGCGCCTGGCGCCAGGTATCAAAGGCGCCCAGTGGCTGAGCCTGGGCGACATGGATGCGGGTAAGCTCGCCGCCATGCTGTTCGCGCCAGTGGGCCAGGGCCATTTCGCTCTGCAAGGTCACGGCGTTGGCCACCAGGCGGCCCCCGGGCTTGAGCTGCTGCCAGCAGGTGTCGAACACGCCGTCGCGGGTGACGCCGCCGCCGATGAATATCGCATCGGGACGTTCCAGGCTTTCCAGCGCCTGGGGCGCACGGCCGCGTATCAGCTGCAGGCCGGGAACGCCCAGGGCATCACGGTTGTGCTCGATCAATCGTTGACGGCCCTCGTCCGATTCGATGGCCAGGGTGCGGCAACTGGGATGCGCGCGCATCCATTCAATGCCGATGGAGCCGCTGCCGGCGCCTACGTCCCATAGCAGCTCGCCGGGCTGTGGCGCCAGGCGGGCGAGGGTGATGGCACGCACGTCACGCTTGGTGATCTGGCCGTCATGGCTGAAGGCGCTGTCGGGCAGGCCGGCCAGGCGTGACAGGCGTGGTGCGTGCAGGTCAGCGCGGCAGTCGATGGCCAGCACGTTGAGATCGGCCACGGGCGGTTCAGGCCAGGTGGCGGCGGTGCCGTCCCGGCGCTGTTCCTGCGGGCCACCCAGATGTTCGAGTACGGTCATGAGGCTGGCCCCATAACCGCGCTCGCGAAGCAGTTGCGCGATGGCTGCCGGGCTATGGCCATCGTTGCTCAGCACCAGCAGGCGCACGCCATTGGCCAGCTGTGCGTTGAGCGCGGCGACAGGGCGCGCTACCACCGACAGGGTCACGACATCTTGCAACGGCCAGCCCAGCCGTGCCGCCGCCAGCGACAACGAAGAGGGGGCGGGGTGAATCAGCAACTCGCCTTGTGGCACCTGGCGGGCCAGGCTGGCACCCACGCCGAACAGCATCGGGTCGCCACTGGCCAGCACGCACACGGGCTCGCCGCGCGAGGCCAGCACGGGCTCAAGGGTGAAGGGGCTGGGCCACGCGACCTGTGTGGCACGAATGCAATGGGGCAGTAACGCCAGCTGGCGTGGGCTGCCAAAAATGCGGGTGGCATTGAGCAGCGCATGGCGGGCAGTCTTGCCAAGGCCGGGATAGCCGTCCTCACCAATGCCTACGATTGTCAGCCAAGGTGACATGAATCTTCCTCATAACCAGCGATTCCGACGGGCAGGCTTTTCATGCCTTCGGACAAAGCAGGCATAATACCGCGCCTTCTACACTGACAACGCCTTTTCACGATTGCCGGACGCCCCCTTGAGCCCAACCCAACCCCCTGTTTCGATCCGCCCCTCGGCCTGCCCGGGGTTGCTGCGCATCGTCCAGGCGCTGGATGGCGGCATATGCCGCATCAAGCTGGCAGGCGGTGAGCTGACTGCCCCGCAGGCGCGGGCCGTGGCCGATGCTGCTGAACGTTTCGCCGGTGGGGTCGTGGAGGCAACCAACCGCGCCAACCTGCAGATTCGCGGCATCACGGGGTCGCATCCGGCCATGCTCGAAGGTCTGTTGGCTGCAGGCCTGGGCCCGCGCAACAGCGGTGGCGACGATGTGCGCAACCTGATGCTCAGCCCCAGCGCCGGTATCGACCCCAGGATGCGCTTCGATACCCGGCCATTGGCCGCTCGGATCCTGCACAGCCTGGAAAGCCGAGGTCGGCTGCATGAACTGTCGGCCAAGTTCGCGGTGCTGCTCGATGGCGGTGAAGCCCTGGCCATGCACGAGCATGCCCATGACCTGTGGCTGGCCCCGGTCACGGTGCAGGGGCGGATGGGGCTGGGCTTCGGCCTGGCCGGTTGCCCCGGCACGGCGCTGGCGGCGGTGGCACCGGAACAGGGCCACGCCCTGGTGATCGCCGTGCTGGAGCGCTTTCTCGATGTCGCCCGCCCGGAGCAGACGCGCATGCGCCATGTGCTTGAGGGCATGAGCCCACAGGATTTCATCGCGCCGTTGTCCCTCGACCTGTGGCCTGGGCCTTTCCCTGTTCAAGCGGCGGGCAGCGACTGCCTGGGGACTTACCCACAGCGGCAGGCGGAGCAGGTATTCGTCGGCGCGGCGCCACCGCTAGGGCGCCTCGACCCTGGCATGCTGCGAGGCCTTGCACGCCTGGCCGAACACTATGGTGACGGCACCTTGCGCCTGACGCCCTGGCAAAGCGTGCTGCTGCCCTTCGTCGATGCTGGTGATGCCGCGGCGCTGACCCTGGAGCTGTCCGCCCTGGGCCTGTTGTGCAGCAGCACCGAGCCGTTGGCCGGGCTTATCGCCTGTACCGGCAGTGCCGGCTGCAAGAAAGGCCTGGCCGACACCAAGGCCGATGCCCGCGTGCTGGCGACCCTTTTGCCTGCGCCGCAAGCCGTGCACCTGTGCGGCTGCCCCCGATCCTGTGCCGCCGCCCATGTGGCGCCGGCCACCTTGCTGGCCACCTCGGCTGGCCATTACGACCTGTATCTGCGTGACGCCGGGCAACCGGGTTTCGGTGCCCTGCGCGCGCGCAATCTAGACCTGCAAGCGGCCAGCGACCTGCTGGCCCGCCTGCCCACGGAGCAACACCGATGATTGATTACATCCGCGACGGTCAAGAGATCTATCGCAACTCCTTCGCCATCATTCGCGCGGAGGCGGACCTGAGCGGCATTCCCGCAGACCTGGAAAAACTCGCCGTGCGGGTCATCCATGCCTGCGGCCTGGTGGACGTGGTGCAGCACCTGCGGTTCTCCCCTGGCGCTGGCACGGCCGGCCGCGAAGCCCTGGCCAAAGGTGCACCGATCCTGTGCGATGCGCGCATGGTGTCCGAAGGCATCACCCGCGCGCGCCTGCCGGCCAACAACGAAGTGATCTGTACCCTGCGCGATGACAGCGTGCCGGAGTTGGCCCGCGAGTTGGGCAACACGCGTTCAGCAGTGGCCCTGGAACTGTGGCGCCCGCATCTGGAAGGCGCGGTGGTAGTGATCGGCAACGCCCCCACGGCGCTGTTTTACCTGCTGGAAATGATCGACGCTGGGGCACCGAAGCCAGCACTGATATTGGGCTTCCCGGTGGGTTTTGTCGGCGCGGCGGAATCCAAGGCGATGCTGGCAGCCGACAGCCGTGGCATTCCCTTCGTGATCGTCGAAGGCCGTCGCGGCGGTAGCGCCATGGCGTGCGCGGCGGTCAATGCCCTGGCCACGGAGGTCGAATGATGCAGGCTCGCGGACGTTTGCTCGGCCTGGGCGTGGGCCCCGGCGACCCGGAACTGATCACCGTCAAGGCCCTTCGCCTGCTGCGCGAGGCGCCGGTGGTGGCCTATTTCGTGGCCAAGGGCAAGAAGGGCAATGCCTTCGGCATCATCGAGGGCCACTTGCAGCACGCCCAGACGCTGTTGCCGCTGGTGTACCCGGTGACCACCGAGGTACTGCCCGCGCCGCTGTCTTATGAGCAGGTGATCAGCGACTTCTACGACACCGCCAGCCTGGACGTGGCCGCGCACCTGGACGCCGGCCGCGATGTAGCGGTTATCTGCGAAGGCGACCCGATGTTCTACGGTTCCTACATGTACCTGCATGACCGCCTGGCCGAGCGTTACGAAGCCCAGGTGATCCCGGGCGTCTGCTCGATGCTCGGAGGTGCCTCGGTGCTTGGCGCGCCGCTGGTGTACCGCAACCAGAGCCTGTCGGTACTGTCCGGCGTGCTGCCGCCCGAGGAGCTCAAGCGCCGCCTGGCCGATGCCGACGCAGCCGTGGTCATGAAGCTGGGGCGCAACTTCCCCAAGGTGCTCGCGGTGCTGGCTGAGCTCGGCCTGGCCGAGCGGGCGCTGTACGTGGAGCGCGCGACCATGAGCAACCAGAAGATCGTGCCGATCAATGAGGTGGACCCAACCTCATCGCCGTACTTCTCGTTGATCATCGTGCCGGGCGAACGGTGGCAGGGATGATCAACATGCATGCTCCGGCCATTGTCATTCTCGGCACTGGCAGCCTGGCCACGGCCCGGCGTATTCAGCAGGTCTACCCCGATGCCTTGATCCACGGCCTGGCCGAACGGGTCGAGGGCGCCGACCGGACTTATACGGACTTCGGCGCCAACCTGCGCCAGCTGTATCAGCAGGACGTACCGATCATTGCCCTGTGCGCAGCGGGTATCGTCATCCGCTGCCTGGCCAGCGTGTTGCTGGACAAGGGCGCCGAGCCACCGGTACTGGCGGTGGCCGAGGATGGTAGTGCGGTGGTGCCGTTGCTCGGCGGGCTGGGCGGGGTCAATGTCATGGCCCGCCAGTTGGGTGCCGGCCTGGGCGTGGCGGCAGCCATCACCACCAGCGGTGAGTTGCGCTTCGGCACCTGCCTGCTCAACCCGCCCAGCGGCTATGCCTTGGCGGACCTGGAGTTGGGCAAGCGCTTCGTCAGCGACCTGCTGGCAGGCGAAAGCGTGCGCATCGAGGGGGCAGCGCCCTGGCTCGCCGATGCCCACTTGCCGCAGGACGACCAAGCGCAGTTGGCCATTCACGTCGGTTGCACGGCGCGTGAGCCCTCGACCAACGAGTTGCTGATTTACCCGAAAAACGTGCTGGTGGCGGTCGACGCCGGGTTGCCGGATATTGCCGCCAGTGTGCGCGCAGCCCTGGATAACGCCCGGATTGCCTTGCCCTCGCTGGCGTGCCTGCTGGCCAGCGACACCCAGATGGCCAGCCCGGCGCTGCGCGAAGCTGCCCGCGAACTGGACGTGGCCCTGCGCTTCGCGCCGCCTTCGGCCAGCATCAGCCACCTGGCCGAACAGGCAGTGCCGCAACTGTTGCCGGCCCTGAGCGTCAGCGCACAGTTGGCCATTGCCGTGGCCAAGCAGCCGCTGGACGTGTCGCGTATCGGACGTGAGCGCGGCCGGTTGGCGGTGATCGGCCTGGGGCCGGGGGCTGCCGAGCTCATGGTGCCGGCGGTGAAAGCGCAACTGGCGCGGGCCAACGATATTCTGGGTTACGAGACCTATGTGCGCATGGCCGGGCCATTTCGCCCGGACCAAGTGCTGCATTGCACCGACAATCGTGAAGAAATGCAGCGCGCCCGCCATGCCTTCGAACTGGCGTGCCAGGGCCGGTCGGTGGTGGTGGTGTCATCGGGCGACCCCGGCGTGTTCGCCATGGCCGCCGCCGTGCTGGAAGCGCTGCACGAATCCAGCGACCCAGCCTGGCATAATGTGGAGCTGGAAATCCTGCCGGGGGTGTCCGCCTCCCTGGCCACCGCAGCCCAGGCCGGCGCGCCGCTGGGGCATGATTTCTGCGTGATGTCGCTGTCCGACAACCTCAAGCCCTGGGGCATCATCGAGAAGCGCCTGGACCTGGCCTGCCAGGCCGACCTGGCGCTGGCGTTCTACAACCCCATTTCCCGCTCACGCCCGTGGCAACTGGGCCGTGCGCTGGAAATCGTGCGCCAGCATAGAACCCCCGAAACCCCCGTGGTATTGGGGCGCGACATCGGCCGCCCTGGCCAGACCCTGCGCAACATCACACTGGGCGAATTGACGCCGGAGCAGGTGGATATGCGCACAATGGTATTGGTGGGTTCCTCCACGACCTGCTCTTTCCCACGCAATGGGGGAGGTAGCTGGGTCTATACGCCGCGGTGGTACGGCCAGAAACCTTGAGTATTGGCGAGGAATGGCGGTACAGGTAAAAGCCCCCATTCCTCGTCGCAAAGGACGGGGCTGAAACGCGGGACTACGGGCTGTGGACGGAAAACGCCCGGAAAGTCGTGCTGCGCCTGAAGGGCTTTCTCTATCACTTTCACCCCAGCGCTTCGCGCCGTGGCGGAGGGTAGTGGGGAAGTTCGCACGCCGCTCGCCTATGGGCATTGAAACGCCATGCCCTTTAGCTGTCTTTAACCGGGGTGGAGCGTTTCCCCGTTCCCAGTGTCGGCACGCTGCCCTAATTTGTGCGGCATCAAGTCCATGCAGGGCTTGTTTCCAACCAAAGGGAATTGCCATGAACCAGAACTACACGATGACCAAAGCCGAGCGCATCGCCAAACTGCGCGAGTTGCGTAATGACGTGATCTTTAGCGTACGTGGTGAAGAAGAGAGCACCCCGTCGGCCGCCGTGGTGAATAATAGTGTGATGTCATTCACGGAGGGCGTCTCCAAACAGAATATCAAAGACCTCAAGAACGCCTACCTGTTTGCCACGACAACGGCAGACAAGAGAAATCCTGGGGGTAAGGAATCGGGCGAGCGTTGGTATAAGGATTTCGTCACCTTAATGGCCACGGCGGGCTGGGTGGAGAGCGGCGGTTCCTACCGCGCGTTCACGTCCACCGAGAAAAACTTCAGCATGGACAAAATTGCGCTGGAAATCCTCAAAGGTGCCGCTATAACCGCAACCATGGCGGCTACTGGTGGTTCGGCTGCATTGGGCCTGATGGACACTGCGCGAAACGCCCTTGAGGCGGTGAGCAAGGATAAAGAGGCTGTCGACATGTTCGACCGCAACGCCATGAAAGACCGCGGTGCCAACTTCGGTATTGGTGCCGTGACGCAAATCAACGATGAAGTGTGCATGGCCTATGGTCTTGTTCAGTACGATACCAAGGCATCTTCCACAACCGTGCTGTTCTCCACCTGGGACAGTTCTGAGGTTGCTATTTATCAGGCCAATACGGTGTTCTGGATGAACGAGGACGCCGTCGAGGATACCAGGGATCACATCCGCGATGCGATGAGAGAAGAGCGCCTGCGCGCCCTCCATGAATTGACTGGCATCAATAAGCCCAAGGCCTGATTTCCAGAAGCGTGCGGCCGCCGTCAGGCGGCCGGCGTTTCCCAAGTGCATGGAGTACAGCATGAAACTTCAACATGATGAAGCCTGGCTTAATGGTGGGCAGTTACTGTGTCTCGATTCAGGTATGTCCCTCGAGCACAAGCAGGATGTATTGCTTTCCAGCTTGTATGGTCAGTTGCTTGCGTCGGCAAAGTCCGACAAATTGGGCGAGGTCGCGCAATGGTTTGAAAGCTATAAACGCGCGCTGCGGAAGTTGGGATGGGATATGCCCAGGGCGCTGGAATTCAGTGATCGCTTTCCCGGCAACCTGACGATCACCTGGCCAGATATTCTGAAGGTGCTATCACGTAATGGCGTGCCGTTCTCCCTGGATGCCCTGATGTCCATATTCCAGCCAGGAAACGGGCTTGTAGAGCCCGCTCGCAGCCGATTCGCCAAGCAAACCGTGAGTTGCCTGCCTGACGGTAGCACGCCGCTGTTTCAGGTTGCCCTGTTGATCGGCTTTGGGCATTCATCCCCGTCCATGGATGTGCTTCTGGTTCATTTTCGGACTCGTCAGCCGCTCGCGGGGGATATCACGCAGACCGTGTTCGAAAGCAGCCAGTTGGAGGGGCAGGTGCACGCGATATGGATGAGCGCCTGCCCCGACCCCTGGATTTATCCTGACATGCGTGAAGATGTTCTGGATACGCTGATTGGTCAAACTGATCAGTACTGGGTAAGGGTCGATAAGGGGGATGGTGATGCTCAACCCTGATGAACACTTGATCTCGTTCAGTGCCGGTATTTCCAGGGAAAACCGGTCGGACATCGGCTTTCTGATGCAGGAAGCTGATCGCTTTGCCACCAGCACCTATGACCGTGACCTGCACTGGCAGAGTTGGCTGAATTACTTTGACAGCTGTTTGAGAAAGTATGGCTGCGAACGCCTGACCACGATCACCAGCCGGCCTTTATTTGTGTCCGACACCAAGGAGCTGGACGACTTGACCCTGGAGGTCGCCACTTTTGATGATGCACAAGGTCTTCTGGACCTTGGTCAAGAGGTGTTGGCTACACTCGATATCTATGCGTTCGTCGTTGCCTGGCTGAACACCGATGGCACAGGTAATGCGCGCCTTGGGTCGTGGGTGGTGGTGCCCTGCAGCCTCAACCGCCGTGGTGAAATTACCCTTACCACCTTCGCCGTGCAGCTGCGCGGGCGACCCATGACGACCCAGCACAAGCCCGAGGCCGTACTTTATATGAGCGGCGGGGTTTATACTTTTCACCCGCAGGACTACGAGCCGTTTCGTGGAGAGATTCGCGAGAAACTCAAGGGTATCAACCTGCGCAAGATCGTTCAGGGGCTGGATCTGGTCAAGGTACCAAATAGCCCTTTATGCCGGTAAAAATGATCTGGGCGGCCAAGGCGCAGACAAACAGCCCCATCAAACGGCTGACAATCTGCAACCCTTGCTCGCCCAGCAACCGTTCTATGCGGTTGGAAAGGTAAAGCACCAGACCGACCGTGACGCTGGCCAGCGCGATACTCAGGATGGCCATCAACTTGTCGTCCCAGTGCGGCTGGCTGACGCCCATCACCAGCAAAGCGCCAATGGTTCCGGGGCCGACGGTGATGGGAATGGTCAAGGGAACGATGGTCACGTCCTGCTGCACGTTGTCGGTCTGCACCCCCGACTTGCCTTGGGCCATGCCCAGCGCCGAGATGAACAGCACGCTGCCTGCACCGATGCGGAAGGCATCGGCGGTGATGCCGAAGACACTGAAGATTACCCTGCCGAACAGGTACAGCAGCACGCTGGAGATCAGTACCCCCAAGGCCACCTTCCACGCCAGGCGTTTGCGTTCCCTCAGCGAGTAGCCCCGCGACAGACCGATGAAACAGGAGAGCACGAAGAACGGGCTGTAGAGCACCAGCATCTTCAGGTAAACGCTGAACAACGTGTGGAGCATGGGTAAGGGCTCTTGGCGGAGGGTGGGCGACGGCAGAGTCTAGCGTGGGAGATGCTCGCCTGTCTTACTGTGGAAGCCGGCCAGGGTGGCGTGTGGCGTTCAGGAATTGCTGGCCTGGCTTTGTGCCTGGTTGCGTTGCGCCACCCAGTGCTCGATCAGCTCGCGCAATTGCGACAGTTCTATCGGCTTGGCCATGTGCCCGTCCATTCCGGCCTCACGCGCGCGCTCCTTGTGTTCGGTGAGGATGTGCGCCGTCAGTGCCACCACCGGCGTGCGCTCACGGTTGGTGCCCAGTTCCCAGTCACGCAACTGCTGGGTAGCGGAGAAGCCATCGAGTATGGGCATTTCGCAGTCCATCAGCACCAGGTCGTAACGTTGGGCTTTCATGGCCCGCAGGGCCTCCTCGCCGTTGCTGGCGGTGTCGGGCTGCACGTTGAGCTTGCCCAGCATGCCACGGATAACCTTGGTGGAGATGCTGTTGTCCTCCGCGACCAGAATGCGGAAGTCACCGGGCACGGCGACAGGGGCGCTGGCCGGTGGCGTGCTGGCCTGCGCATTCGCCTGCCCGCGTTGCGCCAGTTCGTCGGCCAGGGTGGTTCTGAGGGTATAGCCGGCCACGGGCTTGGCCAGGATGCGCTTGATACCGGCATTGCGGGCGATGATCTTGGTCGGTGCGTTGCTGATGCCGGTCAGCATGATGATCAGGATATCGTGGTTGAGGCTCGGGTCTTCCTTGATCTTGGCGGCCAGTTGCATGCCCGTCATGCCGGGCATGTTCTGGTCCAGCAGCACCGCGTCGAAATAGTCGCGCAGGTGGGCCTTGGTACGCAGCAGGGCCAGTGCTTCCTTGCCCGAGGGCACCGAACTCACGTTCAGGCCCCAGGCGCTGCACTGCTGCACCAGCACTTTGCGGCAGGTGTCGTTGTCATCCACCACCAGCACCCGGGCGCCGCGCAGGGGGCTGTCCAGGTCCAGGGTCGGGTGTTCCAGGCGCTCGGGGTCCAGGGGCAAGGTCAGCCACAGGGTGCTGCCCTGCTGGCTGCCGCTCTTGATACCGAATTCGCCTTTCATCAGCAGGATCAGCTGGCGGGCAATGACCAGGCCCAGGTGGCCACCCACTTCGTTGCCCGACAGCAGGTTCTTGCTGTGCAGTTCACTGTGCAGCAGCGCGTCGCGCTCATCGCGCGGGATGGGCACGCCGCTGTCCTGCACGGCGATACGCAGGCGTGGTTCGCCGCTGCGCTGGTCCAGCGCCACCACCAGCAGTACTTCGCCTTCGTCGGTTTTCTTCAAGGCGTGGTCGAGCAGGGCCAGCAGGGTCTGGCGCAGGCGTGTGGGGTCACCGCTGATGACCTGGGGTACCTGGGGCTGGGTGAAGCTGATCAGCTCGACGTTTTGCTGTTCGGCTTTGGCGCGGAAGATATTCAGGCATTCTTCGATCAGGGCACTGAGGTCGAACTGCACGTCATCGAGCTCGATCTGCCCGGACTCGATCTTGGAAATGTCGAGAATCTCGTTGATCAGTGTCAGCAATTCGTTGCCGGCGCTGTGGATCGTTTGCACGTAATCGCGCTGCTTGACCGACAGGGGGGTGCCCAGCAGCAGCTCGGTCATGCCCAGCACGCCGTTCATCGGGGTGCGAATCTCGTGGCTGATGCGTGCCAGGAATTCTGCCTTGGCGTTTATTTCCGCGGTGCTGGCCGCCAGTTCGCGGCTGGCGCTGAAGCGGTCTTCGCTGATGGTGCGCAAGCGTTCGCTCAGGGCGGTGTTGAGCATCAGCCCGGTCAGCGCGCCAACGGCCATCAGGCCCAGCACCAGCCACTGGGGCGGGGTACGGGTCAGTACCAGCAAGGCGGGCAGCACGATCAGCACGCCCAGGTTGAGCACCAGCATGGCCCAGGTGAACAGCCGCGCTGGGCGGTAGCCCTGCTGCCAGTGCCAGGCCGCCGTGAGCAGCATGCCCAGGCCGCCCACCACCATCATGGCGTAGGTGATGGAGTTGATGGGCAGGCCATCGACCAGCAGTACCAACAGGCCGCTGAGGCCGATCAACACCTTGGCGCACGCCAGCAGGCGGTCGATCAGCGGGCTGTTGCGCGGCGCGAAGAACCGCTGGGTGAACATCAGGCAGCAGATGGCGGCCACCATCAGGGACAGGTAGCTACCCGTGGTGCGCAGCGAGTGCCAGGTGTCGAACCAGGGGCCGCTGAGGTTCAGCAGGATCGCCGCGCTCAGGGTCAGCAGTGTCTCTGCCGCGGCCAGCCACAGGCTGCTGCTGGAGCGGCTATAGGCGTAGCGGGCCAGGTTGTGCACCACCAGCATGCCCAGGCAACCGAACAGCAGGCCCATCAGGAGGGTCTGGCGCTGGTCGGCCGCGGCGGTTATGGCGGGTAGCAAGGCCACGCTGGGGCGCAATTGATGGGCCGAGGCCAGGCGCAGGTACAGGTCCAGGGGGCGGGAGCTGATGGGCACCGGTAGCAGGATGTCGGTGTTGGCCAGGGCAGGTTCCACGCCCAGGCTGTCGCGGCCGCTACGCTGCTGGCGGATCAGCGTGTCGCCGTCCAGTACATAGAATTCGAGTTCGGACAGGTCAGGCGCGAAAATGCGCAATACCTGCTCGTGGGGGCCTGGTGGCAGGCGATAGTGCAACCATTGCGCGGTATGGGGAGCGGTGGGCGCCAGCTGGCTCAGTTCAAGGGGGCCGAACTGGTTCTGGAAGCGCTCCGAGCGTACGTCGCTCAGTTGCAGGTGCGCGTGTTCATCGAGCAATACTGACCAGCCGCTGCCGGACTCGGCCAGGGCCGGGTACGCGCACAGCAGTGTCAGTGCACAGACAATCGATGAAATGGCGATCCTGAGCCAACGCACAGCGAAATCCCTTCGAAGGTTTAATGACTGAGTATAACTATGCGCGGAGGATAAAGCGTAGGGCCAGTGGCCGAACGGCCCTGGGTAACGGGAAAAACCGCTACCCAAGGCGTAAGGAGATGTTACTTGGCGTTTTCCCGGGCAATGGCGCGGTAGCCGATGTCGGTACGGTAGAAGCAGCCGTTCCAGTCGATCTTGCTCGCCAGGGCGTAGGCTTGCTGTTGCGCTTCACCCACGGTATTGCCCAGAGCGGTGGCGCATAGCACGCGGCCGCCGGAGGTCACGACCTGGTCGCCGTTCAAGGCGGTGCCGGCATGGAAGACCTTGCCAGGCAGCTGAGCCGCGGCGTCCAGGCCCTGGATAGCGTCGCCCTTGGCGTAGTCGGCGGGGTAGCCACCGGCTGCCAGCACCACGCCCATGCTCGGGCGTGGGTCCCACTGGGCCTCTACCTTGTCCAGGGCCTGGGCCAGGGCGGCCTCGACCAGCAGCACCAGGCTCGACTGCAGGCGCAGCATCACCGGCTGGGTTTCCGGGTCACCGAAACGGCAGTTGAACTCGATGACTTTCGGGTTACCGGCCTTGTCGATCATCAGGCCCGCGTACAGGAAACCGGTGTAGACGTTGCCTTCCTCGGCCATGCCGCGCACGGTCGGCCAGATCACCTGGTCCATGACCTTCTGGTGCACGTCGGCGGTAACCACCGGGGCGGGGGAGTAGGCACCCATGCCGCCAGTGTTCGGGCCGCTGTCGCCGTTGCCGACGCGCTTGTGGTCCTGGCTGGTGGCCATGGGCAGCACATTCTTGCCGTCGACCATGACGATGAAGCTGGCTTCTTCGCCGTCCAGGAACTCCTCGATCACCACGCGCGAACCTGCCTCGCCGAAGGCGTTGCCGGCCAGCATGTCACGCACCGCATCCTCGGCTTCGGCCAGGGTCATGGCGACGATCACGCCTTTGCCGGCGGCCAGGCCGTCGGCCTTGATGACGATGGGCGCACCTTTTTCACGCAGGTAGGCCAGGGCTGGCTCGATCTCGGTGAAGTTCTGGTATTCGGCGGTCGGGATCTTGTGGCGGGCCAGGAAGTCCTTGGCGAATGCCTTGGAACCTTCCAGCTGCGCCGCGCCCTTGGTAGGGCCGAAGCAGTCCAGGCCACGGCTGCGGAACAGGTCGACCACGCCAGCCACCAATGGCACTTCCGGGCCGACGATGGTCAGGGAAACGTTCTTCTCGGCGAAATCGGCCAACTGCTCGATGGCCTGCACGTCAATGGCGACGTTCTCGCACTTGGCTTCGGTAGCGGTACCGGCGTTGCCGGGGGCGACGAAAACTTTCTCGACGCGTGGGTCCTGGGCTACCTTCCAGGCCAGGGCGTGTTCACGGCCGCCGCTGCCAATGATCAATACGTTCATAGCTAAAACCTCGAATTCTGTGTGGGGATTGCGCTGCAGTTGCAGAAACAGCGATTTCCCCGTGGGGAGAACCGCGATTCGCGGCTCCCCCTGCTATCGATCAGTGGCGGAAATGACGCATGCCGGTGAAGACCATGGCGATGCCGGCTTCGTCGGCGGCAGCGATGACTTCGGCGTCACGCATGGAGCCGCCAGGCTGGATGACCGCGGTGATACCCACTTTGGCGGCGTTGTCGATGCCGTCACGGAACGGGAAGAACGCGTCCGAGGCCATGACCGCGCCCTGTACCTGCAGGCCTGCGTGCTCGGCCTTGATGGCGGCGATGCGCGCGGAGTTCACGCGGCTCATCTGGCCGGCGCCGACACCGATGGTCTGGCGGTTCTTGGCGTAGACAATGGCGTTGGACTTGACGTACTTGGCCACTTTCCAGGCGAAGATCAGGTCGTGGATTTCCTGTTCGGTCGGGGCGCGCTGGGTCACCACTTTCAGGTCATCGGCGCCGATCATGCCAATGTCGCGGCTCTGTACCAGCAGGCCGCCGTTGACGCGCTTGTAGTCCCACGCAGCGGCGCGGTCGGCCGACCACTGGCCGCAGGCCAGCAGGCGCACGTTGGCCTTGGCGGCCACAATGGCGCGGGCTTCTTCGCTGACGCTTGGGGCGATGATCACTTCCACGAACTGACGGTCGACGATGGCCTTGGCGGTCTCGGCGTCCAGTTCGCGGTTGAAGGCGATGATGCCGCCGAAAGCCGACTCGGTATCAGTGGCGTAGGCCAGCTCGTAGGCCTGGCGGATGCCGCCTTCGGCGTCAGGGCTGACGGCCACGCCGCACGGGTTGGCGTGCTTGACGATCACGCAGGCGGGCTTGACGAAGCTCTTCACGCACTCGAGGGCTGCATCGGTATCGGCCACGTTGTTGTAGGACAGTTCCTTGCCCTGCAACTGCGTGGCGGTGGCGATGCCCACTTCGGCCGGCTTGGCTTCCACGTAGAACGCCGCGCTCTGGTGCGGGTTCTCGCCGTAGCGCATTTCCTGGGCCTTGATGAACTGGCTGTTGAAGGTGCGCGGGAATTCGCTGCGGCCTTCGGTGCTCAGGGTCTCGGCGGCCTGGTTCACGGTGCCCATGTAGTTGGCGATCATGCCGTCGTAGGCGGCGGTGTGCTCGAAGGCCTTGAGCATCAGGTCGAAACGCTGGGCGTAGGTCAGGCCGCCGGTTTTCAGGCTTTCCAGCACCTGGCCATAGTCGCTGGCGTTGACCACGATGGCCACGTCCTTGTGGTTCTTGGCCGCGGAACGGACCATGGTCGGGCCGCCGATGTCGATGTTCTCGATGGCGGTCGGCAGGTCGCAGCCTGGCTTGCTGATGGTGGCTTCGAACGGATAGAGGTTGACCGCGACCAGATCGATCGGCTTGATGCCGTGCTCGTTCATGATGGCGTCGTCGATACCGCGACGGCCCAGGATGCCGCCGTGGATTTTCGGGTGCAGGGTTTTCACCCGGCCGTCCATCATTTCGGCGAAGCCGGTGTAGTCCGCCACTTCCACTGCGGCAACGCCGTTGTCCGTCAGCAGCTTGAAGGTACCGCCGGTGGACAGGATCTCGACGCCCAGGGCTTCGAGTTCACGGGCGAATTCAAGGATACCGGTCTTGTCGGAAACGCTGATCAAAGCGCGGCGGATCGGCAGGCGGGTAGTCTGGTCGGTCATTTCAATTTCCGTCTAAAGCAGAGGAGTCAGCAAAAAAGGCGACCCTGGACAGGTCGCCTTTTCTGGTTTGAATGCATGCTTACAGCAGATCGTATTGCTTGAGCTTCTTGCGCAAGGTACCGCGATTCAGGCCCAGCATTTCGCTGGCCTTGGTCTGGTTGCCCTTGACGTAGTTCATCACGCTTTCGAGCAAGGGGGCCTCGACTTCGGAAAGCACCAGGTTGTACACGTCAGTGACGGCAGCGCCCTCAAGATGGGCGAAATAATTGTGCAGCGCCTTTTCAACACTGCCGCGAAGGGTCTGACCCTCTTCGCTGGGCGTGTTGAGGTGCTGTTTCAAGTTGACGTTGTCGCTCACGGGCGTTGTTCCACTCACTAAAGTCTCGGTCATCATCGTCATGCGGCCACCCCCTGTCCGTCCCCTGTCACAGGGCTCTCATTACATTCACCGAGGAACTGGCGAACGTTGGCGCACTGCGCTTGCGTATCTTCCAAGCGGTTGAACTGGGCGCGGAATTCCTTGGCGCCCGGCAAGGTGGCCAGGTACCACCCGACATGCTTGCGGGCGATACGCACGCCCATCACATCGCCATAGAAGGCGTGCAGTGCCGTCAGGTGCTCCAGCAGAATCTGTTCCACTTCACTCAATTGCGGTGCCGGCAACAGTTCGCCGGTGCGCAGGTAATGCTCGGTCTCGCGAAAGATCCACGGCCGCCCCTGGGCGGCGCGGCCGATCAGCAGGCCGTCGGCACCGGTGGCGTCGAGGACGCGCCGGGCCTTTTGCGGTGAATCGATGTCGCCATTGGCAAAGACCGGGATCGACACCGCCTGCTTGATGGCAGCGATGGTGTCGTATTCGGCTTCACCCGTGTAAAGATCGGCGCGTGTGCGGCCATGTACCGCCAGGGCGCTGATGCCCGCCTGCTCGGCAATCTTTGCAACGGTGATGCCATTCTTGTTGGAACGGTCCCAGCCGGTGCGAATCTTCAGGGTAACGGGCACCTGGACGGCGCCGACCACGGCATGCAGGATCTCCTGCACCAGGGCCTCGTCTTTCAGTAAAGCGGAACCTGCCGCCTTGTTGCAGACTTTCTTCGCCGGGCAGCCCATGTTGATGTCGATGATCTGGGCGCCCATTTCGACGTTGGCCCGCGCGGCCGCGGCCAGCATCTGCGCGTCTCCACCGGCGATCTGTACCGAGCGGGGCTCGGGATCGCCTTCGTGGATCATGCGCATGCGCGACTTGCGGCTGTTCCACAGGCTCATGTCACTGGTGACCATTTCTGATACAACCAGGCCTGCGCCCATCCGTCGGCAAAGCTGCCGGAAGGGCTGGTCCGTGACCCCTGCCATAGGGGCAAGGATCAGGGCGTTGTTCAATGTATATGGGCCGATGCGTACCGCCGACATAGGTGTTCCCTGTTGTGGGGCCGGATCATTAGAGTTCGAAAAAGGGTGGGCATAATACCCGCTCTCGGTGACCGGATAAAGGTCGTTTTGGATAAAATCTGAACAACTATTTGCTTATGCCGAGTGGTTTGGTTGCCTGGCAGCGCCATTTTTGTGGGCACTGGCGTGCCAGCCAGCTCGCGGGGCAATGAAAAGCGCGCTGGCAGGCCGGCTCCTCAAGGAGCCAGTGTTTACAGGGGCGGGCTACTCGGGGGAGCGGAAGCTGAGGCTGTAATTCACCGCTTTCGGGCCGGGGTCGAGGATGTCCAGCGAGATGTGGATCGGGGTCTGGGGTGGCATTTCGGCCTGGCTACCGGCCAGCTCGCCCGACAGGTATTCGCCTGGCTTGAACCGACGACTGGCTATCAATTGGCCATTGAGGTCGGCGAAACGCAGCTCCAGCAGCGGGAAGGGCTGGGAGAACGGCGCGCGGTTGTAGATGATCGCGTCCACCACCAGCGCGCCATTGAAGTCGGGGTGGCTGCGCACCACCAGGTTGCTGCTCTTGATGCGGTCGATGTCGACCTTCGACGGCACGCTGCAGCCCAGGCTCGGGCATACCTGCTGGAACCACGGCCGGTACTGGTCCTGGCGGGCCAGTTCGTCGAAGTGGTACCACAGGTACTGGCCGCCCAGGGCCAGGGCGGCCACCAGGGTCGCCAGGGTCCACAGCAGCCGTTTACCCCACGGCGTGCGGCGTTTCTGCCAATCCAGTTGCAGCGGGTCGTCCATCAGGTCCAGCAGCGGCGCCTCGCGCAGGTTCGGCTCGCTGCGTTCGTGCCGGCCAGGGCGGGGCGCCGGTTCGTCAGGCTCGTCGTCATCGGCATCCAGTGCCGACAAGCGCTCGCCACGCGGCGGCAGGTCGTCATCAGCGTGCAGGCGGCCAAGGGCGGGCGCGTGCGCTTCGACGGGCGTCAGGGTCAGCGAAGGCTCGGTGCGCTCGTTGTCGGTGTCCTCGTCAAGGGCCGGCTGGCGCTCGATGATGGGGGGCGACGGTTCGTCATCGTCGTGCAGTTCGAGGTCCTCGGCGTGGGTGCCGAAGGGCCGCTCGTGCCACGCTTCATCCTGATGCTCGTCCCGGCTGGCGCTGAACGACTCATCGCGTGGAGGGTGGTCCTTGAACGCCTTGACCGGCTGGATCTCCCGTTGCTCCAGGCGTGCCAGTTCGCCGTCGAGGTCGAGCTGGTCGAGGTCCAGCTCGTTGGCCGTCCACTCGCGCAGGCTGATGGGCGCGGCGCGCTGCCCGGCGACCGGTGGCGCGGGTTCCTGGGCAGGTTCCTGGCGGCCGGTGCTTTGCTCCAGCAGCTGGCGCGCAGCGTTGAACACCTGCAGGCAGGCGCCACAACGCACCACTCCGCGGGCCACGCTCAGTTGAGTGTGGCTGACGCGAAAGCTGGTCTGGCAATGGGGGCACTGGGTGACGAAACTGTCGGTCATGCGCGGGTCCGGGTTATGCAGACAAGCATTCTAGGCGCTCTCAGCGGCGGCGACCACTGATGCGTACCCAGCCATCGCGGTCGGCGATAGGGTCCAGGTCGAACGCGGCGGCATAGGCGGCGGCCACTTCCTCGCCTTGCTCGGCAAGGATGCCCGACAGGGCCAGCAGGCCGCCGGGCTTCACCAGGCCGGTCAGCTGTGGCGCCAGGGAAACCAGTGGGCCGGCGAGGATGTTGGCCACCAGCACATCGCTCTGTACCTGCGGCAGGTCTTGCGGAAGGTACAGCGGGAACTGCGCGTCGGCCACGCCATTGCGCCGGGCATTGTCGCGCGATGCTTCCAGCGCCTGCACGTCGATGTCGGTACCTACCGCGTGCTCAGCGCCGAGCAGCAGGGCGGCGATGGCCAGAATGCCCGAGCCGCAGCCGAAATCCAGCACGTTCTGGCCCTTCAGGTCCTGGCCATCGAGCCATTCCAGGCACAGCGCGGTGGTGGGGTGGGTGCCTGTGCCGAAGGCCAGGCCCGGGTCCAGCAGCAGGTTCACCGCGCCAGGTTCCGGGGCGGCGTGCCAGCTGGGCACGATCCACAGGCGCTGGCCGAAGCGCATGGGGTGGAAGTTGTCCATCCAGCTGCGCTCCCAGTCCTGGTCTTCGATCACCTCGGCGTGGTGCTCGGGCAGTGCCGCGCCGGTCAGCAGCTCCAGGTGGGCGAATACGCTGGCAGGCTCGGCGTCGGCTTCGAACAGGGCCAGCAAGTGGGTGTGGGCCCACAGCGGCGTGGTGTTGAGCTCCGGTTCGAAGATCGGCTGGTCTTCGGCGTCCATGAAGGTGACCGAAACGGCGCCGACTTCCAGCAGGGCGTCTTCATAGGTTTCGGCTTGTTCTGGGCTGATGGCCAGACGAACTTGCAGCCACGGCATGGCGGGTACCTTTGGAATCGGGATCTAAAGGGCGGCAGTTTACTCGACTTTGCGGGAGCTGGCTTGCCAGCGAGCTTGTTGATGCAGCAAAAAGCGCGCTGGCAAGCCAGCTCCCGCAATGCCTGTCCCCAGGCATGAAAAAACCGGCCTCGAGGGCCGGTTTTCTGTACCGCTATCTACAACCGTGAATCACTTCTGGGCAGCCAGCTTGTGTTCCAGGTAGTGGATGTTCACGCCGCCTTTGCAGAAGCCTTCGTCGCGGGTCAGGTCGCGGTGCAGCGGGATGTTGGTCTTGATCCCGTCCACCACGATCTCGTCCAGGGCGTTGCGCATGCGCGCCATGGCTTCGTCGCGGTCCTTGCCGTAGGTGATCAGTTTGCCGATCAGCGAATCGTAGTTCGGCGGAACGGCATAGCCACTGTACAGGTGCGAATCGACGCGAACGCCGTTGCCGCCTGGTGCGTGGAAGTGCTTGACCGTGCCTGGGCTCGGAATGAAGTTCTTCGGGTCTTCGGCGTTGATACGGCATTCCAGCGAGTGGCCGCGAATGACTACGTCATCCTGGGTGTACGACAGCGGGTTGCCTGCAGCGATGCTCAACATCTCTTTGAGAATGTCGATGCCGGTGACCATTTCCGATACCGGGTGCTCTACCTGTACACGGGTGTTCATTTCAATGAAATAGAACGCGCCGTTTTCATACAGGAATTCGAAGGTGCCGGCGCCGCGGTAGCCGATGTCGATGCACGCTTTGACGCAGCGAGCGAAGACCATCTGCCGGGCTTCTTCGTCGATACCCGGTGCCGGGGCTTCTTCCAGTACCTTCTGGTGGCGGCGCTGCAGGGAGCAGTCACGGTCGCCCAGGTGGATGGCGTGGCCCTGGCCGTCGGACAGTACCTGCACTTCCACGTGGCGTGGGTTGGTCAGGAACTTCTCCAGGTAGACCATCGGGTTGCCGAACGCAGCACCGGCTTCGGTACGGGTCAGCTTCGCCGAAGCGATCAGGTCTTCTTCCTTGTGCACCACGCGCATGCCGCGACCACCACCGCCACCGGCGGCCTTGATGATCACCGGGTAGCCGACTTCACGGCCGATGCGCAGGGCTTCTTCCTCGTCTTCGGGCAGCGGGCCGTCGGAACCGGGAACGGTCGGCACGCCGGCTTCGATCATGGCGTGCTTGGCCGATACCTTGTCGCCCATCAGGCGAATGGTGTCGGCTTTCGGGCCGATGAAGGCGAAGCCGGATTTCTCGACCTGTTCGGCGAAGTCGGCGTTTTCAGCCAGGAAGCCGTAGCCAGGGTGAATGGCGGTAGCGCCAGTCACTTCGGCAGCCGCGATGATCGCCGGAATGTGCAGGTAGGATTGCGCAGCCGGTGCCGGACCGATGCAAACGGACTCGTCTGCCAGGCCCAGGTGCATCAGCTCCTTGTCGGCCTTGGAGTAGACGGCGACAGTCTTGATACCCAGTTCCTTGCAGGCACGCAGGATCCGCAGGGCGATTTCGCCGCGGTTGGCAATCAGGACTTTTTCCAATTTCGCAGGTTGGGACATCGTTGGCTCTCCGCGATTCAAACGATGGTGAACAGCGGCTGGTCGAATTCAACCGGCTGGCCGTCTTCCACGAGGATCGATTCGATCACACCGCTGGTTTCAGCTTCGATGTGGTTCATCATCTTCATCGCTTCGACGATGCACAGGGTGTCGCCTTTCTTCACGGTCTGGCCGACTTCAACGAAGGCTGGCGAGGCAGGCGAAGCCTTGCGGTAGAACGTACCGACCATTGGCGAGCGGGCCACGGTACCGTTCAGTTTCGGTGCAGCGGCCGGTGCGTCGGCAGCGGCGGCGGGCGCGGCAGCCGGGGCAGCGACAGGGGCGGCAACCGGGGCTGGCGCGTAGTACTGCTGGGCCGGGGTCTTGCTGTGACGGCTGATCCGTACGGACTCTTCGCCTTCACGAATTTCCAGCTCGTCGATACCGGACTCTTCCAGCAGCTCGATCAGTTTCTTTACTTTGCGAATATCCATTAATCATCAACTCCCAAGGGTCGGTCAGGGGCGTTCAGGTAGTGTGTACAAATTGTTCCAGGGCGACCTCCCAAGCCAGTCGGCAAGCGCTGGCGCCAAGGTCGCGGATCGCCATGACGGCCGGTTGAGGCCTGCCATGGCAATGGCGGAAATTGCGGCGGTAGCCCCATGGGACACCCACTGTTCGAGAAGTGGGATGCTCACTCTTGGCGGCGCGTCACGTTTTGCGTTGATACCAGGGGCAACTTGGGCGAAAACCTGAGGATCATCTGCATTCACGGCTCCTTGAAACTACCCGGTTTGTTCAGGCGGCACGACTATGCCGCAATGGGGCGACGACTGTCCAGTCAAGCACAATAGCCTGCACGTTGCCCGATGTTCGCCTGAAATTTGTGACTTGTTTGCTGAAATGGGTCACTCAGGCCAGCGCAAGCACCGGCCTGGCGGCTCAACGGACCATTTGGCGGTCTGCCAGGGTGATCTTGCCGAGGAAGCCGGCAGCATCGGTTTCACCGATGACCTTGGCATCGGCGATTTCGCTGCCATCGGGTGCGAAGAACACCAGGGCAGGGGGGCCGAACAGTTTGTAGCGGTCCAGCAGGGCGCGCTGTTCGGCATTGCTGTCGGTGACGTCGAACCGCACCTGCTGGTAGCCCGCCAGGCGCGACACCACCTGCGGGTCGGTGAGCACGTCGTGCTCGATGACCTTGCAACTGATGCACCAGTCAGCGTACCAGTCCAGTACCAGTGGTTTGCCGGCCTGCTTCGCCTGGGCCAGGGCCTGGTCCAGTTCCCCGGCGGTGGTGATCGTCTGCCAGCGGTTGCTGGCCGGGGCTGCCGATGCGCTGTTGGCCACGGGGCCAGGCAGTGGCCGCAGCGGGTCACCCTGGCCGCTCATTGCGCCATACCAGCATGCCAGGCCATACACCACCAGCAGCAGCCCGAGCAGTTGGGCCAGCCGTTGGCGGGGTAGCTTGGCGGTAAACTCCAGGGCGCCCAGGAACAGGCCGACGCCTGCGGCCAGCAGGCCCACCAGCAACAAGGTGACCGGCCCCGGCAGCACGCGGCTGAGCAAGCCGATGGCCAGGGCCAGCAGCAGTACGCCAATGGCATTCTTGACCAGTTCCAGCCACGGGCCGCTTTTTGGCAGCCAGGTCACCCCGCCAATGGCCACGGCCATCAGCGGCAGGCCCATGCCCAGGCCCAGTGCGAACAGCTTCAGCGCCCCGCCCAAGGCATCGCCGGTGGTGCTGATGTACAGCAAGGCACCGGCCAGGGGCGCTGAAACGCACGGTGATACCAGCAGGCTGGATAGCACACCCATCACGGCGGCGCCCCACAGCGAGCCGCCCTGGGTATTGCCGGCGATGCGGTCCAGGCGGTGGCTGATGGCGGCCGGCAGCTTGAGTTCGAACAGGCCGAACATCGACAGGGCAAACACCACGAAGAACAGCGAGAACGGCCCCAGCACCCAGGCCGATTGCAGCCGAGCCTGCAGGTTCAGGCCGGCACCGAACAGCCCCATCAGGGCCCCCAGCACCGCGAAGCACAGCGCCATGGGCAGCACATAGGCCAGCGACAGGCTGTAACGGCGCAGTTTGCTGCTCTGGCCACGCATGACCACGGCCGACAGAATAGGCAGCATCGGCAGCACGCATGGGGTAAAGGTCAGGCCTATGCCGCCGAGCAGGTACAGCAACAATTCATACCAGGACCAGCCGCGCACGGGGGCACCACCGGCCGGGCCAGTGAGCGTGGCGTTGGCGTCGGCGGGGGCGCCGCCATCGATGGCCAGTTTCTCGGTTTCCGGCGGGTAGCACAGGCCCTTGTCGGCACAGCCCTGGTACGTGACCGCCAGGGTGAAGGGCCGGTGGTCGGCCGGGTCGCGGGGCAGGGTGACCTCGACGATGCCGTGGTACACCTCGACATCACCAAAGTATTCGTCGTGTTTTTTCTCGCCGTCGGGCAGTTGCGGGGTGCCCAGCTTGATGTCCGCCGGTGTCGCCTTGAACTGGAAGCGGTGGCGGTACAGGTAGTAGCCGTCGGTGGCGACGAACTGCAGGGTGATGGCGTCAGGCGTGGTTTTGCCGAGGTTGAGCTGGAACGCCTGGTGCACCGGCAGGAAGTCGCTGTTGCTGTTCAGGGCACCGCCCAGCGTAGCGCTGGGGCGTGAGTCCAGCAGCCCGGCGCCGACAGCGGGCAGGGTCAGTACCAGTAACAGAAGGCAAAGCAGGCGGCGCATGGCAATCTCGCAAAGCAAAAGTGTGCGCATCATAGCCCAGTGGGCTTTGCCGTGCAGGGGGCGGGGTTGTTACTTCATCTGTCGGGTTGGCGTTGCCCGGTCCTGCAGTGGGCGGCGCCTGCAGGGCCGGGCAACACCATCAGACGACCAGAACCCGGTTGCGCCCCAGCCGCTTGGCGCGGTACAGCGCCTCATCGGCCTGGGTTGCCATGGTAAGGCTGTCGCTGGCCTCGACCATTTGCACCACGCCGGCGCTGAAGGTGCATTGCAGGTCGTGCGGCTGCGCCGGGTAGTGGATCTCCGCGAAGCGCTCGCGAATCTCGTCCAGCACGGCATGGGCCGCCTCGATATCCGTGTCGGGCATGACAATGGCGAACTCCTCGCCACCATAGCGGCCGATGAAGTCAGTCTTGCGCAGCCGCTGCTTGAGGAACAGCGCCAGGCTTTTGATGACGCGGTCACCCATGGGGTGGCCGTGGCTGTCGTTGACCTTCTTGAAGTGGTCAATGTCGAGCATGGCGAAGGTCAGCGGCTTGCCCTCGCGGCAGGCCCGGAACGCGCAGTCTTCCAGCAGTTGCAGGATGTGGGTGTGGTTGTACAGCCCGGTGAGGCTGTCACGCACCATCCGCGACTTGAGGTTGCGTGCCCGGGCAGCGCGGTTGCGCACCGTGGTGATCAGGTGCCGCGAGCGGATGGGCTTGGTCAGGAAGTCGTCGCCGCCTTCGCTCATGGCGTCGAGCTGCTTGTCCAGGTCGTCCTCGGCCGACAGGTAAATGATCGGTACGCTGACATAACGGTCGTTATGGCGGATGACCTTCGCAAGCTCCGGGCCCGTGCAGGCGGGCATGTACATGTCGAGGATGATCAAGTCGGGCTGGAAGTCGGCCAGTTCGGCCATCGCGCCGATGGGGTCGATCAAGGTGCGGGTGACGATACCTGCGTTGTTGAGCAGGCGTTCGGTATGCATGGCCTGGGCGCGGGAGTCATCGATGATCAGTACCTTGAACGGCTCGTACTGGGCCACGCACGTCAACGCCTCGATCTTCTCCAGCAGGCTGGAAGCCTCCAGCGCACCGGTGAGAAATTCCTGGCCACCGGCGCGCACGGCGGCCAGGCGCGTGGGGGTGTCGGTTTCATGCAGGCTGAAGAACAGCAGTGGCAGTTTCGGGTCCTGGCCCTCCTGGGCCTGGGCCGCCAGTTGCAGGCCAATGCCGCACCCGCCGAAGTCCACGTCCATGACGATGGCCGCTGGCAGGCATTCACGCAACGAGGCCTGGAATGCCGCGGGGTTGGCCAGTGCCTGCACATACAGGCCAAAGAACTCCAGCTGCACGGCCAGGCGTTCGCTGCGCTCCACGTCCTGCAGCAGCAGGTACACGGGCTTGCGCAGGGGCGGAAGCGGTGCCTGGTCGAGGCTGTCGCCATGGCGCAGGCCTGTGCGCGACAAGCGTTGCATCAGGCGGTTGAGTTCGCCGATGACCTCGCTGCTCAGGCGTCCATGGTTGGTTTCCACCGCCAGCAGCACCTGCCGAAGCTGGCGGGCGATCAGCGTGTGCTCCGGCTGCTCGAAACGTTCGGCGAAGCGCAGCAGGCGCAGACTGGCCTCATTCAGTTCACGCAGGTTGTCCCCCGACCATTCGCTGCGTTGCAGGCGCTGCCAGGTCTCCAGGATGTGCCGGGCCTGGTGGATGACCCGCTGGGCAAAATGATGCTTTAGCCGCTCTCGGCTGGGGTCTTGGGGTTCGGTCATGGGCTGACTGCTTATTGGCGGTATGGCGCTGCGTGATGGCTCTATGCTAGCACAGGGTTTTTTCCCCGTGCTGGCCGCTGGGCATTTAAGGCGGCGGTTTGTGCATTCATTTAATGACTGGCCAGTCGCTTATGCCTGGGCGGCTGCTTGATTTATAGTGCAGGCCAGGATCGTCGGCCCCGCAGTGTCTCGAGGCGTTACATCGAGTTTCACTGGCACGATGCGCGGGGCTCGCGGTCGAACTTTTGAATTCAGTGATCGAAAGGATATAGCCATGCTGGACTGGAAGAACCGCACAGGCAAAGGCGAGGCGCGCGCCAGCGCCGACAGCAAGGGAGCGGCCCCGACCGCACCGCGCAGTTACCTGCGCGGCCTGCTGGTCAGCCGCGCGCTGTTGAGCGTGATAGGCATCTACCTGCTGGTCACCGGTGCATTGGGCTGGTACTGGAGTGAAGAGCCCGCGCTGTTTCCGGTGCAGCAGCACGCCCAGGAAGCGGCCGCCCGCGAGGGTCACAAGATGGTGGTGGGCTACACCACCGTGGAAACCCTCAAGACCGTGGCCGGCACGCTGCTGAACAAACCGGGTGGCTATATCTCCAACGACCGTTTCCCACCGGGCCTGTGGATGGACAACATGCCCAGCTGGGAATACGGCGTGCTGGTGCAGGTGCGTGACTTCAGCCGTGCGCTGCGCAAGGACTTTGCCCGCTCCCAGTCGCAGTCGGCTGAAGATGGCGACCTGGTGCGTGCCGAACCGCGCTTCAACTTCGATAACAAGAGCTGGATCTGGCCGTCCAGCGAGTCCGAGTTCCAGGAAGGCATCAACTCCCTGGGCCGCTACCAGGCGCGGCTGTCGGACCCGAACCAGACGGGCGCGCTGTTCTACCCGCGTGCCGACAACCTGAACAACTGGCTGGGGGACGTGGCAACGCGCCTGGGGTCGCTGTCCCAGCGCCTGTCCGCCAGTGTCGGCCGGGTCAAGCTCAACAGCAGCCTGAAGACCGAAACCGTCGTGCCGGGACAGGCGCCGCAGCTTGACGAGGAAATCGTCGAGACCCCATGGATGCAGATCGACAACGTCTTCTATGAAGCCCGTGGCCAGGCCTGGGCACTGTCGCACATGCTGCGCGCGGTGGAAGTGGACTTCGCCGATGTGCTGGCCAAGAAGAACGCCACGGTCAGCGTGCGCCAGATCATTCGTGAACTGGAGGCTTCCCAGGAGCCTGTCTGGAGCCCGATGATCCTCAACGGCAGTGGCTTCGGTATCCTGGCCAACCATTCGCTGGTGATGGCCAACTACATTTCCCGGGCCAATGCCGCAGTGATCGACCTGCGTCAACTGCTGTCCCAGGGGTGACGGATGAGTTACTCCGATAAAGAGGCGGCGCACCGCGCCGCTTCCGACGCCGAGCAGATCACCTGGGTCGACGAGCAGGACACCGTGCTCGGCGCCCTGGCGCGCCATCAACTGCGCGAGCGCGGCTTGATCGGCCGTGCCACTTTCATCCTGCTGTTCAACACCGCAGGCGAGCTGTGTGTGCACCGCCGCACCCTGAGCAAGGCGGTGTACCCCGGGTATTGGGACGTGGCGGCTGGCGGCATGGTCAGCGCGGGGGAGAGTTACGAAGACTCGGCTGCCCGTGAGTTGCAGGAAGAGCTGGGCGTGACGGGTGTAGCGCTGACCGCCCATGGCCATTTCTTTTTCGACGAACCCTGCAACCGCGCCTGGTGCGCCGTGTATTCCGCGGTGTGGGACGGCCCGTTGAGCGTTCAACCGGAAGAGGTGATGGAGGCGGGGTTCATGCCCGTGGCCCAGGCCCTGGCCGAAAGCGAAACCCGGCCCTACTGCCCGGACTCGCTGATGGCCCTGCGGTTGTGCATGACCCCCTGACGCTGGGCTTTATCAGGAACGGGCGCACGCTAGGGAAGCAGGCGGCGCGGTCTGCCCGGCGGCCCTGTTCCCCAGCTTCGCCCGGTCCTGGAGGGGCGGCGGTGCTCCAGGGCGCGCCACGTCGCGAAACTTGTGGAAAATGGCGCGTTTTGGCACTTAGCATTCCTTGCATTTGCCGTTACACTGCGCGACCTTTTCAAGCTGCAGGCTTTCAACCGCCTTCAGTAGCGCTGCCCCTGCCTGAGTGGGGCTTCGCGGTCGGTCACGCCCCGTGCGCCGGCCAGTTTTTTCGTCCTCACAAGAGGATTGCCAGTGGCCAAAAAAGCCGCATCCTTCGCCGCACTCGGCGGCCTGGTGTTTTCCACCGATGCAGGTCGGCATTGCCCGGACTGTCGTCAACCCCTGGATGCCTGCATCTGCAAGCAGGCCGTCATCCCCGAAGGTGACGGGATTGCCCGCGTGCGTCGTGAAAGCAAGGGCCGGGGCGGCAAGACGGTGACCACCATCACCGGCGTCCCGCTGGCGCCCGACGACCTCAAGGAACTGGCGACCACCCTCAAGCGCCGCTGCGGTACTGGCGGCGCTCTCAAGGATGGCGTCATTGAAATCCAGGGCGACCATGTCGAGCTGCTGCTCGCCGAACTGGTCAAGCAGGGTTTCAAGGCCAAGAAGTCCGGCGGCTGAACCGCACCGGCGCTTTCTCCATTTTTGCAAACTTGGCGCGCCCTGCAGGGTCTACCCTGCACAGGCGGGTAATCGTCATCTTCACTTATTACACTGCACCGGCCTGATGGCCGGTGGCATTTGACTTTTTATAGGGGACTTCGATGTCCGTACGACGCACACGCAAAGACGATGGCAGCCAATGGACAGTTGCGGACAGCCGCAGTGTTTACGGGATCCGCCATTGGGGGGCCGGTTATTTCGCGATCAACGAGGCCGGGCGCGTGGAAGTGCGTCCCAATGGGCCGCAGAGTGCGCCCATCGACCTGTTCGAACAGGTGGACGAACTGCGCAAGAGCGGCCTGTCGCTGCCACTGCTGGTACGCTTCCCCGATATCCTGCAAGACCGCGTGCGCCAGCTGACCGGCGCCTTCGACGCCAACATCGCGCGCCTGGACTACCAGAGCCAGTACACCGCCCTGTACCCGATCAAGGTCAACCAGCAGGAAGCGGTGGTGGAAAACATCATCGCCACCCAGAACGTTTCCATCGGCCTTGAAGCCGGCTCCAAGCCCGAGCTGCTGGCCGTGCTGGCCCTGGCGCCCAAGGGCGGCACCATCGTCTGCAACGGCTACAAGGACCGCGAATTCATTCGCCTGGCGCTGATGGGCCAGAAGCTGGGCCACAACGTCTTCATCGTCATCGAAAAAGAGTCGGAAGTGGCGCTGGTGATCGAAGAAGCGGCCGACCTCAAGGTCAAGCCGCAGGTGGGCCTGCGCGTGCGCCTGTCGTCGCTGGCCTCCAGCAAGTGGGCCGACACCGGTGGCGAGAAGTCCAAATTCGGCCTGTCTGCCGCCCAGTTGCTGTCGGTAGTGGAGCGCTTCCGCGCCGCCGGCCTGGACGACGGCATTCGCCTGCTGCATTTCCACATGGGGTCGCAGATCGCCAACCTGGCTGACTACCAGCACGGCTTCAAGGAAGCCATTCGCTACTACGGCGAACTGCGCTCCCTGGGCTTGCCGGTGGACCACATCGACGTGGGCGGCGGCCTGGGCGTCGACTACGACGGTACTCACTCGCGCAATGCCAGCTCCATCAACTACGACATGGACGATTACGCCGGTGTCGTGGTGGGCATGCTCAAGGAATTCTGCGACGCCCAGGGCCTGCCGCACCCACACATTTTCTCGGAAAGCGGCCGTTCCCTGACCGCTCACCACGCCATGCTGGTGGTGCAGGTGACCGACGTCGAGAAGCACAACGACGACGTGCCGGAAATCGAAGACAAGGAAAGCCTGCCCGAGACCGTGCAGTGGCTGGTGGACCTGCTGGGCCCGACCGACATCGAAATGGTCACCGAGACCTACTGGCGCGCCACCCACTACATGAGTGACGTGGCCACCCAGTACGCCGATGGCAAGATCACCCTCGCCCAGAAAGCCCTGGCCGAGCAATGCTACTTCGCCGTGTGCCGCCGCCTGCACAACTCGCTGAAGGCTCGCCAGCGCTCGCACCGCATGGTGCTGGATGAGCTCAACGACAAGCTGGCCGACAAGTACATCTGCAACTTCTCGGTGTTCCAGAGCCTGCCCGACACCTGGGCCATCGGCCAGGTACTGCCGATCCTGCCGCTGCACCGCCTGGACGAAGAGCCCATGCGCCGCGCCGTGCTGCAGGACCTGACCTGCGACAGCGACGGCAAGATCAAGCAATACGTCGACGAGCAGAGCATCGAGACCAGCCTGCCGGTGCACTCGGTGAACGAGGGCGAAGACTACTTGCTGGGTATCTTCCTGGTGGGCGCCTACCAGGAAATCCTGGGTGACATGCACAACCTGTTCGGTGATACCGACTCGGTGAACATCTACCAGAACGCCGATGGCAGCGTGTACCACGCCGGCATCGAGACCCACGACACCATCGAGGACATGCTGCGCTACGTGCACCTGTCGCCCGAGGAACTGATGACCCACTACCGTGACAAGGTCGCCAGTGCCAAGATCAGCGCCCGTGAACGCACTCAGTACCTGGACGCATTGCGCCTGGGCCTGACCCGTTCCTCGTACCTGTCGTCGTGAGCTGAATGAGAGGCCTGCTGGCCGTGCTGGGCGGGGCGATCATTGCCCTGCTGGCGGCCTGCTCGCCGCTGAAACTGGTCGACGGCCTGACGCCGTCGGACAGTTACCGGCTGACAGCGGGCGTTGCCTACGGCAGCGACCCGCGCCAGCAACTGGACATCTACCAGCCTTTGAAACCACTGCCGGAACACCCGGTGGTGGTTTTTTTCTATGGGGGCACCTGGAACAGCGGCTCGCGGCAGCAGTACCGCTTTGTCGGCGAAGCGCTCGCGTCCCGGGGGATACTGACCGTGGTCGCCGATTACCGGCTTTATCCACAGGTGCGCTACCCGGACTTTCTCAAGGACAATGCGGCGGCGCTGGCCTGGACCTGGCGGCACATCGCAGGGTATGGCGGCAACCTCCAGCGACTGTTCGTGATGGGGCACAGCTCCGGCGCCTACAACGCTTCAATGCTGGCGCTGGACCCACGCTGGCTGGCCGCCGAAGGCCTGACGCCGGCCATATTGCATGGTTGGATCGGCCTGGCCGGGCCCTACGATTTCCTGCCCATCGAAAACCCGCAAGCCAAGCCCGTGTTCTTCTCCCCCCACGAGCCACCCGACTCCCAGCCCGTCAACCACCTGAGCCGCCAGGCGCCCCCGGCGCTGCTGATAGCCGCCAACAGCGACAACCTGGTGAACCCGCGGCGCAACACCTGGCAGATGGCGACACGCCTGCGTGAGCAAGGCGTGCCGGTGCAGGACTTCTACTACAACCGCATCAACCACATCACTCTGGTGGGTAGTTTCGCCCGACCGCTGCGCTGGTTGGCGCCGGTGCTGCCGGATGTAGTGGGTTTCGTCAGTCGTTGATCCTGATCAGCGACACGTTTTTCAGCCACGAGGACATCATGTGCTCGGTCTCCTCCCACATGCGCGCGTAGGCGCCGAACTCCAGTTCAATCACCCCATCGGCAGGGACGTTGAACGTTACATTAAGGCGCTCCAATTTTTTGCTGGGGGCGGTCAGTACCCAGGCAATGGTGCGGTTCCCGGACCAGGCACCGAAGCCGCCGAAGATAAAGGTTGGCGAGTCGACCTTCATTTCGCCAATCAACAGGTAGGATCCAGCCGTGACCGAAACGCTCCTGAATGAATGGCAGTAGGCGTAATCGTCCTTGGCGTCACGTGTTGTCAGTAGAAATCGGTCACGTACGCTGAGGGCGACGTCAATCCACATGGGCGCCCAGTCATCTATGTCCCGAGAGAAGTCGGAGTGGTAAATAACGGCCTCGGGATCATCGAAGGGAGCTACCAGGCGTTGCCGGACAAGGTTTTTAAAGTCGGCGCGGGCTTGCGATTCAGGGTTCATGGTGGTGTCCTCGGGGCATTCAATGAAGACTTGAGTGAACCACCCCTGCGCGCCCCTGGTAACTGTAGGATCTGACAGTTGGCCGGTATCGCTGGTTAGCCGTGGCCTTGCGTAAACCACCCATCACGCAGATGCAGCCGCCACCCGGCGGCCCCCAGAGTTACCGCCCGCAACGCCATGAACAGCAGAAAGCTCAACCACAGGCCGTGGTTGCCCAAACCGGTGGTCAATACTGCTACCGGTAGCATCAGGGCCACGCTCAGCAACATCGCATTACGCATTTCCCGCGCCCGCGTTGCGCCAATGAACAGGCCGTCGAGCAGGTAGCTACCCACGGCAATCAGCGGCAGCACCGCGAGGTAAGGCAAGTAGATGTCCGCGGTATCACGTACGCTGGGTATATCGGTCTGCAGCGCGATGAACAGGTGCCCGCCGAACAGGAACAACACGGCGAACGCCACGCTGGCCAGCAATGACCAGCCACAGGCCACGGTCATGGAGCGGCGCAGTTCATCGCGGTTGCCGGCGCCGATGGCATGCCCGCACAGGGCTTCCACCGCATGGGCCAGCCCGTCCAGGGCGTAGGCGGTCACCATCAGGCCGTTGAGCAACAGTGCGTTGGCGGCGACGGTGGCATCGCCCAGCCGGGCGCCCTGCACGGTGATCAGGAAGAACACCAATTGCAACGCCAGGCTGCGCAGGAAGATGTCGCGGTTGACCACCAGCATCGGCTTCCAGCTTTGCCACACCCGCAGCGCCGCCCAGGCCACTTCGCCGGGGTAGGCCCGCAAAGACGGGCGAGTGAGCGCCAGGCCGATGGCCACCGACAGCCATTCCGCCAGGACCGAGGCCCAGGCCGAACCGATCACGCCCCACCCCAGGCCGATCACGAACCACAGGTTGAGCGCAATGTTGGTCAGGTTGGTGACCAGCAGGATCGCCAGCGGTGCCCGGGCGTTCTGGGTACCCAGGAACCAGCCGACCAGGGCGTAGGTGCCCAGCGCGGCGGGCAGGCCCAGCAAGCGCACCTGGAAGAAATCGCGGGTGCTTTGCGCCAGGGCCGCCGAAGGTTGCATCAGGCTCAGGGCCAGGTGGCTGAAGGGTAGGGCAAGTGCCCACAGCAGCAGGGAAAACAGCAGGGCCAGCGACAAGCCCTGCAACAGTACCTGGCGCAGTGTGGTGCCGTCATTGCGCCCGGCCGCCTGGGCGGCAAAGCCGGTAGCGCCCATGCGCAGGAAACCCATCATCGAGGCCAGAAAACCGTAAAGGCTGGCGCCCACGGCGACGGCGCCCAACTGGTGGGCGTGGGGCAGGTGGCCGATGACGGTGCTGTCGACCAGCGCCACCAGCGGCACGGAAATATTGGACAGGATCATTGGCGCGGCAAGGCCCCAGACCCGACGGTGGGTAGGGCGGTCGCGCCAATCGTTCAGCAGTGTACTCATGCGGGCTCCTTCGCGGGCCCGCCATGCTACCTCATTGTGCTCAGTGGATAATCCAACTGAGCAGCCACAAACCCAGGATCAGCCAGATCACCCCGAGGAAAATCGAGGCGCGCATGAACGCGCGCAAGGCTGAATATAGAAACATCAGGCCGATGACCAGGGCGATGATGCTGATCAGCGAAGTGTCCATGCCCAGGGTGCGCGACAGCCCCTCGACGAAATTGCCCCCTGCATGGGCCAGCAGGTTGAACAGCCAGCTCAGGCTGTCGACCACAAACCGAATGATCGCGCCCAGCGCCTGGCCCAGCCATTCGAAAAAACCATCTGCGTGCATGTGTGCTTCCCGATCGATTACCGGCTGATGCCGGCCAGAGGCTTGGGCAGGGGCTTTGCCGCTGAGTTCCCCTGCTGCCTATATCTTAGCCAGCCTGACAGTGACCTGGGTGGCTCCGAGTGACCGGGCCCATGACGCTTTTAGGCTCAATGGCCAACCAGGTGCACCTTGGGCTGCGGGAAGAGGTTGTTCAGGGTTTCCAGCAAGCGCACGTGATAGATGGGCTTGCGGAACAGGTCCAGCACCTGCAGGCGCAGCATGTCGCTGACGTCCTCCATGTCGGCGTGGCCCGAGGTGACGATCACCGGCAAATGCTGGCGCGAGGTGTGCTCGCGCAAGCGCTTGATCAGCGACATGCCGCTTTCCTCAGGCATGCGCAGGTCGGTGATGACCAGGGCAATGTCGGGGTGGCGGGTGAGGTGGTGCAGGGCGAGTTTCACCGAGGTGGCGGTGAAACAGCAGAAACCCTCGCCTTCCAGCAGCTCGGCGAGCTCAAGCAGGGCGTCCTCTTCGTCGTCCACCAGAAGCAGCTGTTGGCGTGGGGGTGGAGAGGGGCTCATAGGGGATACCTGATGCCGGGTAAAGTCATGAATGGACTGCCGTGCCTACAGCGCGTTTTTGATGTTGGTGAATACGGTGGTGAGGCCGGCCTGGATCGATGTGCTGAACGTGAAGATGAATACAGCAATCATAGCCGCGATGATGGCATATTCAATGCCGGATGCGCCGTCTTTGTCGCGCAGAAACTTGACGACCTTGTGCTTCATTTTGATGAGGGACATACAACACACTCCTTGCGTCGAGGACGCTAATGCTGCGGTTTTTGCGACGTGGTTCCCTTCAAATGCAGCATCGACAACAACCCGACACCCGGCAACTGTAAGAAAGCATTATCACTAAAGTGATAGTCCCCGGTGCGGCGCCAACAAGTCGTTGTTTTTCAGCGGCGCCATCGTTTGCGCTGAATTTGTTCCGCCAGGTAATGGCGTTTCGTCCTAGCTCAACTACCTTGAAATAGCGAAACGGTTTCACCCACTTAACACCTGTACAGGGCCACTGTTGGCAAGGATGACGGTTGAGGCATAGGGAGGCGCCCAGATGAGCAGTCGTTTCACCATGATCCTGGCAGGCCTTTTTCTGGTGGGTGCACTGATCGCAGGGTACTGGGGCATTGTCCTCAGCCGCCCTGCGGCACCCGCGCCCGCACCTGAGGCTGCCGCGTCCACCAGCGCAGCGCAGCCACAAACCGCGGCGCCCACGCCCCCCGACCTGCTTCAGCCCGTGGTGGTGCTGGCCCATGACGTGGCGCCTAACGTGCCGCTGGTGGCCACGGATTTGGCGCTGGAAAAGGTGCGCATTGCCCCGCCGGGCAGCCTCGCCTCCGTGGACAAGGCGGTGGGCCGCAGTACCTGGCGCCCGCTGGCGGGGGGTACCTGGCTCAGTGACGATTCGTTCAGCCCTGGCGGCCCGCTGGCGCGCATGATCCGCCCGGACGAGCGTGCCCTTGCGGTGGCGGTTGACGAGGTGATCAGCGCCGCCGGTCAATTGACCCCCGGCGATTATGTGGATGTGATGCTGTACTTGCGTCAGGACCAGAGCAACCCGCTGGCTTCCGCCCAGGTGGTGGTACCCGCGGTACGGGTGCTCAGCGTCGGCGACCAGTTGGGCCCGGCCAATAACGGCCAGCCTGCGGCGCCCGACGCCGTGCCTGACGACAAGAACCGCCGGGCCGCGCGCACCGTGGTGCTGGCCGTGCCCCAGGCGCTGGTCAGCCGGTTGATGCTCGGGGCGCAGGCCGGAACCCTGCGCCTGGCCGTGCGCAGTGCCGATGAACAGCGCCTGGCCCATTACTGGGCTGGCGACCCGGGCGCGATAGAGGCCGTGGAAAGCACCAACCGCCAATTGCTGCAGTTCAGCCAACTGGCGATGACCAACGCAACGCCAGCGCCTGCGGGGCCAGCCCCGGCGCGGCGCAAGATGGAAGTGATTCGTGGAGCCGTGGTAGACAAACAGGCCAACGCGCAAACGCCCTGAATTACAGCAAGGATGCCTTCAATGAGCTGTCGTACCGTGCCAGTTTTCCAGCGAGTGATTTACAGCGTGCTGCTGGCGGGATGTTGTGTGCCCGCGGTTCAGGCCGCCGTGGCAGGTTGCGGGCAGTTGCCTGCGTTGCCCGGCGTGTTCGAGGTAGAGCAAGGCGGCCAGACCGAGGTGCACAGCCCGGTAGCCATTACCCGGGTAGCGGTGGGCGAACCGAAAATCGCTGACGTGCGCGAAGCGGGTGACAACGGCGTGCTGCTGACCGGCGTGGCCCCAGGCACCACCAGCCTGATGCTCTGGACCGGGTGTTCCACGGCGCCACGCCAAGCCATGGTCTTCGTCCGTGGGGCGGCCACCGCTGGCATGGACCCGCGCGGCGGGCCGCCTTCGGTCGACCCCGGTTTGCCCAGCCAGGTGCAGACCGATATCCGCTTCGTCGAGATCAGCCGCACCAAACTCAAAGAGGCCAGCACGTCGATCTTCGGCAAGGGCTCCAACTTTCTGTTTGGCTCACCCAGTACCGTCAGCGGCACGGTGGCGCCGGGTGCCATCGGCGACGTGGCCGGGGCCGCGACGCTGGCCAGTGGCACGTTCAACATCGCCTTCGGCGGCGGCAAGGTGCTGGGGGTAATCAACGCGCTCGAGAGCAGCGGCTTCGCCTATACCCTGGCGCGGCCTAGCCTGGTGGCGCTGACGGGCCAGAGCGCCAGCTTCCTGGCGGGCGGTGAAGTGCCGATCCCGGTACCGAGTGCGGGCAGCAACAACATCTCCATCGAGTACAAGGAATTCGGCATTCGCCTGACGCTGACCCCCACGGTGGTCAGCGGCGACCGCATTTCCCTGAAGGTCGCCCCCGAAGTCAGTGAGCTGGATTACAGCGGCGGCATCACCATCGCCGGTACCACGGTGCCGGCGCTCAATGTGCGGCGTACCGATACCAGCGTGTCGCTGGCCGACGGCGAGAGTTTCGTGATCAGCGGCCTGATCAGCAACAAGACGGTGTCGGCGGTGGACAAGTTCCCCGGGTTGGGTGACATCCCTATCCTGGGGGCGTTCTTCCGCAATTCGGCGCTTACCCGCGAAGAGAAAGAGCTGCTGATGGTGGTCACGCCGCACCTGGTCAGGCCCCTGGCGGCCGATGCGAAGCTGCCGAGTTTGCCCGGGGAGAAGATGCGCAACTACGACCCCAACTTCTACCGCATGTATTTCCTCGAAAACGGTAACTACGACCGAATGAGCGGGTTGTCCCAATGAGCCAGAGCCTGAGCCAGACGTTCCTCGCCATCACCCGCAACGACGGCGACCTGGAGTGGCTGCAAGGCGCCCTGGCGCCGCTGGGCCAGGTGGTCGGCGCCGCCGGCGACAGCCTGGACGAACTGCTGGCGTTGGTGGACGTGACTTTCGCCAGCCTGGTGTTCATCGGCCTGGACCGCGACCAGGTAGGCAATCAGTGCGCGCTGATCGAAGGTGCCCTGGAAGCCAAGCCGATGCTGGCCGTGGTAGCGCTGGGCGACGGCATGGACAACCAGCTGGTGCTCAACGCCATGCGGGCCGGCGCCCGCGACTTTGTTGCCTATGGCTCGCGCTCCAGCGAGGTAGCGGGGCTGGTCAGGCGGCTGAGCAAGCGCCTGCCGCCCGTGGCCACCAACCCCAACCTGGGCGCGCTGACCGTACTGTATGGCGCCCAGTGCGACGGTGATGGCGCCTTGCTCTCGGCGCACCTGGGCCTGGTGGTGCACCGCAGCAAACAGCACACCTTGCTGCTGGACCTGGGGCTGCCCCACGGCGCCAGCCTGGGCATGCTCAACCTGGAGGCGACCTTTCATTTCGGCGATGCGCTGCGCAACCTGCGCCGCCTCGACGGCACCATGATCGACAGCGCCTTCCCGCGCTCCCCCTCAGGCATGAGCATCCTGGCCTACAGCGAAAAGGACGAAGCGCTGGAAACCACCAGCGCCGCCGAGCTGTACATGCTGCTCAGCGCCCTGCGCCAGCACTTCCAGCACATCATCGTGAACCTCATGGGCCAGCCTGACAGCGAGGCGCTGCGCACCTTCGTAAGCCACTGCGACAAGCTGCTCTGGTACACCGACCAGAGCGTGGTGGAATGCCGCCGCAACCTGGCGGTGCTCAACCTGTGGCGCGAGAAAGGCATGAAGCTGCAGCACGCGCGGCTGCTGGTGGACCGTTACCTGCGCTCGGTGGTGCCCGACTCCGATGCATTGGGCAAGAGTTACGGGCTACCGGTGCTGTCAGTGCTGCCTTTCAGCCCGGAAATACGCATGAACGCCAAGAACCAGGGCGCCAGCCTGTTCGAACTGGCCCCCCGGGAAACCCTGACCAACGGCCTCAAGGCCCTGGGCGAACGCCTGGCCAAGCGCTCTGAAAGCGTCAAGCCGCAAAGCGCGGGCTGGTTCAACCGGCTGTGGAGCAAGGAATGAGCGAAAAACTGTTCGGCGGCGGCCGTACCCAGGGTGGCAGTGGCGACCCTCAGGGCCTGAAACTGGTACTGCACCGCTTCATCATCGATGCCATCGAGGAGTCCGGCAAGAACCTGCTGGAAGGCTCGCGGCCGGTATTGGCCCAGTTCGTGGTGGACAAGGTCGGTGACTACATCGCCCGTCGCCACCTGGCGGTGTCACGCTATGAGATGGAGCGCCTGGCCGAGGAACTGGTGGACGAGCTGACCGGGTTCGGCCCCCTGGAGGTACTGCTGCGCGACCCCACCGTGACCGAGATTCTGGTCAACGGCCCGCACCGGGTGTTCGTCGAACGCCAAGGGGTGTTGCACCACACCGACCTGCGTTTCATCGACTCGCACCATGTGGAACGGGTGATGCAGCGCATCCTTGCGCCACTGGGCCGGCGCCTGGACGAGTCATCGCCCATGGTCGACGCGCGCCTGCCTGATGGCAGCCGGGTCAACGCCATTATCCCGCCCATTGCCCTGGACGGCCCGTGCCTGTCGATTCGAAAGTTTCGCAAGGACATGCTCAAGAGCGCTGACCTGATGGCCACCCAGACCATCGACCAAGCCATCTACGACTTCATTCAGGAGGCCGTGGGCAAGCGCTGCAACATTCTGGTCAGTGGCGGTACCGGCACCGGCAAGACCACCCTGCTGAACATTCTCAGCCAGTTGATCAACCCCCATGAGCGGCTGGTCACCATCGAAGACGTGGCCGAGCTGCAACTGGATCACCCCCATGTGGTTCGCCTGGAGACCCGGCCTCCGAACGCGGAAGGGCACGGCGAAGTCAAGTCTTCGGACCTGATCCGCAACGCCCTGCGGATGCGCCCCGACCGCATCATCCTGGGCGAGATACGCGGCGTGGAAGTGGTGGACGTGCTGACGGCCATGAACACCGGCCACGACGGCTCCATGAGCACTGTGCACGCCAACAACGCCCAGGATGCCCTGCTGCGCCTGGAAACCCTGGTGGGCCTGACCGGGCGCGCCGTGGCCGAGAAAACCCTGCGGCAGATGATCGTCGCGGCACTGGACGTGGTGATTCAACTGACGCGGCGCCCCGATGGCCGTCGTTGCGTCAGCGAAGTGGTCGAGGTGGTCGGTGTGCGTGACGATGTCTACGTCACCAATACGCTGTTCCGCCTGGACCGCCAGACGGGGTACGGCTTTGTGCGCGAGGCCATCAACCCGGCCGGCGACAAGCTGCGCCGCGACTCCTTCAGCCACGTGCACTGAGGGGCACACCCATGCTCGGACCGATCGTGCTGGGGCTGCTGAGCATGGGGTTGCTGGGCCTGTCGGCGCGGCTGTTCTTCCTGGGCATGCGCCACAGCGGTGACAAGCGGGTGCTGGAGCGTTTGGGTCAAGGGCAGGTGGCCGCGGCCAGCGATCGTCCGATGATGCGCTGGCTGGAGCGTATGTTCCTGCGTGCCGGGCTGGGCCGGCCCCACGACCGAATCTGGTTGTTCATCGCCATCTGGGCCGGCCTGACGCTACTGGGCGCGCTGGCCGGGGAATGGTTCGGCATGCTGCTGATGTTGGTGACGCCACCGCTGGTACTGCGTGGCTACGTCAGCTGGCGCTACCGCCGCCGGGTGCAGCGCATGATCGAGCAGCTGCCTTCGTTGCTTGATTACACGGTGCGCAGCCTGAAGTCCGGCCGTACCTTGGCCGATGCCGTGCTGGGCGCGATGGAGGCCAGCTACGACCCGCTGCGCGAGGCGCTGGCGCGGGTGGAGCGTAACGTGCGCCTGGGCGTCAGCCTCGACCAGGCGGTGGAAGACTTCGCCGAACTGTACGAGCGTGACGAGTTTCGCCTGTTTGCGCTGGGGTTGCGGATCAACCAGCGCTTCGGTGGTAACGCCAGCGAGCTGCTGGAAAACCTGATCAAGCTGATACGCGAACGCGAGCAGGGTGCGCGGCAACTGTCGGCCATGACCGGTGAAACCCGCCTGACCGCCTACGTGCTGGCGGGCTTGCCGGCGGCGGTGGCCGCTTACTTCCTGGTCACCAACCCCACCTATCTGTCCAGGGTATGGCAGGACCCCAGTGGGCAGCACATGCTGATTGCCGCCATCGTGCTGCAGGTCTGCGGCTGCGTGGCGTTGTGGCGCATGCTGAGGAGTATCTGAGATGCTCTTGTTGCTCAGTGCAGTGTTGCTGTTGGCGGTAGCCGGGTTGCTGGTCCACCAGTTGCTGGAACATCAGCGGCGCCAGCGCCTGGTCAACCGACGGCTGCGTGGCGAAGCCGATGAGGTCAAGAGCACCCGTGGCTGGCTGCAACGCCTGGGTGACAGCCCGCTGGGCCAACGGGCCATCAGCCTGGACAGCGAAACGCAACTGCTGCTCGATCGAATTGGCTGGCGCAGGGCCGGCCAACGCTCGCGGTTTGCCGCCTGGCAGGTGGGCACGCCCCTGGTGGTGTTTGTGCTGGTGTGGGCCGTGCAGGCGCTGTTTTTCCTGCCGGTGAACCATGAAATAGTGGCGCCGCTGCTCGGCCTGGGTGTGGGCTACATCGCGCCCAAGCGGGTCCTGGCCTGGGCGGCGGAACGGCGCAAGCAGCAGATCAGCCGTGAAGTGTCGACCTTCATTCCGTTGCTGCGCATTCTGTTCGAATCCGGCCTTGCGGTGGAGCAGGCACTGCGGGTGCTGACCACTGAATCACAGAACCTGCTGCCGGCACTCAGTGCGGAGCTGAAACTGGTGCTCAACCGCGTGGATTCCGGCCTGGAACTGGGTGAGCAGTTGGACCACGCGGCCCATGCCGTGGCGGTCGATGAGTTCACCGACACCTGCGTCATCCTCCGCCAACTGATCAACCAGGGGGGCGGGGCGATGAAGTCCCTGTTGTCGCTCAAGCAACTGCTGGACGACCGCCGCCTGACCAACCTGCAGGAATACATTTCCAAACTCTCGGGCAAGATGTCGGTGGTGATGATGGTGTTCCTGTTTCCTGCCTTGCTCATTGTGTTGGCCGGGCCCGGCATGCTCGCCATTTCCCGCGCCTTTGCCCATTGACCCCCTGGAGCTTCACGGATGAAAGCACTGCTGTTGGCAACCTTGCTATTGGCCCTGACCGGTTGCGCCGCCGATGGCCGTATCGACTGGCAGGCCCTGAACGGCAAGCCGGGCGAATGCCCCAAGCCCACGCCTGAACAGGAACTGTCGCTGAGCCTGGCCGATGACATGGCCAACGAAGGCCGCCTCCACGCCAGCCTGGCCAACCTGGAGGGGCTGTCGGACAGCCTGGTCCAGGTGCGCCTGCGCAAGGCCCGGGTGCTGCGCCAGTTGGGGCGCAGCGACGCTGAACCTCTTTACCGGGGCTTGCTGGGTACCTGCATGGCCGCCGAAGGCGAGCATGGGCTGGGGCAACTGGCGGCGGCCCGTGGCGACAACGGCCTGGCCATGAGCCACTTGCAGCGGGCGGCGCGGCTGTCGCCTACCGATGACAAGATCCGCAACGACCTGGGTGTGGTCTACCTCAACCAACTGCGCCTGGACGACGCACGCTTCGAGTTCCTGACGGCCATGGAGCTCAAGCAGGAAGACCCTCTGGCGGCGTCCAACCTGGTCACGCTGCTGATCTACCAGGACAACTGGAAGCAGGCTGCCGAACTGGTCAGCCGGGCCCACCTCACCCCCGATCAGGTCAACGCAGCCCAGGCACGGGCGGAAAAACTCAAGAGCGGCGTCAAGGTCGTGGCGACCCTGGAAGCCCCGGCCAAATAAGCAGGAGGCAGTATGCGCATCAACCTCGGGTTACTGGTACTGACGCTGGCCTCGGCCCCGGCCTGGGCTATTCAGCCCGGGCCGTCATCGGCGCCCCAACAAGGCACCGAACAATGGCTGCAACTGCAGAGCAGCGGCCAGGTTGCTTCGCGCAACCCACAAGCGACCACGGCCATGGAGCATGAGGCGGCGATGCGCCGGTGGCTGGAAAGCTACACGCTGAAAATCCCGCAATGGTACCGGGACGATGACTCGGGCAAGATCGGCAAGTAGCCGTCAGTGGTTGCCCGCGCGGCGCCGGTCGGGGGGCTGCGCCGGGCCCAGTGCCAACGCCAGTTGCGTGCGATTGTGCATGTGGGTCAGGCGCAGTACCTGGCTGACGTAGAGTTTGACGGTGTTTTCGGTGATGCCTAGCTCGCAGGCGATCTGGTAGTTGGTCTGGCCCTTGCCCACCAGTTGCGCCACAGCCAACTGGCGCGGGGACAAGCGGTCGAAGGCGGCTGGCACTGCGGCGGGCTCGGGGAAGGCGCTGGCGGGTGCCGGCCGCCGTGCCCGGTCAAGTTCGTGGTACAGCTCATCGATGGACTCGGCCAGGTACTGCAGTTTTTCGTTGAGGTGCCCCAGTTCCCGGTAGTGGGCCTGCTGCTCGGCGAGGTTGCGCTCATGGCGGTGCAGGCCTTCGAGCAGCTCGGCCAGGTCCAGGGGTTTCTGGTAATAGTCCACGAAGCCCTCGCGCAGGGCCTTGATCACGTCCTGCTTGTCGGCGCGGCCGGTCATCATGATCGGTTCGAACGGGCGCTGCCGGCCGCCCCGGCGCTTGAGTTCGCGGACCAGTTCGATACCGTCCATGTGCGGCATGTGCAGGTCGCACAGCACCAGGCCAATGCCCCCATGCTGCTCGAAGCACTCCAGCGCCTGCCAGCTGGTGAGCGCCGGTACACATTCGTAGCCGTTGCCCTGGAGGAATTCGCAGAGTTCTTCGACGGTGGCTGGCTGGTCGTCAACCACCAGCACCTTCATGGATGAAACGGGCATGTTCACGCGCAACTCCCTGTTGACAACCTGCTGAAGGTTGTGTCCCTGGCGGTCGCTGATGGCCCCGCGCCTGTATCTGAAAGTAGCCCTACTTTGTGACTATGTACATAGAGGGAGTGACGGCCCCGATCAGTGGATCCAGACTAGCGAAGCCAGGAAGCCGACCAGCAGGAAGGGCACGAACGGCGGCTTGGTGGACGGATCCGGCTCAAGGTTGTGCAGGCGTTTGCGCAGCTTGATGCTGAGGCGTTTCCACAGCCTGGGCCCCAGCCACGCCCAGGCGATCATGACCACCCCGGCGCCGATGAACGTTGCCAGCACATGGGCACGGTCACTGGCCAGGGCCAGGGCCCACAACAGCTTCACGTCACCGGCGCCCAGGCGCCCGGTCATGTAGCCCGGCAGCGTCAGCACCATGGCCACGGCCAGCGCCAGGCCGGCTTCCTCGACGGTGCCGCCCAGCCAGCTATGGCCGCTCAGGAACAGGAAGAAAAGCGCAAACAGGGCTCCGCCCAAGGTCAGTCCATTGGCAACCTGCCGCTGGCGGATGTCCTGTTCGGCGCAGAGGGTGAACCAGATCAGGAGTACTAGGCTTGGCATCCGGTAAAAAACGTCCCTTTTCGTCGAATGATTCTATGCTCTAACACAGGCGTACTGTCAGGGTAGACGCGATCATGCAAGCAGGCCTCCCCCATAAGCAAAAAGGTGCAGCGGCGATCGAATTCGCCATCGTGTTCATGATCTTTTTCGCCGCGTTCTACGCGGTGGTGGCCTACAGCTTGCCGTTGCTGATGATGCAGAGCTTCAACGAAGCCAGCGCCGAAGCCATCCGCCAGACCGTGGCTATCGACCCGACCACGGCAGGTACCGGTTACACCGCGCAGGTGAAGTCCACCGCTGTCACGGCGGTGACCACCGTGGTGAACAAGTGGCTGCCCACGGCCCTCAACTTCTCCTCCAGCAACGTCAGCGTCACCTACGCTGGCGCTGGCAACCTGCTGACGGTGACCATCAGCTACCCCAGCAGCAACCTCAACACCATCATGCCCTTCCTGACCTTGCCCGGCATCGGCCAAGTGCCTAACTTGCCCACCAACCTGACGGCCACGTCGAGCATGATGCTTTGAGCGCCGGCGACAAGTTGTTCGGCCGCTGGCGCGCCCAACCCGCGGTGGCGTTGCCGGTGCCCCTGGAGGTCGCCGCGCAAGTCACCAGCGGCCTCCAGGTGCTGCTCGACGGCCAAGGCCAGGTGCTGCGCCTGAGCGGCCCGCTGCGCCACCAACTGGCAGCCGCGGCGGACCGGCGCCTGGCCAGTTACCTGCAGCCCGATAGCCGCCTGGTGATCGAAGGCGAGCCGGCCGACTGGCAGGGCCAGACCCTGGACCTGCAATTCAAAGGTACCCAGGGCACCGTGCATACCCGCGGCTGGGTTCAGCATCAGGCCGATGGCTGGGTGCTGCAGGTGTTCGATGTGGGCGACCTGCTGGCCGAGCGCGGCCAGCAACAGGACCACGGGCAATCCCGGCGGCTGCTGGCCGAGATAGGCGAGCGCCTGCGCCTCAGCAGCCTGGAACGCCTGGACGAAGTCATCGCCGAGCAACTGCACAGCGTGGCCACCTACCTGCAATTGCCCGGCGCTGCCCTGCTGTTGCATGACCACGAGCGCGCGCAATGGCGGCTGCATGCCGATTGGCTGCGCCCGGGCGAACTGACCCTGTGGCCGGCCGAGGCGCGGCTCAGCCGTGGCCTGCACGGGCTGGACAGCCACACGGTGTTGGACACTGAACTGCTGGCACCCGCCCCTGCCTGCCTGGTGCCCTACCGCGAGAACCATGGCGTCGCGGCCTGGCTATTATGTGCACTGCCGCCCGGTGGCCTGTCGCCGCTGGTTCGCGAGCAAGGCCCGAGCCTGTTCGCGGCGTTGGCCGGCCCGGTGCTGGCACGCCTGGCCGAGCGCGGCCATCGCCACGAACTTGAGCGCCTGGAAACCTTGCAAGGCTTGATGGGCACCGGTTGGTGGGAGTTCTTCCCGGAGCGTGACGCCCTGCAACTGGCCCCTGGCCTGGCCGAGGCCTTGAAGGCGCCGCAGCAGCTGGCGCTACAGGACTGGCTGGCGCTGATCCACCCCGCCGACCGCGCCGAATTGCAGAGCCGCCTGCGCGACGTGCAACGCGGCCATGAGCTGATGCTCAGCGTGCGCCTGCACAACGTCGAGCCCCCGGCATGGTTTCGTATTCAAGGCCGGGTGCTGGAGGGCGACCGCATTCGCCGGGTAGTAGGCATGATGCTGGACATCAGCGACATCAAGAACCAGCAACAGCAGGCGGCCGCCGCCCACAAACGCCTGGACAACGTGATCGCCAGTTCGCCCGCGGTGATCTACGTGCAGCGCTATGCCGAGGGCGCCTTGCAACCGTCGTTCTTCAGCGACAGCCTGCGGCCGCTGTTGGGCTGGACCCTGGAAGACTGTCAGGATGGCGAACTGGCCCAGTGGGTACACCCCGATGACCGCGACGGTTATTTCCAGCGCACCCGCCAGTTGCTGCGTGAAGGCGCGGTGCGCAGCCGCTACCGCATGCGTGACCGCCAGGGCAATTACCACTGGCTGCTGGACGAAGCCCGCCTGTTGCGCGATGACCTGGGCATGCCGGTGGAAGCCGTGGGCCTGTGGCTGGATATCACCGAAGCCACTGTAGCCTCCGAACTGGTGCGCCAAAGCGAAGAGCGCTACCGCATTCTGGTCGAAGACTCGCCGGCCATGATCTGCCGCTACCGCCCGGACCTGACCCTGACCTTCGGCAACCAGCCGTTGGCGCGCTATCTGGAGTGCACCACCGAGCAACTGCCCGGCATCAACCTGGGCAACTGGCTGTCCAGCGAACAGCGCGAGGCTTTTCTCCAGCGCCTGGCAGGCCTGACGCCGCAGGCGCCGGTCAGCTCGGCCGAGATCAGCCTGCAACTGCCGGGCCGCGAGCATGCCTGGTGGGTGTGGTCGGACCGTGGCGTGTTCGATGAGCGCGGCCAGTTGATCGAGGTGCAGGCCGTGGGCCGCGACAACACAGAAGTACGGCGCACCCAGCAGCAGCTGACCCAGAGCGCGAAAATGGCGACCCTCGGCGAGATGGCCACCGGCCTGGCCCACGAGATCAACCAGCCGCTCAACGTGATGCGCATGGCCATCGTCAACGTGCTCAAGCGCTTGAGCAATGGCGACGTGCAGATCGACTACCTGCAAGACAAACTCAACCGCATCGATGCCCAGGTACAGCGGGCTGCCCGGGTGGTGGACCACATGCGGGTGTTCGGCAGACGCTCGGAAATCGAAATGCAGTTGTTCAACCCGAAACAGGCGGTGGAAGGTACCTTGTCGTTGCTCAGTGAGGGCATGAAGGGCAAGGGCGTGCAGCTGCGGGTACCGGAGATCGCCCTGGAAGTTGACGTGCGCGGGCACGTGGACCAGTTGGAGCAGGTGCTGATCAACCTCATGGTCAATGCCCGTGATGCGCTGCTGTCCAAGCGTGAAGGCAACCGCGACTTCGAGCCCTGGATCGAGACTACCGCCGAGGCGGACGACGAGCGCGTGCGCTTGTACGTGCAGGACAACGGCGGGGGTATTCCACCGCGCTTGCTGGAGAAAATCTTCGAGCCGTTTTTCACCACCAAGCCGGTGGGGGTAGGGACCGGGCTGGGGCTGTCGGTGAGCTATGGCATCATTGAAAACATGGGGGGGCGGTTGAGTGTCAGCAACACCGAGGAGGGGGCGCGGTTTTGTATCGAACTGCCCATCGCCAGGGCTGATTAAGGCGTGGTCTGCTTCCCGAGCTTCGCCCGGTCCCACATGGTAGTGCGACTGGCCATGTGGGACCGGGCGAAGCTCGCGAAGCGGGCCACGCAAACCTCAGATCAAAGCACCAGCTGCGCCCTGCCGCTTTGACACGTCAGGTTCGCCCCCACGGTGACGTTGGCCAGATCAATTCCCAGCAACGACAACAGGCTGTTGAGCAACGGGTCCACCAGTGAGCTGAGCAGGGAAACGATCGGCGCCAGTACCAACCCGACGACCGTGTTCACCAGGCCGCTGACCAGTGAAGTCAGCGCACTGAGCAGGTTGGGCGTGGTCGCCGCGTAGGAAATCAGGCTGATCCCGCTCAAAGTGCTGTTGAGGCTGTTGACCACATTGGTGGATGAAAAGGTGTAGTTCTGCGAGGCCAACCCAACGTTCGGCGGGTTGCTGTAGGTGTGGGTCTGAGAGCTGCCCGCCACGCTGCTGTTGACGGCCAGCCCCAGGCCTCCACCGCCATATGCGGTGCGGGTGCCGCAATTGAGCCCCAGTGCGCCGCACTGGGTGGTACCCACATCGAGCACGTTGAAGGGCGAGCTGGCGGTGGGGGTGGCGGACGAGAAAAAGCTGCTTGAATTGATATTGCCGATCACCACTGTGGCGGCCGAGGTGTTGGCTGCCACGGTCAGGCTTTTCTGCGAAGCGGCGCAGTTATAGCCCGTTACCCAACTGCTCGCGCCACCTGCATCGATGCCCACCCCCAGGTTTGCCCCGTCGGGCAGCAGTTTGACGTCCGTCAGTGTACAACCCAGCAGGCACAGCACTGGTTTGAGCAGTGTATTCAATGCCGACCCGAGCCCGTTGACCGTGTTGGTCAACGCGGTCACGGCGCTCAACTGCACCGACAACAGGATGCGCACCTGCGCCGTGCGCACATAAATGCGCCCGGTGCTGGTCGCATCCTTGGCGTACTGCGGGTTACCCACGGCGGAAAACTGCGGTGGCTCGATGATGCGGATCTGCGTACTCAACCCGGCCAGCCCCGGCACGCTCAGGTTGGTGCCCAGGTTGATGGCGTTGCTGCCCCCTGCGGCCTCGATGATGCTCTGCACCAGGGTCAGCAGTTGCAACGTGCCGTTCAACCCGGCGGTGGCAGACCCCGTGGTGGTCTGCAGCAGCGTGCCCAACTGCAGGGTGGTGGCATTGCCCAGTGCCGAAATCTGCCCCAGCGCAGTGGTCACGTCCACCCCCGCGCCACTTTGCGAGGCCAGGGTGGCCGCTGCCTGCACCAGGGTAGTCACGCTCAGGTTGGCATTGAGCAGCGTGTCATAGTCGCCCACGGTGAGCCCGGCAGTGATCGCCGCCTGGTTCAGGTAACTGAGCAGGTTGACGTCAGTGTTGAGTAGCCCGTTGTACTGGGCCACGCTGAGGTTCAGGCTGCCGCCCAGCAACCCCCCCAGCAGGCTGTTGAGCAGGGCTGATTGCGAACTGTCGACGGTTGCCAGTGCACTGCGGATGTTCAGTTGTGCCAGCGGGTTGCCCACATAGCCGGCGGTGGCCGTGGCATGCAGCGTCGTGGTGCTGCTGAAGGTGCCACCGGAGAACAGTGACCACAGGGCATTGGCGAAACTGCTGCTCACGCTCTCGCTGGCCACCACCTGAATGGCCTGGGTGGCGCTGGCGTTGGCAGTGAAGGCGCGCAGGTTGTTGCTGCCGGTGGCCAGGGTGCCACAGGTGACCGTCAGGGTGTTGCCATTGCCTGCCACGTAACCGTTGCGCGCTGCGCTGGCCGTGGCTTGGGTAAGGGCGCTGACGCCGGTGCCACTGCACACGGCATTCAGGTTGGAGGCTTCCAGGGCGGCGGTGTCGACCACGCGTTGCAACTGGCGCTTGTTCAGGTACAGCCGCCCGCTATCGATCACCAGTAGCATGAACAATAGCGCCATGCCCAGAGTGATGGCCGCCATCAGGCCGATGGCCCCCTGTTGCCGGTGCGGAAAAGCAAAGCGCGGGGCCATCTGGCACTCCTTGCCGACACTGTCACGTCCAGTGAATAGCATTGAGCGTAGCAGTTCGAAACGGCGACGCCCGGCGCTATTTAGGCGGGTAGTTGGCTAACACCTTGGTCACGGTTTTCTGGATCGCGGCGCTACGCTCGGCAGGGCTGGGCGGGTAGTTGTTCATGATCTGCTCGGAGCTGCCGCGCCATACCAGCTTGCCATCGTGGCCATCGAGCAGGTCTACCTGAATGGTCGCGACCTTGTAGTCGACGCTGCGGGTCTCGTTGTACATTGGCCCACCCCAGTAGCCGCCCCAGTAGCCACCCCAACCGCCACCATAATTGGTGGTGATCTGTTGCTGTCTGTTTTCCACGATCAGGTAGGTTTGCACGCTCAGGTCACCCCGGGCCCCGGCCGGCGCGGGGCGCAGGCCGCGCTGGTCCAGCTCGCTGGCCACGGCTTCGCGGATGCGCTGCTCGGTCAGGTCGCTCTTGATGCGCGGGTCATCGGGGCGGTACTGCAGCGCTGGGTCTTTCCAGCTCCAGCTACGGTAAGCGCCAAAATCGCGACTGGCGTCGTAGTCGCGGTTCACCTGGTTGCTTTCACAGGCGCTGAGCAGCAGCGCGGCCACAGACAGTAGTGCAAGGCGGCGGAACATGATGAGGTACTCCAGTTACCTAGGCTCTTTATGAAATACGTTCCAGGTCGGCCGTGCTGCGTTGAAAACAGGTGCGCCTTGCCTTCGCTGGAGTGCGTTTCATACAGACCCTAGCTCGGTGGGTAGGCCGTCAGGGCCTTGTTCACGGCGCTGCGCAGTGCATCGCCGCGTTGACTGCTGCTTCCCTGGCCGTCGGTTTCCGCGCTGGTGGTCCAGATGGGCTGGCCGGTGTTGCCATCGAACAGGGTAATCCTTACCACCATGACCTGCACTTCATAGGTGCGTACTACTGGAGGATAGCCTCCGTAAGGGCCATAGGGGCCGTAGCCATAACCCGGGTCGTAGTCCTCCTGGACCTGGCGCAGGCGTTTTTCCATGCGCACGTCGGTGCTTACCAGCAGGTCCGCCGGGCCGTTGCGGGCAGGGCGCAAGCCGCGTTGGTCGAGGCCTTCGCTCACGGCTTCGGCGATCTGGTCGGATTCGGCCACGGGGCTGCCGGGGGGCAGCTGGTGGTTGAACCAGGTCCAGCTGCGGTAACTGGCGAAGTCCCGCGGCGTGGCCGGGTACGCACTGCGGTCGAAGGTCTGCGCCGCCTGGGCCGGGGCCGGCGGCAGCGGGTTCGAGCTGGCGGTGTAGGGGTTGGGCGACTCGCAAGCCGCCAGGGCCAGGCACATCAGGCTTAAAGCTGTTCGGCGGTACATGGTGATCTCCACTGCGTCAGAGGGGACGGCAGATCCAGTGCAGGTAGCGGCCCAAGCCCGCGTAGGCCGGGTGGCGGCGGTGGGCCAGCTCCATTTCCAGCAGGTCCTCCAGCGCGGCCTTCTTCTGAAAGTCGACTGGCATGTAGTCGTGAAATACCCGTACACCGCTTCTGCTTTCGACCTGCCAGTGGCCGTCGAGTTGCGCTTGCAGTTCGCGCGGGTCCAGGGGTTTCTGCGGCGTCAGGCTCTGTTTTTCACCGGCCAGCTCGTTGCTGCGCAATTTGCGGAAATGCCCCTTGAGCAGGTTGCGGTACACCAGCGCGTCGCGGTTGTAGAACGCCAGCGACAGCCACCCGCCGGGTGCGACCAGGCGCTGCAGCACGGGCAGGAGTGTGAAGGGCTCGGCCAGCCATTCCAGCACGGCATGGCAGACCACCAGGTCGTAGGTCTCGGTCAACAGGCCCGGCAAGTCTTGCCAGGGTGCCTGGATGAACGTGGCGTCCAGGCCTGCCTCGGCAAAGCGCTGGCGAGCACCTTCGAGCATCGGCGCAGCGGGTTCGGTCACAGTCACCTGGTGGCCCTGCTGCGCCAGCCATAGCGACATGTGGCCCAGGCCGGCACCGATGTCCAGCACGCGCAGGGGCCGATGCGGCAGGGTTTCGGTCAGGTCGGCCTGCAGCACGGCCAGACGGATGGCGCCCTTGGCCCCGCCGTAGATCTTCTCGGCGAAGCGGGTCGCCAGCTCATCGAAGTGGCGGTCGCTCATTTGGCGAACCGCCGTTCGCTGTGGGCCAGCTTGGCGCGCACCACGGTTTCCATGTCCAGCCCCAGTTCGCTGCACAAAAGCAGCAGATAAAGGACGATGTCACCCACTTCCTGGCCGGCATGTTCCAGCTGGTCAGCGGGGAGCTGGCGCGACTGGTCTTCGCTCAGCCATTGAAAAATTTCCACCAGCTCGGCCATTTCGACGCTGGCGGCCATGGCCAGGTTCTTGGGGCTGTGGAAACCACGCCAGTCATTGTTATCGCGGATGCGATGCAGGCGTTCGGTCAGTTCTTCGAGGTTCATGGGGCTCTCCTGTGCCTGAAGCTTGGGGCGCAGGGGCGCGGGGCGCAAGAGCCACGATGATGAAAAACTGTATGGCGGCTGAAGCACAATCCAATCAAGTTAATCAGTGGGTCAACACGGCGGCCCAGCTGGAAGCCAACAACAGCACCGCCAACACCCGGTTCATGCGCTGCATCGCCTGCGGCGAACGCAACCAGCGCGCTGCACCTGTGCCCAGCACCGCCCAGCAGCCCATGCACGGCAACGACACCAGGAAAAACGCCAGCGCCAGCCAATGCACCGCCAGCCCCTGGGCACTGAACACGCTGACTACCGCCAACGCCATCATCCAGGTCTTGGGGTTGACCAGTTGCAGCCCGGCCGCACCGCCCAGCCCCAGGCGCCGGCCTTGATCGGCCTCGATGGCATGCCCCGGCGCGGCCCAGATCTTCCACGCCAGCCAGGTCAGCCAGGCCAGGCCCGCGACGGTCATGGCCAGTTGCACACCCGGCAGGGTCATCAGGGTGCGACCCAGCCCGGTACCGACGGCCAGCACGATCAGCGCCGCAGCGGCGCAGGCGCCGAAAATAACCGGCAGCACCGCGCGCAGGCCGAAACGCGCACTGTTGCTCAACACCAGCAGGTTGGTGGGGCCGGGGGTAATGGAGGCGACGAAGGCGAACAGCATGAAGGCGAGCATGGCAGGCTCCAGGAAGGGCAGGGCTGCCATGATCGACCTTGCGGCGTGTTCAGTCTGGAAGGTTTGAGCAGCGCTTGCGGTAGGCTGCCGGGGTCAGGCCATAGGCGCGCATGAACCAGCGGCCCAGGTGGCTCTGGTCGGCGAAGCCCAGGTCGGTGGCAACGTCCGCCACCCTTGCGCCACCGGCCAGCAGGCGACGGGCGCGGGCCAGGCGCAGTTGCACCAGATAGGCATGGGGCGGCAGGCCGAACGCGGCCTTGAAGGCACGGGTCAGGCGGAAACGATCGATGTTGCAGGCCAGCGCCAGCTCGTCCATGCCCAGGTCCCGGTGGCAGTGGGCATGCAGGTAATCGCGGGCACGCAGGGCCACCAATGGCAGGCGGGGGTCGGCATCCTGACGCTTGCGCCATTGCAGGTGGCTGGTCAGCCGTTCGACCAGACCGTCCAGGGCGCTCTGGCGCACGATGCGCAGCTCTTGGCCGTGCAACGCGCCGAAGGCGAACAACGCCGCATGGGCCAGGCGCGGGTCCTGGTTCAGGGTGTGGGCGAAGCTCAGTGCATGAGCCGCGGGTGCGTCCTCGAACAGGCCGGCCATCTCGCGTTCCAGCCAGTGCGGGTCCAGGTACAGCATGCGGTAGGTAAAGCCCGCCTCGTCGGGGGCCTCGCCATCGTGGATCTCGCCGGGTTCGAGCAGGAATATCTTTCCGGGCGTGCTGTCATGCCGGGTGCGCCGGCAGTTGAAGCGTTGCACGCCCTGCTCGGTGACGCCCACCAGGTAGCTGTCATGCCAGTGCGGGTCATAGGCATGGCCCTGGTAGAAATGGGCGCGCAGGGTTTCGATACCGGTCTCGCGGTCCTGGGCCAGGTCGATCCAATTGGAAGGGTTCATGGCCCAAGCTTATCGCGCGCGCGCCGGGGGCTGTCTAGAAGCTTTGTGCAGTCAGGCGACCGGTGACCACTGGCCCGCCATGTGCGACAGCTCCCCTTTGCCTTTGAGCTCGAATTGGCCGCTGGAGCCACCAGCGCTGGCCCACAGCACCACCTCACTGGGCAGGCGCACGGGTTTGCGAAACTGCACTTGAACCTCGATGTTGGCGGCCGGGAGTTGCTCGCGCAGCGCCGCCAGGGCTCGGGCCAGGCTGAACATGCCGTGGGCGATGGCGGCAGGGAAGCCGAACAGCCTGGCGCTGACGGCGCTGAGGTGAATGGGGTTGTAGTCGCCGGACACCTTGGCGTATTTGCGCCCGCAATCGCTACCGGCGTACCAGCGGGCCTGTTCGATCATCGGTGCCGCGCCGGCCTGTACCTCGGTGGCGACCGCGCCGTCCAGGTGCACGCCTTTGCACAGCATCACGCTGTCCTCTTCCCACAGCGGGCCCAGCGTGTCTTCGATGCGGGTCACCAGGCTGAACGTGGCGCCTTTCTCATGGGGTTGCAGGTTTTCCACATGCACGCTGGCATGGATCCGGCTCAAGCCACCCAAGGGCCGCAGCACGCGGATGCGGTTGCTCAGGTGCACCAGGCCCAACAACGGAAAGGGGAAGTCGTGGTCAGTGAGCAATTGCATCTGCAGGGCGAAGGCCATTACATGGGGATACGTCAGGGGCAACAGACTGCCACCGCCCAGGCCGCATACCTCGCGGTAATCGGCCAGGCGCTGGTTGTCCACCGCCAGCCAGGCACGCAGGCCCCTATCGGGCAACTGCTTGCCGCTGACCTTGCGCCGCAGCGCCGCCTTTGTGTACAGCCCCGACAGCGGGGCGACGCGGTCCAGGTCATGCCATTGAATGGTCATCGTCAGGCCCCCACCACGCTTTGCCCGCACACGCGCAGCACTTGGCCATTGACTGCGCCGCTGCCGGGCTGGGCCAGCCATGCCACTGCCTCGGCAACATCCTGGGGCTGGCCGCCCTGGCCCAGGGCGTTCATGCGCCGCCCGGCCTCGCGCAGGGCGAAGGGCATCTGCGCGGTCATGTGGGTTTCAATGAAACCGGGGGCCACGGCGTTGATGCTTGCGCCGCGCTCGGCCAGTTTCGGCCCGAATGCCTGGGCCAGGCCGATCAGGCCGGCCTTGCTGGCGGCATAGTTGGTTTGCCCGCGGTTACCGGCGATACCGCTGGTGGACGACAGCAACACCACCCGCCCGTTGTCGCGCAGCGTGCCGCTGTCGAACAGCGCCTGGGTCAGGCGGTGCGGGGCGTTGAGGTTGACTGCCAGTACCGAGTCCCAGTATTCCGGGGTCATGTTGACCAAGGTCTTGTCGCGGGTGATGCCGGCGTTGTGCACCACCACGTCGATGCCTTCCGGCAGGGCCTCAATCAGTTGCTGCGCAGCATCGGTGGCGCAGATGTCCAGGTCGATGGTGCGGCCACCCAGGCGTGCCGCCAGGGCATCGAGGTCTGCCTTGGCTTGGGGCACGTCCAGCAGGAACACCTCGGCGCCGTCACGGGCCAGGGTTTCAGCGATGGCGGCGCCGATACCGCGGGCGGCACCCGTGACCAGGGCTTTCTTGCCGGCCAGGGGCCGGGTCCAGTCGTTGACCTGCACGGCACAAAGCCCCAGGCGCACGACCTGGCCGTCCACATAGGCGCTTTTTGGCGACAGGAAGAAGCGCAGGGCGCCTTCCAGTTCGGCCTCCGCACCTTGTTCCAGTTGCAACAGTTGCAGGACACCGCCGCCGCGCAGTTCCTTGGCCAGCGAACGGCTGAACCCTTCAATCGCCTTCTGCGCGATGTGCGCGTCAGGCGCCAGGCCGTCGGGCACGCGGCCCAGAATCAGCAGGTGGGCGCTGGTGTCGAGGCTTTTGATCAGTGGCTGAAAAAATTCGCGCAGTTGCTTGAGCTGTTCGGTGTCGCTGATATGGCTGGCGTCGTACACCACTGCCTTGATCTTCGGGCCCAGCCCCGGTGTCCAGGCACTCAGGGTCGAGCCTTCGGTGGCGAAGGCGAAGGCGCTGTCGGTCAGGCGCGGGGCCAGTTCGGCCACCTGCTGGGCCAGCGGCCCGCCGCCCACCAGCAGCGCACCCTCTACCGGGCGCAGGCGTCCGGCCTGCCAGCGTTCCAGCCGGGCCGGGGTCGGCAGGCCCACGGCGCCCGCCAGGCGGCGGCCGATGTCGGAATTGGCGAAGTCGATATAACGGTCGGACATGGAACGCTCTCCGGCAGGTTGAGTTCAAAGTGTGGACCACGTTTGCGCCTCAGTCGTTCGTTTGGCGAATTTACGCCTAGGCTGTAAGCGCCTCTTCGCTCAGCCGCACAGGGAGTTTCACATGAATGCAGTGCGTCGGGTCGCCATCATTGGCGGCAACCGTATCCCCTTTTCCCGCGCCAATGGCCCTTATGCCCGGGCCAGTAACCAGGCCATGCTCACGGCCGCCCTGGAAGGCCTGATCGAGCGCTTCGGCCTGCACGGGTTGCGCATGGGCGAGGTAGCGGCCGGGGCGGTGCTGAAATTGTCCCGCGACTTCAACCTGACCCGTGAGTGCGTGCTGGGCTCGCGGCTTTCACCGCAGACACCGGCCTACGATGTCAGCCAGGCCTGTGGCACGGGGCTGGAAGCAGCATTGCTGGTGGCCAACAAGATCGCCCTGGGGCAGATCGAATGCGGTATTGCCGGTGGCGTGGACACCGCCTCCGATGCGCCCATCGCCGTCAGCGAAGGCATGCGCCAGATCCTGCTGCAGGCCAACCGCGCCAAGGGTACCGGGGACAAGGTCAAGGCCCTGCTGCAACTGCGCCCGCACCACTTCAAACCGGAACTGCCACGCAACGGCGAGCCGCGCACGGGGCTGTCCATGGGCGAGCATTGCGAGCTGATGGCGCAGACCTGGCAGATCAACCGGGACGACCAGGACCTGCTGGCCCTGCACAGCCACCAGAACATGGCCCGTGCCTATACCGACGGTTGGCACGATGACCTGGTGACGCCTTTCCTGGGCCTGACCCGCGACAACAACCTGCGCCCCGACCTGACCCTGGAAAAGCTCGCCAGCCTCAAACCGGTATTCGAACGCAGCGCCAAAGGCACACTGACAGCCGGCAACTCCACGCCGTTGACCGATGGCGCTTCGGTGGTGCTATTGGCCAGCGAGGAATGGGCCCAGGCCCGCGGCCTGCCGGTATTGGCCTACCTGCGCGATGGCGAGGCAGCGGCGGTAGACTTCGTCAAGGGCGACGAGGGCCTGCTGATGGCCCCGGCCTACGCGGTACCGCGCCTGCTGGCGCGCAACGGCCTGACCTTGCAGGACTTCGATTACTACGAGATTCACGAAGCGTTCGCGGCGCAGGTGCTGTGCACGTTGAAGGCCTGGGAAGACCCGGACTACTGCCGCACCCGCCTGGGCCTGGACGCGCCGCTAGGCGCTATCGACCGCAGCAAGTTGAACGTCAAGGGCAGTTCATTGGCGGCCGGCCATCCCTTTGCCGCCACCGGCGGGCGCATCCTGGCCAACCTGGCCAAATTGCTGGCCCAGACGGGTAGCGGCCGTGGGCTGATTTCCATCTGCGCCGCCGGTGGCCAGGGCGTGACCGCGATTATCGAGCGCTGACGGTTTCCTGCGCTTCGATCTCGGCCAGGGTCTGGGTCTTCTTGCGGTGCGAATAGCTTTCGGCGATCACCGAACAGACGATCAACTGCAGCGGATGGTAGATCATGATCGGCAGCAGGATCAGGCCCAGGCCGGGGTTGGCGCCGAAAATCAGCGCTGCCATGGGCGCCCCGGCCGCCAGGGATTTCTTGGTGGCGCAGAACACCGCCGCCACTTCATCGGCGTGGTTGAAACGCAGGGCCTTCGCGGTGCGGGTGGTCAGCACCAGGATCACCGCCAGCAGGATCGCGGTGCCGACGAAAGCCGTGACCAGCACACTGTCACCCTGCTGCTGCCACATGCCCGACACCATCGAGTTGCAGAACGCTGCGTACACCAGCAACAGAATCACCACTTTGTCGATGATGTTGGTGTAGCGCTTGTAGCGGGCGAAGAACTTGCCCAGCAGCGGGCGCAGCAGTTGGCCCAGCACCAGGGGCAGCAACAGCATGGCGCACAGGTCGAGCAGGGTCTTGCCCAGGTCGATGCCGCCGCTACCGGTGCCGACTACCAGGCTCACCAGCCAGGGCGTGATGAAAATGCCCAGGACGCTGGACAGGCTGGCGTTTAGAATCGCCGCCGGCACATTGCCGAAGGCGCTGCCCGTGAGGGCGACCGAGGAGGAAATGGTCGACGGCAGGGCGCACAGGTAGAAGAACCCCAGCATTAGCGTCGGCGACACGAAATGGCCGAACAGCTTGTCGCAAGCCAGCCAGATCAGCGGGAACACCACGAAGGTGAACACCTGCACCATGACGTGCAGGCGGGTGTTCTTCAGGCCGTGGCGAATCTGCTCGCCCGACAGGTTGATGCCGTGCATGAAGAACACCACGAACACCCCGGCATTGATCACCACTTCGGCGTGCATCGAGCCACCGCTGGCGCCGAAGCGGGGGAAGAAATAGGCCAGCAAGGTGGCCAGGAACATGCCCAGCAGGAACCAGTCGGTGACCACGCGTTTAAGGTGTTTGAGAGCTTGCATAACAGGATCCTGCGAACGGATTTGTAATCATTGGTCACAGAGATTACCGTGAGCAATCCTCTGCCGTCTTGCGACATAAGGCCAACCGATGCCGACTAACGGACAAACCGGCCTGCCACGCCGAATTCCCGAACTCACGCGCCTGCCACGCCCCCTGTATGCCCGGGCCGAAAGCCTGAGCGCCGGCTCCTGGACCCCACCCCACGCCCATGACTGGGTGCAGTTTTCCTACGCGATCAGCGGTGTGCTGGGCGTGCACAGCGCCGAGGGCAGCTTCTTCGCACCGCCCCAATGGGGCGTGTGGATACCTGCCGGCCTGGAACACGAAGTGGTGACCTCCATGCGCGCTGAAATGCGCAGCCTTTATGTGCGCCGCGAGGATTGCCCGTGGGCCTCGTCACGCTGCCGGGTACTGGAAGTGACGCCGCTGGCGCGGGAGCTCATCAAGGGTTTTTGCCAATTGCCGGTGGAGTACCCCGAAGGCGACACCGCCGAGGCGCGGCTGGTGCAGGTGCTGCTGGACCAGCTGGCCAGCTTGCCGGAAGTAGGCTTCTCGTTGCCGTTGCCTCGGCACCCGCGGTTGCTGGCCTTGTGCAATGAACTGATCGAGAACCCCGAGCTGGCCGTGACCCTCAGCGACTGGGCCAGCCGCATGGGCACCTCCGAGAAAACCCTGATGCGCCTGTTCCAGCGTGAAACCGGTTTGAGTTTTCGTGGCTGGCGCCAGCGTATGCGCTTGTTGTCTTCGCTGGACACGCTGGAGCAGGGGCACAGCGTGACCACGGCGGCGTTGTCCAGCGGCTATGACTCGACCTCGGCGTTCATCGCTGCGTTCAAAGGCTTGTTCGGTACTACCCCGGGTGAGTTGTTCCGCTAGCCAGCCCATGTGGATCGGGGTGTTTTCTATTTTCCTACGGCGTGGTAACGCACTTTCCTTCGTGCAGCACAGCCCTATCAGGCAGCCACTGCTGTCTGCGTCCTAATTCCATGCCCCTTCTTCCCTAGTAGCGTGTTCAAGCCAACAGCACCAACTAAGGAAGGTTGAACATGAACAAGCATTTTTCCCTCGCCATTCTGGCGACTACCGCGGTCATCGCCAGCCAGGCTGCACTGGCTGAATACCCGGGCGAGCGCGCCAGCCTGGCAGCCGCCAGTGCCGGTACCCAGGCCTGGTACGGCGAGCTTTCGGGCATCCGCGGGCGGTTTGACGAACTGCGCAACCAGGGTGGTCCGGAAGGCGTCTGGGTGCGAACCCTGAACAGCAAGTCGCGGGTGTCGCCCGGCAGCGGTGCTGATTACACCCAGCGTCAGGGTGGCTTCACCCTGGGCGTGGACGCCAGCCTGAGCGAAGAAGCACGGGTAGGCCTGATGGGCGGTTACAGCCGGTCGAACCTCAGCATGAAGGGGCCCGACAGCGCTTACCTGTCCAGCTATTTTCTGGGCGCCTACGGCACCTGGATGAACCGGGAAGGCTACTACGTGGATGGCCTGGTCAAGGCCAATCAACTGCGCAATGACCTGTCGTCCCACTACGCCGGTCATCGAATCAAGGGGCAGTACCGCAACCTGGCGCTGGGCGCTTCGGTGGAAGGTGGCAAGGTCATTGGCCTGGATGACGGCTGGTACGTGAAACCGTTCGGGCAGATGTCAGCCGTGGCCCTGCAGGGCAAGGAGCATGAGCTGAACTACGGGTTGGGTGCCCATGCCGAAAACAGCCATTCCATGCTGGGCAAGGCTGGGCTGCAAGTGGGCCGTAACCTCATGACGGCAGACGGCGGCCTGATGCAGCCTTACGCCCGGTTGGCTTACGCGCGCGAGTTCGCCGACACCAATGAAGTTCAGGTTCACGACCGGCTCTACCGCAATGACATGGCCGGTGGCCGTACCGAATACGGCATTGGCCTGGTGGCCCAGGTGGCCGAGCGCGTGCAGTTGAACGCCGACATGGAGTACGCCAAGGGCAAGCGTGTCGAACAGCCGTACGGGCTGAACTTCGGCATGCGTTACGCCTTCTGAGCCCGAGGCCTTGTAGCAGCGGACCCGGCCGCGTCGGCGGCCCATGCGATACCCCAGACACTGCGCGTTGCCCCTGACGCGGTCAGGTCCGCTGCTACGCAGCCTTGTAGCAGCGGACCTGGCCGCGTCGGCGGTACGTGCGGTGCACCTGATACGGCGCGCCACCAGGGCGCCTCAGGTCCTGAACCGCCGCACCAATGCATCCAGCTCGTTGGACAGCCCCGCCAGGCTGTGGGAATCGTTGCGCGCGGTATTGGCCAGTTCGGCCACCAGTTGCGCATCGCCATGGATCTGACTGATATGCCGGTTGATATCCTCGGCCACCTGATGCTGTTCCTCCGCCGCAGTAGCGATCTGCGTGTTCATGTCGCGAATCACGTCCACCGACTCGCGAATCTGCCCGAAGCTCGACCGCGCCTGGCCGATGCGTTCCACCGACTGCTGCGACACCTCAAGGCTGGCATGCATCTGCTGCGCCACCTGGCTGGTGCGCTGCGCCAGGGTGCCCAGCAGCCCGTCGATTTCCGCCGTTGAGTCGGCGGTGCGCTTGGCCAGTGCCCGCACCTCATCGGCCACCACGGCAAAACCTCGGCCCTGCTCGCCAGCCCGAGCCGCCTCGATGGCCGCGTTGAGCGCCAGCAGGTTGGTCTGCTCGGCGATGGAGCGAATGGTGCCCAGGATCGACTGGATATCGTTGCTGTCACGCTCCAGTTGCGCGATGGACAGGGCCGACTGCTCGATCTCCTGGCTCAGGCGGTCGACGCTGTTCACCGCCGCATCAATCTGTTGCTGGCCTTCGCGTGCCTGGCGCTGACCGCTGTCGGCGGAGTCGGCGGCCTGGCTGCAAGACCGCGCCACCTCGTTGGCGGTGGCGACCATTTCATGGAACGCGGTGGAGACCATGTCCACCGCCTCGCGCTGGCGCCCCGCGGCGTCAGCCATGTTGGCCGAGACCTGCGTGGAGTTGGCAGAACTGGCGAGGATCTTCGCCGCCGCGCCGCCGATATGCTGTATGAGGCTGCGGATGGCTCCCAGGAACTGGTTGAACCAGTTGGCCAGTTGCGCGGTTTCGTCGTTCCCGCGAATGGTCAGGCTCTGTGTCAGGTCGCCTTCGCCCTGGGCAATGCCTTCCAGGCCACTGGCCACGCTGCGAATCGGCCGCACGATCAGGGTGGCGAAGCTGGCGCCCACCACGGCGAAGATGATTGCCAGCACCGCGGCGATGCCGCCAATCAGCCAGGTCAACTGGGTAGCCGAGCTCATCACTTCGCTCTGCTTGATCAGGCCGATGAAGGTCCAGCCCAGTTGCTCCGAGGGCCAGACGTTGGCCATGTAGCGTTCGCCATTGATCTGCACCTCCACCAGCCCCTTGCCGGCCTTGGCCAGTTGGGCATACCCCTCGCCAAGGTCACCCAGCGGTTTGAAGTTGTGTTCTGGCTGCTTGGGGTCCACCAGTACCGTCCCGTCGCGCTCCATCAGCATCAGGTAGCCGCTTTCACCCAGCTTGATCTGCTTGACGATTTCGGTCAGGCCCTTGAGCGACACGTCGATGTTGACCACCCCACCCTGGCTGCCCAATTGGTTGGCCACGGCGCGCACGGTGCTCACCAGCACGGCGTCGTCGCCTGCCCAGTAATAGGCCGAGGTGCGCAGGGTTTTCCCGGGGTTGGCCATGGCGGTCTTGTACCAGGGGCGCTGGCGCGGGTCGTAGTTGGCCATTTTCGGGTCGCCAGGCCAGAAGGCATAGCCGCCGGCGCTGGTGCCGTACGACACGTAGGAATAGTTGGGGTGGCTGGCCGCCAGGCTGGCGAAGAAGTCGAACAGTTGCTTGTCCTTCTCGCCCATGGGGACGTCAGGGGCGTTGGCACCCATGTAGTTCTTGATGCTGGCATCGGCGTCCTTGACCAACCGGTGCGAGGCCAGGAAATCGACGTTCTGGCTGATACCGTCGAAGAACAGCTGCATGGCGTTGGCCACCTGGCGGATCTCGCGGCTGCTGCCGTCGACGAACCCCGTGCGCGCATCGCTGCGCAGGTTGACGATGACCAGTGTGGCGACCACTACGATGGGCAGGCACGCGATCACCGCGAACGCCCAGGTCAGTTTCTGTTTGATGTTCATCCGCGCTCCACAAGCTTTTTTATTTATAAAAGGGGCAGTTCATCGAAAACAAAAAGGTGCAGCTCAGGCGTTATGGGTATCAGGGGCCTGTGGTGTCATTGTCGGCTGGTATACCAGAAAATTGAGCTGAATTTTCGAGGCGCCGCGGGTCAAACGCTTCAGCGGTCAAAACTGCTTACAGTGCCTGGCATTGCCTTTGCTCGGGAAAAGTCGGCATTGTGGCGTCACTGTGAGAGGATGGCCGCAGAACGAGTGCATTCCGCGTGTTTGGTAACAAAGGACCCACAATAAAAGCTGATGAAGACTCCAAAACGCATTGAACCCCTGATCGAAGACGGTCTGGTCGACGAGGTGCTGCGCCCACTCATGAGTGGTAAAGAGGCAGCGGTCTATGTGGTGCGCTGTGGCAAAGAGCTGCGCTGTGCCAAGGTCTACAAGGAGGCGAACAAACGAAGTTTTCGTCAGGCGGCCGAGTACCAGGAAGGCCGCAAGGTGCGTAACAGCCGCCAGGCCCGGGCCATGGCCAAGGGCTCCAAGTTTGGCCGCAAGGAAGCCGAAGAAGCCTGGCAGAACGCCGAAGTGGCGGCATTGTTCCGCCTGGCCAGTGCGGGCGTGAGGGTGCCCAAGCCGTTCGACTTCCTCGAAGGCGTGCTGCTGATGGAGCTGGTGGCCGACGAATACGGCGATGCAGCGCCACGGCTCAATGACGTGGAACTGGACCCGGAACAGGCGCGCGAGTACCACGAATTTTTGATACGCCAGATCGTGCTGATGTTGTGCACTGGCCTGGTGCACGGTGACCTGTCGGAGTTCAACGTGTTGCTGGGCCCGGACGGGCCGGTGATCATCGACCTGCCCCAGGCGGTGGATGCGGCGGGCAACAACCACGCGTTCAGCATGCTGGAGCGTGACGTGGGCAACATGGCCAGCTATTTCGGCCGTTTCGCCCCTGAGTTGCGCGACACCCGTTACGCCCGGGAAATGTGGGCGTTGTACGAGGAAGGCAAACTGCACCCTGCCAGCGTGTTGACCGGGCAGTTCGCCGATGACGACACCGAGGCTGACGTCAACAGCGTCATCCGCGAGATCGAAGCAGCCCGCCTTGACGAAGTCCGCCGCCAGGCGGCGCGCAAGGCCGACGACGCCCCCCCGGCCAAGGCCGAGGAACCACCGCCGCCCTGGTTGCAATAACCAGGCAGAGCGCCTGAGCCCCTGCGGGCCCGGGCGACGCTCGCTTTCCGAGCTTCGCCCGGGCCCGCAGGGGAGGGGCGTGAACAGCTGCGGTTCATCAGTGACAACAGCCACCCGAAGCCAGGTCCGCGAGGATCGGGCAGTCGGGCCGGTCATTGCCCTGGCAGTGCGACGCCAGGTTCTGCAAGGTATCGCGCAACCCCGTGAGTTCGGCGATGCGCCGGTTCAAGTCGTCGATATGCCGGTGGGCCAGCGCCTTGACGTCGGCGCTCGCGCGCCCTCGGTCTTGCCACAGGGTCAGCAACTGCGCCACTTCTTCCAGGGAAAAGCCCAGGTCCCGCGAACGCTTGATGAACGCCAGGGTATGCAGGTCGTCATCCTGGTACAGGCGGTAGCCGCTGTCGGTGCGCAGGGCGGGTTTGAGCAGCCCGATGGACTCGTAGTAGCGGATCATCTTCGCGCTGAGGCCACTGTGCCGGGCCGCCTGGCCGATATTCATGTTCATGGGGGTCATTCCTTCTCAGGCTTCCAGGTCTTGACCAGCAAGGCGTTGCTGACCACACTGACACTGGACAGGGCCATGGCCGCGCCAGCCAGCACCGGGTTGAGCAGCCCGAAGGCGGCCAGCGGAATGCCGATCAGGTTGTACACGAAAGCCCAGAACAGGTTCTGGCGAATTTTCGCATAGGTGCGCCGGCTGATGTCCAGTGCCGCCGGCACCAGGCGCGGGTCGCCACGCATCAGGGTAATGCCTGCGGCCTGCATGGCCACGTCGGTGCCGCCGCCCATGGCAATGCCGATGTCAGCGGCGGCCAGCGCCGGGGCATCGTTGATGCCGTCACCGACCATGGCCACCACGCCGTCGGTCTTCAGGCGCATCACCGTGGCGGCCTTGTCGGCTGGCAGTACCTGGGCATGCACGTCGGCGATGCCCAGGGCGTCGGCCACCACCCGGGCGCTGCCCTGGTTGTCGCCGGTGAGCAGGTGGCTACTGATGTGGCGTGCCGCCAATTGCGCCACCGCATCACCCGCACCGGGCTTGAGGCTGTCACCAAAAGCCAGCAGGCCCAGCACACGCGGCTGCGCGCCTTGCTCCAGCAGCCATGACAGGGTACGCCCTTCGGCTTCCCAGGCCTGGGCGTCGGCCAGCAGCACGCCGCCGTCCAGGCCCAGGTCGTGCAGCAGGCGTTGGTTGCCGAGGGCCAGCGAGTGGCCCTCTACGGTTCCGGTGATGCCACGGCCGCCCAAGGCCTGTACGTCCTGGGCGCTTTGCACGCTGATACCGCGTTGCTCGCAGGCCTGCAGCACGGCATGGGCCAGCGGGTGCTCGCTGCCGCGTTGCAGGCTGCCCGCCCTTTCCAGCACGCGGGTGTCGTCGCCGGCCATGGCCTTGAGGTGCACCAGTGTCGGGCTGCCGGAGGTCAGGGTGCCGGTCTTGTCGAACACCACGCGGGTCACGGCATGGGCGCGCTCCAGGGCGTCGGCGTCCTTGATCAGAATACCGTGGCGCGCCGCGGCGCCGGTACCCGCCATGATCGCCGCGGGGGTGGCCAGGCCCAAGGCGCAAGGGCAGGCGATCACCAGCACGGCCACGGCGTTGATGATGGCCGCTTCCAGCGGCGCACCCTGTAGCCACCACCCGACCAATGTTGCCAGCGCCACGACCAGTACCACGGGGACAAACACCTGGCTCACCCGGTCCACCAGTTTCTGAATTGGCGCCTTGGCGGCCTGAGCGTCTTCCACCAGGCGAATGATTTTGGCCAGCACGCTTTCGCCGCCCAGCGCCGTGGCCTCTACCACCAGGCGCCCCTCGCCGTTGATGGCACCGCCGATCACCCGGTCGCCTGCCTGTTTGGGCACTGGCAGGCTTTCGCCGCTGATCAGCGACTCATCGGCGTGGCTACGGCCTTCCAGCACATGGCCGTCGACGGCAAAGCGTTCGCCAGGGCGCACCACCACCTGGTCACCCAGGCGCAATTGACCGATGGCCACCTCGTGCTCAACGCCATCGCGCAAACGCATCGCGCGTTCCGGGCGCAGTTGCTCCAGTGCGCGGATGGCTGTGGCCGTCTGGCGCTTGGCCCGGCTTTCCAGGTGTTTGCCCAGCAGCACCAGGGCGATCACAACTGCCGAGGCCTCGAAATACAGGTGCGGCATGCTCCCGCTGGGGGCACGTGCCCATTCGTACAGGCTCAAGCCGTAACCCGCGCTGGTACCCAAGGCTACCAGCAGGTCCATGTTGCCCGCCTTGGCGCGTACGGCCTTGAAAGCAGCCACGTAAAAACGGGCGCCCAGAATGAATTGCACGGGGGTGGCCAGCGCCCATTGCAGCCAGGCTGGCAACATCCAGTCCAGCCCCAGGGGCTGCACCAGCATCGGCGCCACCAGCGGAAGGGCCAGCAGCAGGGCGGCGGCCAGGGCCAGGCGCTCGCGGTGCAGCGCCGGTGCGGGGTCGGCAGGCGGGGTGTCGGGAAGGCTGGCGTTGTAGCCGGCCTTTTCCACGGCGGCGATCAGGCGCGCCGGGTCCAGGGCTGCCGACAACTCAACGTGGGCACGCTCGCTGGCCAGGTTCACGCTGGCCTGCTTCACCCCGTCCACTTTGTTCAGGGCACGCTCGACGCGGCCTGCGCAACTGGCGCAGGTCATGCCACTGATGGGCAATTCGAGGGTAAGGGCATTGGGCATGGAAGGTCCTCCTTGGCAGAGGACCTTAGAATCAACCTTGCCACCTTGGCAAGGTCAAGCGCCGTTCAGTACTGGTCTGGCGGCGCGAGCTTGAGGTACATGCCATTGGGGCCATTGGCAATGCGGTATTTCTGCACCTGCCCGGCACGCAAGTCGATGGCCGTGGCATTGGGGGCCGGCAGGCCGGGCGCGCAGCCAGGCGCCTGTCCCGGCTCCTGCATCAGACGCACCACCACCTTGCCGGGCGGCAGGTTGAAGGACACTTCCTGCTCCTGAAACAGGCGGCCGACCTTGTTGTCACCGATATAGATGCCCAGCTCGCAAGGGGTGCCGACTTCCAGGCGTTCACGGGAAACGATCAGCACGCTGTAATCTTGAACGCTCTCGGCCTGGGCCCAGAGTGACAGGGTGGTCAACCCCAGGATGCCCATCAGGCGGAAAAGGGACCTGCGCATGGCGCGTTGCTCCTGCTGTATGAATCATCGATGCCCCAGCTTGGCGGAGCCAGCCGCTAATTTCCAGCCCGGCAGGTAACGGCAGAACTTGACCTTGTCATGATGGCAAGGTTGAAGCTATACCTTCATCTCGTCTCAGGAGGCATCAGCATGCAAGAGTTCAACGTTCAAGGCATGACCTGCGGGCACTGCGTCAAGGCCGTCACCCATGCCGTGCAGGCTCTCGACCCGGCGGCGGTAATAGAAGTCGACCTGGCAGGCGCCAAGGTGCGCGTGGAAAGCCAGCAACCGGCTGCCGTGATTGCCGAGGCAATCAAGGAAGAAGGCTATAGCGTGAGCTGAGCGGCATAGGGTCGCGCTTTTCGCGCTGAGGGGCCAGAACAGGTAAACTGCAACGTTGCCCTCAAGGCTGTACTGGACCCTCAATGAACTTCAGAACCATCCTCATTCTCGGCGCGCTCAGCGCATTCGGGCCGCTGGCCATCGACTTCTACCTGCCGGGCTTCCCGGCCATGGCCAAGGCATTCGGTACCGATGAGCAGCACGTTCAACTGACCCTGGCGGCCTATTTCCTCGGCCTGTCCATCGGCCAGTTGGCCTACGGTCCCATCGCCGACCGTTTCGGCCGCAGGGTACCGCTGCTGTCGGGTGTGGCGCTGTTTACCCTGGCGTCCCTGGCCTGCGCCTTTGCCCCCAACCTGGACGCGCTGATCGCGGCACGTTTCATTCAGGCCCTGGGTGGCTGCGCCGGCATGGTGCTGTCGCGCGCCATTGTCAGCGACAAGTGCGACGCGGTGGGGTCGGCCAAAGTGTTTTCCCAGTTGATGCTGGTGATGGGCCTGGCGCCAATTCTGGCGCCAATGCTCGGTGGCCTGCTGGTGAACACCTGGGGCTGGCAATGGATCTTCGGCCTGCTGACGCTGTTCAGCGCCCTGTGTGGGGTGGCGGTATTCCGAGGCCTGCCGGAAAGCATGCCGGCACATCACCCGCGCCAACCATTGAGTGGGGCACTGGGGCAATACGTGCGTCTGCTCAAGGAGCCGATGTTCCTGGGCAATGCCCTGACCGGTGGCATCGCCATGGCCGGCATGTTTGCCTACGTGGCGGGTTCGCCATTCGTCTTCATCAAACTGTATGGGGTGCCCGCCGAGCATTACGGTTGGCTGTTCGGGAGCAACGCCGCGGGCTTCATCCTGGTGGCCCAGGTGAATGCGCGCATGCTGGCCAAGCGCGGCCCGGTTTACCTGCTGACGCGGGCGGTGTGGGTCTACCTGGCGGCGGCCTTGTGCCTGCTGGCGGTCAGCGCGATGCACCCCGCTGCGCTATGGCCATTGCTGGTTCCACTGTTCATCTGTATCGCCAGCCTCGGCTGCATCATTCCCAACGCTTCGGCCTGCGCCATGAATGGCCAGGGCGCGCGCGCCGGCAGCGCTTCGGCGCTGCTGGGTTGCCTGCAGTTCAGCGTGGCGGCCGGCTCCGCATCCCTGGTCGGCGCGCTCTACGACGGCAGCGCCATTCCGATGGCACTGGTGATCAGCGGCTGTGGCCTGCTGGCCGTGGTGTTGTCACAGGTGACGCAGTGGGTACGACGTTCGCGCCAGGCTCACTGAGCCACGCGCTGTTGGCGGTAGGGTAGCCGGTGCGGCGCGGCGAGGCGCGATTCCAGGGTCTGGATGAACGCCCGGGCTTCGGCCTCGCTGCGAAAGGTCACCACATGCTGGTCCAGGCGTACTTGCCAGTGGCTGCCATGTTCCCTGGCGAGTTCCGTAAGCACTATCTTCATGGCTGATTCCTCCGGGGGTCAGAGGCCTCAAGTGTAGCGCTGCCCACCGACCCCGGGTTGACCCATGGCAACCTTTGGTCTGACGGTCATGCTGGCGCATCACCGTCGGTCAGGTTCAGAACCCTTCCAGCACGATCTTGCCACGGGCCTTGCCGCTTTCCAGCAGGGCGTGGGCGCGCTTCAGGTTGGCCGCCTCGATACGGCCGAAGTGCTCGCCTACGGTGGTGCGCAAGGTACCGGCGTCGACCAGGTCGGCCACGCGGTCAAGCAAGTGGTGCTGTTCGATCATGTCGGGCGTCTCGAACAGCGAACGGGTGTACATGAACTCCCAGTGCAACGACAGGCTTTTGCGCTTGAGCAAGCTCACGTCGAGGCTCTTGGGGTCGTCGATCAGCGCCAGGCGGCCCTGGGGTGCCAACGCTTCCACCAGCTCAGCCAGGTGCTGGTCGGTCTGGGTCAGGCTTGCAACGTGGGTGACCGGCCCCAGGCCCAGGCGCTTGAGCTCGGCACTCAACGGTTGGCTGTGGTCGATGACGTGGTGGGCGCCGAGGTCGCGCACCCATTGCTGGGTTTGCGGCCGCGAGGCGGTGCCGATCACGGTCAGGCCAGTGAGCTGGCGCGCCAGTTGCGTCAGGATAGACCCCACGCCGCCAGCGGCACCCACGATCAGCAGGCTCTGGCCTTCGCTGGCGCTGCCCTCGGCTACCTGCAGGCGTTCGAACAGCAATTCCCAGGCGGTGATGGCGGTGAGTGGCAACGCGGCCGCGTCGGCGAAGCCGAGGCTGGCTGGCATGTGCCCAACGATGCGCTCGTCCACCACATGCAGTTCGCTGTTGCCCCCGGCGCGGGCGATGGAGCCGGCGTAATACACGCGGTCACCGGGTTTGAACAGGCTGACCTGGGCCCCCACGGCTTGCACGATACCGGCCACGTCCCAGCCCAGCACCTTGGCCGCGCCCTGCTCTGGCGCAGCGTTCTGCCGCACTTTGGTGTCCACGGGGTTCACCGAGATGGCCTTGACCTCCACGAGCAGGTCACGGGGGCCGGGTTGCGGGGCGGGCAGGTCAACGTCCTGCAACGCGGCGGGGTCGTTGATAGGCAGGCAGGCGTAGTAGGCAATGGCTTTCATGTGTAGCTCCGGACGGGCGTGAAAACAGTGCGCCCATGATTGGCTATTTCCAGGCAAGGTAAAACCCGCTAAAACCCCAATCTCTTTCAACATTTTTTTGATAATGACCATGCTCCGATTTGATGACCTGCAACTCTTCGTGCGTGCCGCCGACCTCGGAAGCCTCTCGGCCGCGGCTCGGGGCATGGACCTGTCGCCCGCGGTCGCCAGCGCGGCGCTCAAGCGTATCGAGGCGCAGTTGGGCGCCCGCCTGCTGGCGCGTTCCACGCGCAGCCTGCGCCTGACCGCCGAAGGCGAGGGCTTTCTGGAGTACGCACGCACCGCCTTGGCCAGCCTGGAAGAAGGCCGCCAGGTGCTGGCGCGCGGCCAGGAACAGCCGGGCGGCCTCATTCAACTGTCGGCACCCTCGGATTTTGGCCGCAACGTGCTGCTGCCTTGGCTGGATGATCTGCAGCAGCGATACCCGGACTTGTCGGTGCGCCTGCTGCTGGGGGACCGAATCGCCGATCTGTTCCGCCAGCCCGTGGACCTTGCCTTGCGTTACGGCGAGCCCGAGGACTCCAGCCTGGTGGCACTGCCGGTCAGCCCCGACAACCGCCGGGTGCTGTGCGCATCACCGGGCTACCTGGCGGCCCATGGCCGGCCGCGCCAGGTGGAACAGTTGGCGCAGCACAATTGCCTGCTGTTCATGCTGGGTGGGCGTGTGCATGAGCATTGGCGTTTCGGCGATGGCCGCCGCGAAGTGGGTCTGACGGTTCGTGGCGATCGGTTCAGCGACGACGCCGATGTGGTGCGGCGCTGGGCATTGGCGGGCATGGGCATCGCCTACAAGTCCTGGCTGGACGTGGCCAATGACGTCATGGCGGGCCGCCTCGAAGTGGTCATGCCGCACTTGGCCGGCGAAAGAACCCCCCTGAACCTGTTGTGTGCCCACCGGGCTCAACTGAGCAAATCAGTCAAGGTATTACACGAAAGAGTCAGAAAAGGGTGTACCGAACTGTCCAAAGATTATCCTGGCGCGTAGTTCACTACAGACTTGTTCTGCCAGTTTTTTTAACGTTGGTTGTAGGTATTTACTCCCAGTGAACAAAGAGCGAGTAAATTCATTGGCTGTCAGGGCATTGATTCTTCTCGCTTGTGATCCGATCAAAGCAACTTTGAAAGTATTTATGACACCCTGTGCAGTTGCTCTCCTTGGGAAACCTTGCCGCCAGGCTGCCATCCTTTTGCCGCTCATGCGAACTTGAGCAAATTCGTACGCTTATAATCCCTAGGGCAGCCATTGCCACCGAGAGAGGACAGCCCTCGGCCGACCAAGCAGGTGGCCGGAACAAGCGCCCATAGGCGGGCTGTCTTGATCGGTCGATAGTGTTTGCTAACAATTGGTAAACATACCACGCTGAAGTTACCCGTTCCTGGCGTTTGTAACCTCTTTCGTTGGAGCTGTTTTAGTGGTCGCTGACCTCAGCGGCCGAATAGACGAATGTTTCGACAGGGAGTTATTACATGGAATATGCACCGAGCATCAGCCGTATCGCTTTGTTGCTTGCCGACCCCAAGCGCAGTGCGATGATCTGGGCGCTGATCGATGGCTCCGCGCGTGCGTCGGAAGAGTTGGCGACCTTGACCGGGTTGACGCCTTCTTCGGCCAGTGCCCATTTGGCACGTCTGGCGGCGGGCGGCTTGTTGAAACTGGAACCACGGGGGCGCAAGCGCTTTTTCAAGTTGGCCACGCCGCAGGTCGGCACGGCGGTGGAGGCATTGGCCAGTGTTTGTTCTGGCTGCGTCGACGGGCCGGGCGATCAAGTGCCAGTGGGCCTGCCCGTGGCTTCCCATGCCATGCGCAAGGCGCGTTTATGCCATGACCATCTGGGGGGCGAACTGGCGGTGGAGCTGTTCCAGCGCTTTCTGGATGCCGGCTGGGTGGAGCAGCACGACCAACGCGTAGAGGTCACTCAAAAGGGCGTGCAGCAGTTGGCGCGCCACGGTATCTACATTCAAGCGCTGGCAAGCCCCCTGGAGCGTGCCGCGTGCCCCTGCAGTGACTGGAGCAACGCCAGGCCCCATATAGGGGGGCCCTTGGGCGCCAGCCTGCTGACGTTGTTCCTGCAGTCTGGCTGGCTGCGCACCAGTGATGAGTCACGCCTGTTGCACCTGAGCCAGGCCGGCTTGCGGGAAATCGGCAGAATCGCCCAGGAGAGCGAGCGGCCCGAAGTAGTCTAGCCCGCAGGGGGACGCCTTCGGCCCAGCGCTGTCGGCGTCGTTTACAGGGGGAGCGGCGTCGCTGTCAGACATAGGCAGCCCGGTCATTCCCGCACACTCGTGGCACGGCTCACTGCTAGCGAGGAACACGCCTATGCCCATCCACGGTTTCACCGCGGCGGAGCGCCTGGAGCGGCTGCCCGTCAGTGGTTACCACCGCCTGATCTTCGTCGTCATCGCGCTCGCGTTTCTGTTCGATTCCATGGACCTGGCCATGATGACGTTCCTGTTGGGTTCGATCAAAGCCGAGTTCGGCCTGACCAGCGCCCAGGCAGGCGTGCTGGCCAGTTCCAGCTTTTTCGGCATGGTACTGGGGGCTTCGCTGTCCGGCATGCTGGCCGACCGTTTCGGGCGCAAGCCGGTGTTCCAATGGAGCATCGTGCTCTGGGGGGTGGCCAGCTACCTGTGCTCCACGGCGCAGGAACTGGAAACGCTGACATTGTTTCGGGTGCTGTTGGGTATTGGCATGGGCATGGAATTCCCGATTGCCCAGTCGATGCTGTCTGAACTGATTCCGGCCCGCGAACGGGGCCGCTATATCGCGCTGATGGATGGCTTCTGGCCGTTGGGGTTCGTGGCCGCCGGGGTGCTTTCCTATTGCCTGTTGCCGTTGATTGGCTGGCGCGCCATTTTCCTGGTGCTGGCGATACCGGCAGTGTTCGTGCTGGCGGTTCGCTTCTTCATTCCCGAGTCGCCACGCTGGCTGGAGCACTCGGGCCAGCATGCGGAGGCGGACAAGGTGCTGACGGGTATCGAGGCTCGGGTGCAGCGTTCGCTGGGCGGTGCGCCGTTGCCTGAACCTGTGGCCATGGCACGGCAGGCCGCGGCACCGACGGGTTTTTTCGCAGCCTTCGGGGCGCTGTGGTCACCGGTTTATCGCCAGCGCACGTTGATGATCTGGAGCCTGTGGTTCTTTGCGTTGCTGGGGTTCTATGGCCTGACGTCCTGGCTGGGGGCCCTGTTGCAGCAATCGGGGTTCGCGGTAACCCAGTCGGTGTATTACACCGTGCTGATTTCCCTGGGCGGGATACCGGGTTTTCTGATGGCGGCCTGGCTGGTAGAGCGCTGGGGGCGCAAGCCGACCTGCGTGCTGACCTTGCTGGGCGGGGGTGCCATGGCGTTCGTGTATGGGCAGAGCGCAGTATTTGGCGGCAACGTGGGCTTGCTGATTGCGTCGGGGCTGCTGATGCAGTTCTTTCTGTTCGGGATGTGGGCGGTGCTGTACACCTACACGCCTGAGCTGTACCCCACGTCATCGCGGGCTACCGGTTCGGGGTTTGCGTCGGCGATCGGCCGCGTGGGCTCGCTGTTGGGGCCGATGGTGACGGGGCTGGTATTTCCGTTGACGGGGCAAGGCGGGGTGTTTGCCCTGGGGGCATTGTGCTTCGCCGTGGCGGCGCTGGTGGTGTGGTTGTTCGGGGTGGAAACCCGGGGGCGCACGCTGGAAGAACTGACCCAGCCTTGAATCGCTATTCCCGAGCTTCGCCCGGTCCTGCCTGAATCTGCAGGACCGGGCGCCGCACTGCTTACGGCTTGACCAGCCGCGCATCCAGGCTGTTCTGCGCCAGGCGTCTGGCCTGGTCCTGGGTCATGCCCAAGTCGGTGTACAGCGCGTGGAAGTTCTCGGTCACGTAGCCGCCGAAGTAGGCCGGGTCATCGGAGTTGACCGTCACCTTCACGCCGCGCTCCAGCATGTCGAGGATGTTGTGCTGGCTCATGTGGTCGAACACGCACAGCTTGGTGTTGGACAGCGGGCACACGGTGAGCGGGATCTGCTCGTCGATGATGCGCTGCATCAGGCGTTCGTCCTCGATGGCGCGCACGCCGTGGTCGATCCGCTGGATCTTGAGCAGGTCCAGGGCTTCCCAGATGTACTCGGGCGGGCCTTCTTCGCCGGCGTGGGCCACGGTCAGGAAGCCTTCGCCACGGGCGCGGTCGAACACGCGCTTGAACTTGCTGGGCGGGTGGCCCATTTCCGAGCTGTCCAGGCCCACGGCCACGAACGCGTCACGGAATGGCAGCGCCTGGTCCAGGGTTTTCTCGGCTTCTTCCTCGCTCAGGTGGCGCAGGAAGCTGAGGATCAGACCGCTGCTGACGCCCAGTTGCTGGTGGCCATCTTTCAGGGCCTGGGTGATGCCGTTCAGTACCACTTCGAACGCGATGCCGCGGTCGGTGTGGGTCTGCGGGTCGAAGAACGGCTCGGTGTGAATCACGTTCTGCGCCTTGCAGCGCTGCAGGTACGCCCAGGTCAAGTCGTAGAAGTCCTGCTCGGTGCGCAGTACATCGGCGCCCTGGTAGTACAGGTCGAGGAATTCCTGCAGGTTGTTGAACGCGTAGGCGCCGCGCAGGGCTTCCACGTCATTCCAGGGCAGGGCGATCTTGTTGCGTTCGGCCAGGGCGAACAGCAGCTCGGGCTCCAGGGAACCTTCCAGGTGAAGGTGCAGTTCTGCCTTGGGCAGGGCGTTGAGCCAATCGTACATAAAGGTGTCTCTTGAAGTGCAATGGGCCGCATTCTACAGAGGTTATCGCCCGCATGAGCGATAACCTGACCAGCCGGTTCAGATCACCTCGGCCTGTTCGCGCCGGTAGGCATAGGTATCGGCGAAGCGTGACAGCAGAAATTCTGCGCAGGTGGTGGGCGGGTATTTCGCCGGGCGGCTGATGTCCTGGCAGCCTGGCAGGCATTCGATGCGGGTGTCGGGGTGCGGTTCGGCGAAGAACGGCATGGAGTAGCGGTCCACGCCCAGGGGGCTGATCACCCGGTGGGGGGTGGACACGTACTGGTCGTTGCTCCAGCGCGCCATCATGTCGCCGAGGTTGACCACGAAGGTGCCCTCGATGGGCGGCGCGTCGATCCACTGGCCGTCCACATTGCGCACCTGCAGGCCACCGGCGCTGTCCTGGTACAGCAAGGTGATGCAGCCATAGTCGGTATGAGCGCCGGCGCCTTGCTGATCAGCGGAACTGGCGGTCTGGCGTGGCGGGTAGTGGATCATGCGCAGCACGCTCACCGGGTCCTTGAAGCGCTGGTCGAAGAAATCTTCCTCGATATCCAGCGCCAGGGCGATGGCACGCAGCAGGGTTTGCGCCAGCGCTTGCATGTCGCGGTAATGCCCCTCCATCAGGGCCTGCCAGCCCGGCAGTTCAGGGTGGCGGTTGGGGCCGCGCAGCGGCTTGCCGGCGAGCACGTCCGGGTGCTCGGCGGCCAGGTGCAGTCCCATGTCGAAGGTTTCCTTGAGGTCGCTGGGCCGCTCGGGGTCCAGCTGCTCAGTGGCGATGGCGCCATAACCGCGGTGGTGGCGGGTCTGGGTGATGTCGATGCTCAGCTTGTCTGCCAGGGGCAGGGCGAAGAACGCCTGGGCGGCGCTTTGCAACTGGCCGATGCGTTCGGCGCTGATCGGGTGGCCCTTAATGTAGAAAAAGCCCCAGTGCCGGCAGGCATGGTCGATGGCGTTGGCCACCGTCAGCCAGCCCTGGCGATCAGCCTAGTACAGGGGCGCGATGTCGATGATCGGAAGTGATTCCATCAGCAGTGTCCTGTGGGGCCGCCATGGGGGCGGCCCGTTGCATTGTTATTGTGGCAACTTGGCGCTCAGGCCTTCGACGTAGTAGTTCATGCCCGCCAGGTCGGCGATGCTGGCCGAACTGCCCGCCGGGATCTTCACGGTGCCGGCCTGGTCCTTGATGGGCCCGGTAAATGGCTGGAACTCGCCGCTCTTGATGCTGGCGATGAGTTTTTCCGCTTCGGCCTTCACGTCGGCCGGGACAATGTCGCTGATCGGCAACTCGACGGTGCCGTCCTTCAGGCCGCCCCAGTAGTCCTCGGATTTCCAGGTGTGGTCAAGCACATGCTGGGTGGTCTGGGTGTAATAAGGTGTCCAGTTGTTGACGATGGAGGTCAGCACCGCCTTCGGCCCGAAGTGAGCCATGTCCGAAGCGTAGCCAACGGCATAAACCCCACGGCGCTCGGCGGTCTGGATCGGTGCCGGGCTATCGGTGTGCTGGAAGATCACGTCGGCGCCCTGGTCGATCAGGGCGTTGGCGGCGTCGGACTCCTTGCCTGGGTCGAACCAGGAGTTGACCCACACCACTTTCAGTTCGGTCCCAGGGTTGTACTTGTTCAAGGCCAGTTGAATGGCGTCGATGTCGCGGATCACTTCAGGGATAGGGAAGGAGGCGACGTAGCCGATCTTCCTGGTCTTGGTCATCTTCGCCGCCAGGAAGCCGCCCACGTAGCGCCCTTCATAGGTGCGCGCCAGGTAGGTGCCCAGGTTCTTGCCCTGCTTGTAGCCAGTGGCGTGCTCGAAGACCACGTTTGGAAATTGCTGGGCGACCTTGGCGGTGGGGTTCATGTAGCCGAATGAGGTGCTGAAGATCAGGTCGTACTTGTCCTTGGCCATGTTGCGGATCACCCGCTCGGCGTCGGCGCCTTCCGGTACGTTTTCCACATAGCTGGTGCTGATCTTGTCGCCCATCTGCGCCACCAGTTGCTGGCGCGCCAGTTCGTGCTGGTAGGTCCAGCCGTGGTCGCCAATGGGGCCCACGTAGACAAATCCGATTTTCAGCGGGTCGGCGGCGCTGGCGGTCAGGCTGGTCGCCAGGCCAACGGCGGCGGCGAGGGTGGCCAACAGCGTCTTCAACGGGCGTTTTTGCATGTGTGTTCGAGCTCCATGTTGTTGTGGTGTGGAACGGCTCGAAGGGCAATGCAAATAATTGACCAACAGGACAACATTGTTGGCATTTGCAGGGGGCGGGCTTGCCGTAACGCTTCTGGCCTCGACAGTGCGCTGGCAAGCCAGCTGCCGCGGGTTGCGCGGCGCTCCCACTTCGGTGCAGGGGCCTGGGAACTGCTTTGTGCTGGTGCGGGGGAAACCATCTGCCCCGGTCTACAGTCACTAGCTCAACGGTTGAAACGCTGAGCGCCCTGATGCTGACTTTATTCAAGCAAGAGAAATACCTGCTGCTGGCGTTGATCGTCACGTGCGCGGCCTACCCGCTGGAGCCGCAATTGGTTGGCCATGGCCACGGTATCGCCTTGCTGGCGGGCGTGGTGCTGGTGGCGGCGATCGTCTGCGCCTCGGTGCAAGTGGCCCAGCACGCGGAACTGCTGGCCGAGAAGGTCGGCGACCCCTACGGCACCATGATCCTGACCCTGTCGGCCGTGTTGGTGGAAGTGGTGATCCTGGCGATCATGATGAGCAACGAAGCCTCGCCGACGCTTGTGCGCGACACCATTTATTCGGCCGTGATGCTGGACATCAACGGCATTCTCGGACTGTCGGCGCTGATGGGCGGCATCAAGCATGGCGAACAGGTCTACAACGATGATTCGGCGCGTTCCTATGGGGTCATGATCATGACCGCCATGGGCGTGTCCATGGTGGTGCCCGAGTTCATCCCCCACGGTGACTGGAAGCTGTATTCGGGTTTCACCATTTTCGCCACCGTGATGCTCTACACCTTGTTCCTGCGCATGCAGGTGGGGCCGCACAGTTATTTTTTCAGCTACAGCTACCCGAAAAAGAAGCGCCGGCAAAACGACGGGACACAGGCGCCTGCGGTTAACCTGCCGCTGTCAGTCGGCACGCTGGTGTTCGGGGTGCTGGTAATCGGCGCCTTGGCCGAGGTGATGTCCAAGACCCTGGACTACGGCCTGGAAGGCAGCGGCGCACCGCCGGTGTTGATGGCCATCATCGTCGCGGCCATCTCGGCGGCCCCGGAAATTCTGACCGCCCTGCGCGCGGCCCTGGCCAACCGCATGCAGTCCACGGTGAACGTGGCGCTGGGGGCCTCGTTGTCGACCGTGATTCTGACGGTGCCGGTGATGGAGGCCATGGCCTTGTACACCGGCCAGCCGTTCCAGATGGCCATGACCCCGGTGCAGACGGTGATGGTGGCGCTGACCTTGATCGTCAGCGCCATCAACCTCAACGACGGCGAAACCAACGCCATCGAAGGCATGACCCACTTCGTGCTGTTCGCTACCTTCATCATGCTGGCGTGCCTGGGGCTGTAAATCTTGTTCGCCAGCCACCTGGACTCCATGGGGTCACAGGGGGGTGACAAGAGCCCTGGCCGCCTGGCGGTGGTCAGCGATCAGGCCCTGCATGTCCAGCCCTTCCACCTGGCCGTCGACCACCCGCCACTGGCCGCCCACCATCACCCGGTCGGCCTTGTCGGCACCGCACAGCAACAAGGCGCTCAACGGTTCATGGCTGCCGGAGAAGCGCAGCTCATCCAGCTTGAACAGTGCCAGGTCGGCCTGCTTGCCCACCGCCAGTTCGCCGATGTCATCGCGGCCCAGCAGCCGCGCCGAGCCACGTGTTGCCCAGCCCAGTACCTTTTCCGGGGTAATGGCCTTGGCGCCATAGCGCAACCGTTGCAGGTACAAGGCCTGGCGGGCTTCCAGGATCATGTTCGACGCATCATTGGACGCCGAGCCATCCACGCCCAGCCCGACAGGCGCGCCGGCGGCCAGCAGGTCTTCGGTGGGGCAGATGCCCGAGGCCAGGCGCATGTTGGAAGTGGGGCAGTGGCAGATGCCGGTACCGGCGGCGCCCAGGCGGGCGATTTCATCGGGGTTGAAGTGAATGCCGTGGGCCAGCCAGGTGCGTGGGCCCAGCCAGCCGACGCTGTCCAGGTAGTCCACCGTGCGCAGGCCGAAGCGTTGCAGGCAGAAGTCTTCTTCGTCCAGGGTTTCGGCCAGGTGCGTGTGCAGGCGCACATCCAGCTGTTCGGCCATGGTAGCGCTGGCGCGCATGATCTGGGGCGTGACCGAAAACGGTGAGCAAGGCGCCAGGGCTATCTGAATACGGGCACCGGGGCCGCGCTGATGGTAGCGCTCAACCAGCCGCTGGCTGTCGGCCAGAATCACTTCGCCCTGCTGCACGGTCTGTTGCGGCGGCAGGCCGCCGTCGGCCTCGCCCAGGCTCATGGAACCGCGGGTCAGCATGGCGCGCATGCCCAGCTCGCGTACCACTTCCACCTGCACGTCGATGGCCTGTTCCAGCCCGTCGGGGAACAGGTAGTGGTGGTCGGCCGCCGTGGTGCAGCCTGACAGGAGCAGTTCGGCCAGGGCCACTTTGCTGGCCAGGGCCAGTTTTTCCGGGGTCAACCGCGCCCATACCGGGTACAGGGTTTTCAGCCAGGGGAACAACGGTTCGTTGACCACCGGCGCCCAGGCGCGGGTAAGGGTCTGGTAGAAATGATGGTGGGTGTTGATAAGTCCCGGCAGCACCACGTGTTCGCGGGCATCGAAGACCTGCTCGCACGGTTGCGCGGGTTGTTGCCCGGCGGCGAGCACTTCGCTGATCAGGCCGCCGTGCAGCACCAGGCCGCCGCGACCGTCGAGGTCATTGCCGGTGAACAGGGCCAGGGGGTTCTTGATCCAGATACGGGGTGCGGGCATGAGCCGGCTCCTCTGAAAGTACGTTGAGGTTAGCCAGCTCAGTGATTGCCCTGTCTGCTGATCCAGGGGCGCCGTCAGGCGCGTGGGCATACTACCAAGGGATGGTGTCGCCGCGATAGTTCACGAAGTGGTGGCCGCCCTTGCCGGCGTACGCGTTGACCTGGTCGATCAGGCCGCGGGTGCTGGTTTCCACATCCAGGTCGGCGCCTTCGCCGCCCATGTCGGTCTTCACCCAGCCCGGGTGCAGGCTGAGCACGGTCAGCGTGGTGTCGCCCAGGGTGCTGACGAAGGTGCTGGTCATGGAGTTCAGCGCTGCCTTGCTGGCTTTGTACAGTGCCAGGTCCGCGGCGTCGGGGATGGTCACGCTGCCCAGCACCGAACTCATGAAGGCGATCACGCCACCCTTGGGGTTTACCTGGCCGCTGAGGTGTCGCGCCAGGCGAATCGGCGCCACGGCGTTGGTGTAGAACAGCGCGCCGATGTCTTCCGGGCTGACCTTGTCCGCGCTCTGGTCGGCGGGGCCCTTGACCCCGGCGTTGACGAACAGCAGGTCGAAGGTCTCGCCCTTCAGCGTCTGGCTCAAGGCCGCCAGTTGCCCGGCATCATCCATGTCCAGTTTCTCGATGCGTACCCCGGGCACCGCGCGCAGGGCGTCGGCGGCGTGCAGGTTGCGCACCGTGGCGGTGACGTTCCAGCCGTCTTCCTGCAGGCGCTGCACCAGCCCCAGGCCCAGGCCGCGGGAAGCGCCGATGATCAATGCGTTCTTGCTCATGATTGAGGTTCCTTGGCAGGCAAAGAGCACCAGCATACCCCTACTGCTGGCGCTCTGTGGACCCTTGCAGGCGCGGCTAAACTCAATGCCCGGGCTGCCACGGCTGGCCCAGCGACACCGGGGCATACAGCCGGGTGCGTACCGCATCGCGTGACAGCAGCACCAGCACCACGATCGTCGCCACATACGGCAGCATCGCCAGCAGGTTGGAGGGAATCGACAGACCGATGCCTTGCGCCACCAGGTGCAGGATGCTGGCCAGGCCAAACAGATAAGCCCCCAGCAGCACCCGCCATACCCGCCAACTGGCGAACACCACCAGCGCCAGGGCGATCCAGCCACGGCCGGCGCTCATGTTCTCCGCCCACATGGGCGTGTAGGCCAGCGACAGGTAAGCCCCCGCCAGCCCCGCCATGGCCCCGCCGAACAACACCGCCAGGGTACGTACCCGCAGCACCGGCAGGCCCATGGCGCTGGCGGCGTCAGGGTTTTCGCCCACCGCCTGGACGATCAGCCCCACCCGGCTTTTGAGTACGACCCAGGCCACCAGCGCGAACAGGGCGAACGACAGGTACACCAGCACATCCTGGGTAAACAGCATGCGGCCCAGCAGCGGAATACTGCTGAGCACGGGGATGGCCACCGGTTCGAAACCGGTCAGCGGCTTGCCCACCCAGGGCGCGCCCACGAACGTCGACAGGCCCACGCCGAAGATGGTCAACGCCAGCCCCGTGGCCACCTGGTTGGCATTGAACACCAGCGCCACCAGGGCGAACAGTGAAGACAGCAGCATGCCGGCGACCATCGCCAGCACCACGCCCAGCCACAGGTTGCCGCTGCTGAAGGCGACGATGAAACCTACCACCGCGCCGAACAGCATCATGCCTTCCTGGCCCAGGTTGAGTACGCCGCTCTTCTCGCACACCAGTTCACCCAACGCCACCAACAGCAGCGGCGTGCCGCAGCGCACCATGGCGAAGAGAATATTGCTCAGCAGGTCGATATCCATCACAGCGCTCCAGCGGTTGCGACCGCAGCGGTACGGCGGGCCCAGCGCAGCTTCAGGCGGGGGCGATAAAGGATCAGCACGTCACAGGCCAGCAGAAAGAACAGCATCATGCCCTGGAACAACTGGGTAATGGCCTGGGGCAGGTTCATGGCCATCTGGGCGTTTTCGCCACCCAGGTATAGCAGGGCCATCAACAGGCTGGAGAACACAATGCCAATGGGGTTCAGGCGGCCCAGAAAGGCCACGGTGATGGCGGCGTAGCCGTAACCGGGTGAGACCTGGGGCACCAGCTGGCCAATGGGGCCGGTGACTTCGCACACACCGGCGAGCCCCGCCAGCGCACCGCTGATCAACAAGGCGAGCCACACCAGACGCTTTTCCCGAAAGCCGACGAAACCGGCGGCACGCTGGTCCAGGCCCAGGACCTTGATCTGAAAACCGACGAAGCTTTTTTGCAACAGTACCCACACCGCCACCAGTGCCAGCAGGGCGAAGTACAGCCCGGCGTGCAGGCGCCCGCCTTCGAATACCAGCGGCAGACGGCTGGCATCGCCGAACATGGCTGACTGCGGGAAGTTGAAGCCGGCCGGGTCGCGCAACGGACCGTGCACGAAATACAGCAACAGGTTCAGGGCGATGTAGTTGAGCATGATGCTGGTAAGGATTTCATTGGCGTTGAAATGGGTGCGCAACCAGGCCGTCAGCCCGGCCCACGCGGCCCCGGCCAGGGTGCCCGCCACTAGCACCATCACCAGGGCCCACCGGCTGTCCATGCCGATGATATTCACCGCCAGCGCGCTGCCGCCCAAGGCGCCGATCAGCAACTGGCCTTCGGCACCGATGTTCCAGATACGTGCCTGGTACGCCACGGCCAGGCCCAGGGCACACATCAGGATTGGCAAGGCCTTGACCAACAGTTCGCCGACGCCGTACAGGTCACTGACCGGTTCGATCAGCAAGGTGTGCAAGGTAGGCAGCGGCTCATGCCCCAAGGCAATGAACAGCAGCGAGCCGCACGCCAGGGTCAGCAGCGCGGCCAGCAGCGGTGAGCACCAGAGCATCAGGCGCGACTGCTGGCCGCGGGGTTCGAGGGAAAGCAACATGAAAGGCTCCGTTAACCGGCCAGGGCAGGCGTGGGGGTAGAGGTATCGGCAAAGCGCCCGGCCATCCAGCCGCCCAACTCCACCTGGGTAGTGGCGGCGGTGGCTTGCAAGGGGCTGAGGCGGCCGCCGCTGAGGGCGCCCAGGCGGTCGCTGATCTGGAACAGTTCGTCCAGGTCTTCGGAGATCACCAGGATCGCCGCGCCGGCATCACGCAGGGCAATCAGTGCGCGGTGAATGGTGGCGGCGGCGCCCACGTCCACGCCCCAGGTCGGGTGGGCGGCCACCAGCAATTTTGGCTGCTGGAGAATCTCGCGGCCCAGGATGAATTTCTGCAGGTTGCCGCCTGACAGGCTGCGGGCAGGGGCCTGGGCGTCAGGCGTTTTCACCGCGAAGCGGCGAATGATCTCGTCGGCCAGGGCCAGCACCTTGCGGGTGCGCACCATGCCCTTGGCTACCAGCCCTTGCTGGAAAGCAGTGAGAAGGGCGTTGTCGGCCAGGCTCATCTCCGGCACGGCACCATGGCCCAGGCGCTCGGCCGGCACGAAGGCCAACCCCTGGGCGCGGCGCTGGTCGGGGCGCAGGTGCCCCACGGGCTGGCCGGCGAACCGGATGCTGGCAGGCGCTGGCGCCCGCTGTTCACCGCTGAGCAGGGCCAGCAATTCATCCTGGCCGTTGCCAGCCACGCCGGCGATACCGACGATCTCGCCACTGTTCACCTGCAAGTCCAACTGGCGCAATGAACACCCGAACGGGTCGGGGTTGGTCCAGTCCAGTCCGGCCACCTGCAGGAACGGCGCACCGCCTTGCGCCTTCGGGTAATGCGCTACAAGGCCTTCGGCATCGCCCACCATCAGCCGCGCCAGTTCCAGGTCAGTGCAATCAGCGGGTACGCAATGGCCCGACACGCGCCCACCGCGCAGTACCGTGGCGCTGTGACACAAGGCGCGTACCTCGCCCAGTTTGTGGCTGATGAACAGAATGCTGCAGCCTTCGCTGGCCAGGCGGCGCAGGGTCACGAACAGATCGTCGGCTTCCTGGGGTGTCAGCACCGAGGTCGGTTCGTCGAGAATCAGCAAGCGAATGTCCTGCATCAAGCAACGCACGATCTCCACCCGCTGGCGCTCGCCGATGGACAGGCTGTGCACCAGCCGGTCCGGCTCAAGCGGCATGCCGTAACGCGCCGAGACTTCGCGAATGCGTGGCTCAAGTTGCGCCGGCGTCTGCCCCGGGCCCATGGCCAGGGCGATGTTCTGCGCCACGGTCAGGGTTTCGAACAGGGAAAAATGCTGGAACACCATGCCGATGCCCAATTGCCGGGCCTGGCCGGGGTTGCGCAGGTGCACGGGCTGGCCTTGCCACAGCACACTGCCGCTGTCGGCCTGGGTGACGCCGTAGATGATCTTCATCAGGGTGCTTTTGCCGGCACCGTTCTCGCCGAGCAGCGCACGAATCTCGCCCGGTTGCAGGCTCAGGTCGACCTGGTCGTTGGCCAGGCAGCCAGGGTAGCGCTTGGTGATGCCGCGCAGTTGCAGGCGCGGGGTGTTCGCAGGGTTGGGCATGACAGCCTCGGTTGCAAAGGGACGTGGCTGCATAAGCAATTTCCTGGCCAGGGGGTCAGGAAATGCTGGGCAGGGCCTCTGCGGCGTCTAGCGGGGTATTGCAGGGCACCAACGCTGGGCGGCACGGGGCAGGGTCGCCTCAGAAGGGTGCTGGTCAAAAAACGATCAATTGCCTGAAATGACGGCACAGCCAGCGGCTAGCGCAGGCTTGCACGGGTTATCCACAGATTGCTCCACCGTTTTTGTGCGAAACGTGGAAGGCGGGGTATAAGGCGGGAAGCAGTATCTTCGAATGGTGCTAACTGTGTATAAGTGGTTGATCCGGCGTTCATTTCGGCTGTGGACAAGCGGCATGATCAAAAAATGATCAATTCCCTGCAGGCCTTGTTCTGCAAGGGCTGGCGGGGCTTGCGCAGAGCTTATCCACAGCCGGGTGCACAGTAGATGTGGGCAACTCCGGTCCCAGCACTGCCAGTTCTGTGGGAGTCAGGGTGATTCGGTCGTTTCCAGCAAGATCCGCCCGCGGCTCAGGTCCGCTAGCTGCTGTTGCAACTGGGGCACACGCTCGCGCCCCAAGGCCAACTGCACATCCACCCCGTTGGCGGTGAAGTCTTCGCTCACCACCAACCCGTCCAGTTCCGCCACCCGCAACTTCACCAGCGCCAGCTCACTGAAAGCGCACGAACAATGCAATGGGATGCGGCTGACCAGCACGCGTTTCTCGGCCTGTTGCAGGCACTTGTTGGCACCGCCGCCATACGCCCTGGCCAAGCCGCCGGTGCCCAGCTGAATGCCGCCATACCAGCGAATCACCAGCACCACGACCTGGTCGCAGTCCTGCGCTTCAATGGCCGCCAATATCGGCCGCCCCGCGGTGCCGCCGGGTTCGCCGTCATCATTGCTGCGGTACTGTTCGCCCAGTTTCCATGCCCAGCAATTGTGGGTAGCGTCGGGCACGCTGTGCTGGTCGATGAACGCCTGGGCGTCGGCGACGCTGCCGATGGGGGCGGCGAGGGTGATGAAGCGGCTCTTGCGGATTTCTTCACGAAATTCGCAAGGGCCCAGCAGGGTAGAAGGCATTCAGGGCAGGTCCGCGCAGACAGTCATTGAACAGGGGTAAGGCCACAGCCTTTGAGGATTATACGGCTCAGTTGCTCGCCGGCTTCCTCGAAATCCTGTTTGGTCAGGCGCGTGCGCCCGGTGACACGGCAGATCTGCGTGGCGAAGTCGGCGTAGTGCTGGGTGCTGCCCCACAGCAGGAAGATCAGGTGCACGGGGTCCACGGGGTCCATCTTGCCAGCATCTATCCAGGCCTGGAACACCCCGGCACGACCCTGGAACCAGGCGCGGTAGTCCTGGTTGAAGTATTCGTTCAGGCAATGGCCGCCACTGATGATCTCCATGGCGAAAATGCGTGAGGCCTGGGGCTGGCGCCGGGAGAATTCCATCTTGGCGCGGATGTAGCGGGTCAGCGCCTGGGCCGGGTCATCGTCCACGGTGAGGGTGTTGAAGGTGCTGTCCCACAATTCCAGGATGTTGCTCAGCACCGCGATGTACAGGCCGAGCTTGTTGGTGAAGTAGTAATGCAGGTTGGCCTTGGGCAGCCCGGCGTTGAGGGCGATGGTGTTCATGCTGGTGCCCTTGAAGCCGTGTCGAGCGAACTCGTCCTCAGCGGCCTTGATGATGGTTTCTTCGTTTTTCTGACGGATACGGCTGGCGGGTTTGCCGGAGGCATGGGCGCTGTGTGCGGGGACATCAAGGGTCATGGGGCGGTTCCGAACAGATCGTGTGGGTGCATCATGGTGCGTTGATAACGCACCCACACGAATCAGACAAGGCCCGCGGGGGAAAACCTTCAAACGTGAGTTTCAACCGGCTCGCTTTCCATCCGCGGCGTGCTGGCCTCAGGCTTTCCCTCCGGCAGCAGCAGGCACATCACCAAGGCCGTGATGCCGCCACTGGTGATGGCCGAGTCGAACAGGTTCTGTACCAGCTTGGGCAGCAGGTGCAGCAGGGTCGGTTGCGCGGCCACGCCCAGGCCCACGCCGAACGAGGTAGCGATGATCAGCATGTTGCGCCGGTCCAGCGGGCCCTGGGCCAGAATGCGCACGCCAGCGGCCGCGACACTGCCGAACATCACCAGGGTAGCGCCGCCCAGTACCGGTTTGGGGATCTGCTGCAGCACCGCGCCGATCACCGGCACCAGGCCCAGCAGGAACAGGATCGCGCCGATGTACAGGCCAACGTAGCGGCTGGCCACGCCGGTAAGCTGGATCACGCCATTGTTCTGGGCAAAGGTGGTGTTGGGAAAGGCGCTGAAGGTCGCGGCCAGCATGCAGCTGATGCCGTCACCCAGCACACCGCCCTTGAGCCGGTTGATATAGCCGGGCCCGCTGATGGGCTGGCGTGAGAGCATGCAATTGGCGGTCAGGTCGCCCACGGTCTCGATGGTGCTGATCAGGTAGATCAGTGCCACCGGAAAGAAGGCTGCCCAGTCGAAATTGAAACCGAATTTGAAGGGTACCGGCAGGCTCACCAGCGGCAGGGCGGGCAGGGCCTGGGGCACCAGCTTGCCGCTGAACCAGGCGGCGATGCAGCCCACCGCCAGGCCGATGATGATCGCCGACAGCCGTACCCACGGCGTGCTGGAGCGGTTGAGCAAAATGATCACCAGCAACACGAACGCACCCAGCGCCAGGTTGCCGGGGGCGCCATAGTCCGGCGCGTTGAAGCCCCCGCCCAGGTCGGTCATGCCCACCTTGATCAGGCTGATGCCGATCAGGGTAATGACGATGCCGGTCACCAGCGGTGTGATCACCCGGCGCAACTGGCCGATGAAGCGGCTGAGCACGATCTGCACCGCCGCGCCGAAGAAGCACACACCGAAAATCATCGCCATGATGTCTTCCGGGCTGCCGCCACGTTGCTTGACCATGAACCCGGCGGACAACACAGCCCCGAGGAAGGCGAAGCTGGTGCCCTGCAGGCAGATCATCCCGGCACCGATACCGAAGGGCCGGCGGGCCTGAATGAAGGTACCGATGCCCGAGACCATCAACGCCATGCTGATCAGGTAGGGCAGGTGCTCGGTCAGGCCCAGGGCCGACCCGATGATCAACGGTGGGGTGATGATGCCCACGAAGCTGGCCAGCACATGCTGCAGCGCGGCGAGCACGGCGGCCATGGGGTTGGGGCGGTCGTTGAGGCCGTAGATCAGTTCGTTGGGCGACGATGATTCTGGTGACATGGGAGGCTCTCGGCACAGGGTCGTGTATCAGGTGACATTCCCTGTTGCAAAAAGCTGTCCAACTGCTCAGGTTTGAAATGTATGTTTGACCTGCAGCCCTTGCAGATCAATGGATTGACGGATTTTTATCATGCTGTGCCTTGAGGCCCGGCGGGTGCCCAATGCCCCCTGGGTGCACTAGCGTGTAGCCGCCAGACTCTCCAGAAAGCTTTCCAGCACCAAATGTGGGCGCCTGCCTTTGCGGGTGACCCAGGACAGGCTCAGGTCATAGAAACGCTCGGCGGGTTTCAAGGCGCGCAACCGGCCCTGTTGCACCCAGAAGCTGGCGTAGTGGTCGGGCAGGTAGCCAATGAAGCGTCCCGTCAGGATCAGAAACGCCATGCCTTCGCGGTCCGATGCACTGGCGGTGCAATGGAGCGCCTGGTAATGGGCCTGGATCTGCGCAGGCAAGCGGAAGGTCGGGGCGATGGCGTCCTGCTGGTTCAGGCGCTCATCGTCCAGTTCGGCATCGGCGGCATAGAACAGCGGGTGGCCGACAGCGCAGTACAGCAGCGAACGCTCGCTGTACAGCGGGGCGTACTCCAACCCCGACAGCGGACTGGCCTGGGGTACCACGCCCACGTGCAGGCTGCCGTCCAACACCCCTTGTTCCACCTGGCTGGGGGCGATCATGCGGATCTGGATGCGCACGTCGGGGCCGCGGTCCTTGAGCTGGGCCAGCGCGTGGGTAATGCGCATGTGCGGCAGCGTGACCAGGTTATCGGTCAGGCCGATGTTCAACTCACCGCGCAGGTGCTGGTGCAGGCCATTCACTTCGGTGCGGAAACTCTCGATGGCGCTCAACAGTTGCAGCGCCGAGTGGTACACCTCGCGGCCTTCCTCGGTCAGGGAAAAACCGGCACGGCCACGTTGGCACAAGCGCAGGCCAAGGCGCTGCTCCAGGTCGCTCATCTGCTGGCTGATCGCCGAGCGGCCAATGCCCAGCACGTTCTCGGCGGCAGAGAAACCACCGCATTCCACCACGCTGCGGTAAATCTTCAGCAGGCGAATATCGAAATCGCTGACCTGCGCCAGGGGATCGGGACGTCGGCTCATAGTTTAGTCATCGCCTAACCAAAGATTAGAAGAGTTGGGTTTTTCAGACTTTAGCGCCGTGACAACGTAGCTGCAACAACGCCCCTCAACACTCGATCGAGGTTTGCACGATGAACATGCCGGAAACCGCGCCTAACGGAATCGCCAGTCAGTTGAAGCTGGACGCCCACTGGATGCCCTACACCGCGAACAGAAGCTTCCAGCGCGACCCGCGAATCATCGTGGCAGCCGAGGGCAGTTACCTCACCGACGACAAGGGCCGCAAGATCTACGACAGCCTGTCGGGCCTGTGGACCTGTGGCGCTGGCCACACCCGCAAGGAAATTCAGGAAGCCGTGGCCCGCCAGTTGGGTGTGCTCGACTACTCGCCAGCCTTCCAATACGGCCATCCGTTGTCGTTCCAGCTGGCCGAGAAAATCACCGAGTTGACCCCGGGTGAACTGAACCACGTGTTCTACACCAACTCCGGCTCCGAGTGCTGCGACACTGCGGTCAAGATCGTGCGCGCCTACTGGCGCCTGAAAGGCCAGGCCACCAAGACCAAGCTGATCGGCCGCGCCCGCGGCTACCACGGCGTGAACATCGCCGGCACCAGCCTGGGCGGCGTCAATGGCAACCGCAAAATGTTCGGCCAATTGATGGACGTCGACCACCTGCCGCACACTGTGCTGGCCGCCAACGCCTTCTCCAAGGGCGCCCCCGAGCAAGGCGGTATCGCCCTGGCCGATGAGCTGCTGAAACTGATCGAACTGCACGACGCCTCGAACATCGGCGCTGTCATCGTCGAGCCCATGGCCGGTTCCGCCGGTGTACTGCCACCACCGGTTGGCTACCTCAAGCGCCTGCGCGAAATCTGCACCCAGCACAACATTCTGCTGATCTTCGATGAAGTCATCACCGGCTTCGGGCGTACCGGCAACATGTTCGGTGCCGATACCTTCGGCGTCACCCCGGACCTGATGTGCATCGCCAAGCAAGTCACCAACGGCGCCATCCCCATGGGTGCGGTGATCGCCAGCACCGAGATCTACCAGACCTTCATGAACCAGCCCACCCCTGAGTACGCCGTGGAATTCCCCCACGGTTACACCTACTCGGCGCACCCGGTGGCCTGCGCCGCTGGCCTGGCCGCGCTGGACCTGCTGCAAAAGGAAAACCTGGTGCAACAGGCCGCCGAACTGGCACCGCACTTCGAGCAGGTTTTGCACGGCATCAAGGGCAGCAAGCACGTGGTCGACATCCGCAACTTCGGCCTGGCCGGCGCCATTCAACTGGCCCCGCGTGACGGCGACGCCATCGTGCGCCCCTACGAGGCCTCGATGAAGCTGTGGCAAGCCGGCTTCTACGTACGCTTCGGCGGTGACACCTTGCAGTTCGGGCCTACCTTCAACGCCAAGGCCCAGGACCTGGATCGCCTGTTCGACGCGGTTGGCCAGGCCGTCAACGCCATCGACTGATCCTTCTATATAAGAAGAGCGGGCCTACCCGCTCTTCAGCGCATTCCTCAGGAGTCCTACATGAGCAGCATTCAGCACCTGATCAATGGTGACCTGGTTTCCGGCGGCGACCGCACCGCCGACGTCTACAACCCGTCCACCGGCCAGGTTATCCACAAGCTCCAGCTCGCCGACCTGCAAACCGTGCAGCAGGCCATCGATTCGGCCAAGGCTGCCTTCCCGGCGTGGCGCAATACCCCACCGGCCAAGCGTGCCCAGGTGATGTTCCGCTTCAAGCAGTTGCTGGAGCAGAACGAAGGGAAAATCTCGCAGTTGATCAGTGAAGAACACGGTAAGACCCTGGAAGACGCCGCCGGCGAACTGAAACGCGGCATCGAGAACGTCGAATACGCCAGCGCGGCCCCGGAAATCCTCAAGGGCGAGTACAGCCGCAACGTAGGGCCGAACATCGACGCCTGGTCCGACTTCCAGCCCCTGGGCGTGGTCGCCGGCATCACTCCGTTCAACTTCCCGGCCATGGTGCCGTTGTGGATGTACCCACTGGCCATCGCCTGCGGTAACTGCTTCATCCTCAAACCGTCGGAGCGCGACCCAAGCTCCACGCTGTTCATTGCCCAACTGCTGCTGGAAGCAGGCCTGCCCGCGGGCGTGCTGAACGTGGTGCACGGCGACAAGGTAGCGGTAGACGCGCTGATCCAGGCACCGGAAGTCAAAGCCCTGAGCTTCGTGGGCTCCACGCCGATTGCCGAGTACATCTACAGCGAAGGCACCAAGCGCGGCAAACGCGTGCAGGCACTGGGCGGTGCGAAGAACCACGCCGTGCTGATGCCCGACGCCGACCTGGACAATGCCGTCAGCGCGCTGATGGGCGCAGCTTATGGTTCGTGCGGCGAACGCTGCATGGCCATCTCGGTGGCCGTGTGCGTGGGTGACCAGGTGGCTGACGCCCTGGTGGCCAAGCTGGTACCGCAGATCAAGGCGCTGAAGATTGGCGCTGGCACGTCATGTGGCCTGGACATGGGCCCCCTTGTCACCGGCCAGGCCCGTGACAAGGTCGCCGGTTACGTCGAAGACGGCGTCCAGGCAGGCGCCAAACTGGTGGTCGATGGCCGTAGCCTGGTGGTACCGGGTAATGAAGACGGGTTCTTCCTGGGCGGCTGCCTGTTCGATAACGTCACCCCGGAGATGCGCATCTATAAGGAAGAGATCTTCGGCCCGGTGTTGTGCATCGTCCGGGTGAACAGCCTGGAAGCGGCGATGACGCTGATCAATGACCACGAATACGGCAACGGCACCTGCATCTTTACCCGTGACGGTGAAGCGGCGCGGTTGTTCTGTGACGAGATCGAGGTAGGCATGGTGGGCGTGAACGTGCCACTGCCGGTACCGGTGGCTTACCACAGCTTTGGCGGGTGGAAGCGGTCGTTGTTTGGTGACTTGCATGCGTATGGCCCGGACGGGGTGCGGTTCTACACCCGGCGCAAAGCGATCACCCAGCGCTGGCCGCAGCGGGCCAGCCATGAGGCTTCGCAGTTTGCGTTTCCTAGCCTGTAGCGTGGGGTGACGGGAAAGGAGGGGCGGGCCGGTAGGCCTGCCCTTTTTGGTTTTTGGAGGGATGGAGGCTGCATGTCTGGAGATTGCATGAAGGCCACCAGGCGCATGTCTCGGGCTTTCTGGCGCCCTTGAGATCGAGCGCCGCCCGCGCGGCGCTTCCCGGGCAAGCCCGGTCCCACATTTGTTTCGGGCCAATTATGTCTGTGGCATTACCTGTTCCGCCTTGTTTGTACACTGGAGATTTGTAGCGAACAAACAAGGCGGCCCAGGTAATGCCACAGACATAACTGGCCCGAAACAGATGTA
>NZ_JAPYKM010000059.1:0-19828 GCF_029623465.1 Pseudomonas sp. RIT-To-2 | reverse complement strand
GGCGGGCCCCTTCCCGAGCTTCGCCCGGTCCCACAGGGTTGCCGTGGCCGCGTCGGCGATGCACGCGCCAGGCTCGCGCGTGCCGTTGTGGGACCGGGCGCCAGCTCGGGAAGCGGACAACGCGATCGACCTGGCGGGCCCCTTCCCGAGCTTCGCCCGGTCCTACACAGTTTCCACGGCCCAGCGACCGTGAGGCCGCGTCGGCGGCATGCGCGTTCGTGATGCGGCGAGGTCCGCTTGTGTCTACGGGCGGATCAGGGGGTAACGGTCGGTAGCCTGGCCATTGATGTACAACGGCCGGGTTTCGCCTGGGCGCAAAGTGACGGCCAGGGCTTGCCAGGCCGGGCGGAAATCGCCGCGCTGGGTAATGGTCAGGTCGATGCGCTGGCTATCACTGCGCAAGGTCCAATCCAGCCATAGCGCATGGCCTTGCTGCCAGCCATGGCTTTCCCCGTCGTCCTCGAACAACTGCCCACGCCCTTCCCCGACGCCCGGCGCGGCGAACAGCAGCAGTTCGCGCTGGTCATCCCGGGCGACATCCACTGCCGCGCAACGCGCCGACAACGGCAAGGCAGCCCCCGCGCGCACCAGCAACGGCAACCGGTCCAGCGGGGCGTCGAGCACCACCGTTTGCCCGCCCGCATGCCACTGGCCGCTGTGGTAGTCGTACCAGCCAAGTTCATTACGCGGCAGGTACACCGCGCGGGCAACCTCGCCCTGGCTCACCACACTGGCCACCAGCACATCACGGCCAAGCATGAAGTCGTCGGTTTCCTCGAACGTGCGCTCATCGTGCTCATGGTCCAGAAAGGTCGGGCGCAGAATCGGCTCGTCATCGGCGCTGGCCTGCCACAACAGCGTGTAGAAGTACGGCAGCCACCGGTAGCGCAGGTTGATCGCGGCGCGAATCGCCGGTGTCACCTGGGCATGCATCCACGGCTCGTTGACGCTGTGGTCATCGTTCCAGGAATGGATGGTGAAACGCGGGTGCATCACGCCATTCTGCACCCAGCGCACGAACAGTTCCGCGTCGGGCCTGGCACCGCTGAACCCGCCAACGTCATGGCCGATGTTGTACAAGCCCGACAGGCTCATGCCCAGGCCCATGCGCGTGTTGTAGCGCAGGGTCTGCCAACTGGTGCGGTTGTCGCCACTCCAGGTTTGCACGTAACGCTGCATGCCTGCGCAACCTGAACGGGAAATCAGGTACGGGCGCTTGTGCGGGGCGAAACGCTGCTGGGCCTGCATGGACGCGCGCATCATCAGCAACGGCATCACCGGGCGAATGAGCTTGATGGCGATGGGGCGCCCAAAACCGTGGCAGCGGGCGTCGCCGTCCCACACCTCGTACTCGTTGTTGTCGTTCCAGGTCGAGTCGATGCCCAGTTCCAGCAACTGCTCGGTGACATTGGCCTGCCACCAGGCGATGGTCGCGGGGTTGGTGAAGTCCAGGTGCGAACCTTCGTCGTCCCAGAACACCGAGCGCTCCGGCAGGTCACCTTCGGAGTCGCCAATGAACAGGCCCTGCTCGGCCACGCGGGCGTACTGCGGGTGGTCTTGCAGCAAGCACGGCTTGATGTTGGCCGCCAACTTCAACCCGGCAGCGTGAAAGGCATCGCTCAGTGCGCGGGGGTGCGGCACCTTGTCGTGGTTCCAGTGGAACACGTAGCGCTTGTCGCCAATGGAGGTGTACCCGGAAGACAACTGAAACGAGTCGCAGGGAATCTGGTGTTCGCGGCACAGCTCGATGAACTTCAGCAACTGCTGCTGGGCATCGGGGGCGTCGGTGTAATGCATGGTGGAGCCGCTGTAACCCAGGCTCCACTTGGGCCCGAACAGGGTCTTGCCGGTCAGGCGCACGAAGGCTTTGGTGACGTCGAGCACGCGCGGGCCCAGGAACAGGTAATAGTCCAGGTCCCCGGCCTGGGCTTCGTAGCGGCGATACGGCGCATGGTAGTTGTCCAGTTCGTTGCCCAGGTCCAGCCAACTGCTGCTGAGGTTGTCGTAGAACAGGCCGAAGCTGACGCCGGCGCGCCGGGTGATGGTGAACGGGATGTGCTTGTACAGCGGGTCGGTGCTCGCGGCGTTGTAGCCCATGGCATCGAGGTTGCGCATCTCGAAGCGGCGGCCACTGCGTTCCAGATCACCGGTTTTCTCCCCCAGGCCGTAGTAATGGTCGTCGGCTTGGCGGCGCTGGTAGTGCGCGACACCCTGCCCGCCCGCGCCCAGCCAATAGGCGCTGGTGGGACGGTCGTCGGCGAGCGGCTGCCAGGTGTCGTGTTCGTCACGGTACTCCCACTGCAACCACAACGGCTGGTGCACGGTTACCCGCAAGCGCTCGGTGGCCAGGGTCACGCCGTGTTCGTGCTGGTCGAAGGTAAACGGCGGCAAGCCGAACCCTTCCAGACTCTCGCGGGGCCGGCCTTCCCAGGGCACATCCTGGTCGGGCGCGATGGACCAGGTACGGTCCAGGGTCAGTTCCCCCTGGCGCTTGACCAGCACGCGGAACATCGAGGTTTCCAGCACGTACAGGCAGAACAGATGACGGCCATCGACCTTCAGGGCCACATGATGCGGGCCTCGGTGCTCCAGCGTCCAATGCTTCAGGGTTTTCATCAGTCAGTCCCGTATTTCAGGTGGCAGGGGTAGCGGTGACGGCGCGCGCGGTGCGGCGCTCGGCAATGAACAGCACCATGAACAGGCAACCCAGCAGGTCGAAGAAGCCCATGGCGATAAAGATCGGGTTGAAGCCGAAGGTGTCGGTGGTCAGGCCGATCACCAGAGAGAACAGGAAGCTGGCGATCCACGCGCACGAGCCGCGCATGCCGTTGACCGTGGCCATCTGGCTTTTGTCGAAGGTCTCGACCACCAGGGCGCTGAGCATGCAGGAGATGATCTGGTGGCCAAAACCGCCGATGGAGATCAGCGCGATGGCCACGTAAGGGTCGCGCGTCAGCGCCACGCCGGCCAGCGACAGCATCAGCACCGCGCCGCTGGCGGAACTGGCCACCACCGCGTTGACCCGCGCACAGCCGAACAGGCGGGTGTACAGGCGGGTCAGGTAACCGCTGGCGACACTGCCCAGGTCGGCGGCCAGAAAAGGCACCCAGGCAAACAAGGCGATCTGCTTGAGGTCCATGCCACGCTCGTTGGCCAGGTACAACGGCACCCAGAAACTCAGTACGGCCCACGCCGGCTCCGCCATGAACGCAGGTATCGCGATACCGTAGAAACGACGGTTACCGAGCACCGAGCGCAAGGTGGGCAGTAAAGGTTGGCGCGGCAGCTCCGGTTCCTGGTCCTGAAGAATCAGAGCGCGCTCGCTGTCGCTGAGCCGTCCGTGGCGCTGCGGCGCCTGGTACAGCCACCACCACAGCACCACCCAGGTGGCTGCCAGTACCCCGGAAAACATGAACGCACCACGCCAGCCGAAGGACACATGGGCCATCACGATGATGGGCGGCGCCAGCATGGCACCCACCGAAAAACCGACCCCGGCCCAACCGGCCGCTACCGGCCGTTCCTTGCGCGGGAACCACTCCCCCAGGGTCTTGGCGGTCGCGGGCGTGGCTGCCGCCTCGGCGCCGCCCATGAAGAAGCGCAGCAACGCCAGTTGCAACCAGGTACCGACCCCGGCATGCGCCATGCACACCACCGCCCACACCGTGGCGCAGAGCATGAAGCCGACCTTGAGGCCCACCACGTCGATGAGCCAGCCACACAACGGCTGGAAGAAGGTGTAAGCCAACTGAAACGCACCCACCACGTACGAGTACTGCTGGGTACTCATGCTCAGCTCGGTCTTGAGCTCCGGCGCCAGAATGCCCAGGGAATTGCGGGTGATGTAATTGACCGTCACCCCCAGCAGGAACAGGCCCAGCATCCACCAGCGCAGGTGCCTGACCGTGGCGCGAACGCCCACGGCTTCGCGAGTCACGCGTGTTTTCGTCGTCATGCGATTACCGATCACCCTGATTGTTTTTATTGGGAGGGGGGCGCTGTTCGGTGAGCCACCCCTTAGACATCATACAAGCCTGAAAGCAAGCACGGATGCCGGGTCGGACCAAAGCGCTATATCGCTATGAAACAGGAGGGAGAGCCATCGACAGATCCTTTGCTTTGCGGCCTAAGTTGTCGTACAAGTTAAAGGCACGGAAGGAGTGGCTGTCAATAGCAGAGCGTGGGGCGAGGGAGGTGAAGCGAAGGGGGCCTGATGTTGCGCGACACCTGGTAGCGGCCTGGCGGCCGCTACAGGGCGCGGGGAATGACTCAGCAGGTGCAGCACATCATCGGCATGCCGTTGCAGCTCATCATCATCGGCATGCTGCAGTCGTTCATCATTTTCATCATCAGCGCACAGCAGTTCTTCATCATGTCCATGGTCATGCCAGGCATTGGCATCATCTTGCAGGTCATGGTGTCGCCCATCACCTCGCATTCCATGACGCACTTCATCATCGGCATTGGCATGCCCATCATCGGCATCGGCATCATCATGCCCATGGGCATGGCGGCCTGGGACATCCACATCATCGACATGTTGCCGCAATGCATCATCATCGGCATGCCGCAGTTCATCATCATCTGCATCATTTCGCAGTTGTTGCGGAACATGGCCATGTCCATGCCGGCGGCAGGCTTCATGGTGCACATCATGCAATCTTCCATCATGTCGCAGGTCATGGTGGCCATCATCATCGGCATGCCCATCATTGGCATCATTGGCATGTTGGCGCTCATGGGCATCTGCATTGCGTTCATCATGGTGAAATCCTCTTTCAATTCGATAGGTGGGGAGAAGCTGGTGGGGGCGATTCTACGTATCGAACGGCCCTCGACAACGGTCCGGTAAAGCGCAAAAAACCGCTGCCAAGGCACGGTATAAGGCCCGTATAACAACCACGATAGACGCTATCACATGGATTAAGGCGCTATGACGTCACCTGTCGACGCTTTGTGATCCAAACCGAAACCATCGATATTCCGCCAGACGATTAGCTAATACCTTTCGGAAATATTCGGTCTAAGCAGGCCGCAATCTTTTGCGCTCCCCCGGTACCCGTGGTTGGCGCTGCAGCGTTTCCGGGGTCGAGCGCCGCCTGCGCGGCGCTTGATCTAACCATAGAACCACACGTTCCAAGCCCCACAGTGCCTTAGATATTTTCCGTGATATATTACGAAAAATATCTACCAGGAATGGATCTGCTCATGGCCAGGCACGCCACCCAACCACTCGACAAACAGGCCGTTACCCCGCGTTCAGGCAAGTCGCTGACTGAACAGGCGTACGCCGCCCTGCGCAGCCAGATCATCACCTGCCAGATGCCGCCTGGGCTGGAAGTGTCCGAGCAGGAGCTGTCCGAACGCCTGGAGATGAGCAAGACCCCTGTTCGCGAGGCGCTGATGCGCCTGTGCCTGGAAGGCCTGGTGGAGAGCTACCCGCGCCGGGGCTACCGGATTGCCCCGGTGACCATCAAGGCCATCAACGACTTGTTCCACATTCGCGCGGTGCTGGAAGGCGATGCCGCGGCGCTGGCCGCCCGCCATCTCAAGCCAGACGATTTCGCCGCGCTGGAAACCCTGGCCGATGCGTCCTACCGGCTGGAGGAAAACAAGAGCCGTGAAGATTTCGTCGACGCCAACCGCGAGTTTCACTTGGCCATCAGCCAGGCTTCTGGCAACCCGCGCCTGCATGCGCTGGTGGTCAGCCACCTGGAGGAAGGCGAGCGCTTCTTCCACCTGGGCGCCCAGGCCCGCGACATCAATTCCGAGACCAACCGCGAGCACAACGACCTGCTCGATGTACTGCGCTCAGGCGACCCCGATCAGGCCCGCGCCGTGATGAGCCAGCACATTGAAAGCACCCGCAAGGGCCTGCTGCAATCATTGATGGCCGCCGAATACCCGGACATTTCCCTATGACCACTACCGCCCTCTCACGCCACCAGGTACTGATCAGCGCCGCGCAACTGGCCGCCGAGCTGGCCAGCGCCCAGCCGCCAGTCGTGCTTGCCGTGCACAGCCCGGACACCGACAGCGTGGTGCCCCGCGCCGAGCGTCAACGCATCCCCACGGCGCAGGACAGTGACCTGGCCGAAGACTTCGCCGCCCCCGGTGGCGGCCGCCTGGGCTCGCGCCCCCTGCCCACCCTCGTCGAGCTGGAACAGAAGGCGCGCGCCTGGGGCATTGGCCACGGCAGCACCGTGGTGGTGTATGACCACGATGGTGGGCTGCAGGCGGCCCGCGCCTGGTGGACCCTGCGCTGGGCCGGTGTGGCCCGGGTACGCCTGCTCGATGGCGGCTTCGACGCCTGGCAAGCCGCCGGCCTGCCCACTGAAAACGTTGCCAGGCCGGCCCCCGCCCGGGGCGATGTCACCCTCAGCGCCGGCCACCTGGCGCAACTGACCGCCGCCCAAAGCCGCCTGCTGGCCCGCGACGGTGTACTGCTGGACACCCGCATCGCGCCCAACTACCAAGGCGGCCCCAGCGTGGCCGGGCAGCCACCGCGCGGGCACATTCCCGGGGCGCTCAACCTGCCGGCCACCGAGCTGCTGCAGGCCGACCGCACGTTCCTGGACAACGACGCCCTGCGCGCCCGCTTCCTCGCCCTGGGCGTGGATGGCACGCGCCCGGCGGGGGTGTACTGCGGCGCCGGTGTATCGGCCGCGCACGCCATTCTTGCGCTGGCCTGCATCGGTGTTCAGGCACCGCTGTACGTCGGTTCCTGGTCGGCCTGGAGCGCCGACCCCGAGCTACCTGTTGCCCAGGGCTCGCAGCCCGGCTAGGGGCTGAACCTTGCTGTACCACCCAACCCGCGCGGCAACCACGACGCGGGACGGGTTTCTGCGCCCAGATGACCCTACACAGGAAAAGGGAGCTTTTAAACGTTCCGTTGCACCTTTAGGGGAGTTACACCTTCATGAAGCCAACCGGCTCCGGTCTTTCCAGGACCACCACACTGGGCTTGCTGCTGTGCGCCATCAACACCCCGGCCGCGGCACTCGCCGCCCAGGCGAGCAGTGACGACAGCACCAGCAGCGCCGACACGCAACTGCAGAAAGTCGTGGTCACCGGCACCCGCCAGACCGGCCGCACCGTGGCCGAGTCCCTGGCGCCGATCCAGGTCATTTCCAGCAAGGAGCTGCAGTCCAGCGGCTACTCGGACATTGGCAGCGCACTGAGCGCGCTGCTGCCCGCGGTGACCTTCCCGCGCTTCAACCAGGGCGCCGCCGGCCTGCAGCGGCCGTTCATCCTGCGCGGGCTGTCGCCCAACCAGGTGGTGGTGCTGGTGGACGGGGTGCGTTACCACACCTCCGCCACCGTCAACCTCAACAGTGACCTGGCCCGCGGCTCGGCGCCTGTTGACGTGGCGTCGATCCCGACGTCGGCCATTGACCACATCGAGGTACTCACCGACGGCGCCTCGGCCCAGTACGGCTCCGACGCCATCGCCGGGGTGGTCAACATCATCCTCAAGCACGGTGCCACTCCTGGCGCCAACACTATCGAAGCCGAGTTCGGCAAGACCAAGGAAGGCGACGGTATCCACCGCAGCCTGGCAGGCAGCTACGGCCTGGACATCGGCACCGACGAACACCCCGGCTGGGCACGGCTCTCGTTCAATGCGGCGAACCTCGACGGCACCAACCGCGCCCAGTTCGGCGACCAGAACGCCCAGACCGCGGCGGCCGATGGCGGCTATGCCTACCAGAACCGCGGCGACTCACCGGAAACCGACTACCAGGGCGCGCTGAACTTCCAGTACCAGCTGTCCCCGGACATCACCACTTACGGGAACGTGATTCTGGGCCAGCGTGAAGAAACCACCTACGGTAACTACCGCACCCAGAACAACAGCCGCAACATCAAGGCCATCTACCCCAACGGCTACCTGCCCGAACAGGTGGTGACCAGCAACGACCTGCAGACCACCCTGGGCTTCAAGGGCCACAACGCCGCCGACTGGGACTGGAAAACCTACGCCAGCTACGGCGAGAACGAGGTAAAACTCAACGCCTGGAACACCCTCAACGTTTCCTACTACAACAGTTACGGCTACAGCCCTACCCACTTCTACCTGGGTAAATACACCTCCACCGACGCCCAGGTGGGCACCGAATGGAGCAAGGAATTCAAGCTGGGCTTTCTGCCCAACCCGTTGTCCTTTACCTGGGGCGCCGGCGTGCACCGCGAGGGCTACAAGATCGGGGCCGGCGAGCCGTCGTCCTATTACGCGCTCAACGGCTCGGCGGCCGGTGCGCAGATCCGCACCGGTACCACCCCGGACCAGACCGGCAGTTGGAGCCGCGACAGCCTGAACACCTTCGTGGACCTGGAAACCGACCTCACCGACAAGCTGTCCGTAGGGCTGGCGGGGCGTTACGAGGACTACAACGAAGGCGTGGGTTCCACCTCTTCGGGCAAGCTCTCGCTGCGCTACCAGTTGACCAATACCCTGGCCCTGCGCGGCACCCTGTCCAATGGTTTCCGCGCACCGTCCCTGGCTCAACAGCATTACCAGTCCATCAACACCAGCATCGTCAACCAGCAGTTGACCCAGTCGGGCACCTACGCGGTGGACAGCGCCGCCGCGCGCGCCCTGGGCGCACAGGACCTGAAGCCGGAGAAATCCAATAACCTGAGCCTGGGCCTGGTGTGGTCGCCGACCAAGGACTGGGACCTGACCGTCGACGCTTACCAGATCACCATCGACAACCAGATCCTGTATTCCGACAAGATCCTGATGCCTACCGGTTCCGCCCTGTCCGACTACTTCAACGGTACCGTGCCGGGCCAGCAGGTGACCGCCGCGCAGTTCTTCGTCAACGCGGCCAAGACCCAGACCCGCGGCATCGACCTGGTCAGCAGCCACCGTTTCGACCTGCAGGAATTCGGCAAGCTGAACCTGTCGGCCAGCGCCAACTACAACAAGACCCGGGTGCTGTCGATCAACAACAGCAACAGTGTGCTCAGCCAGTACTCGCCCTCGTCCCAGCTGTTCGGGCCGGGTAGCCAGAGCCTGCTGACCGACGCCACACCACGCACCAAGTACTCGCTGACCGCCGACTGGAGCTACGACCGCTGGAGCGTGATGGTCAACCAGACTCGCTATGGCGCCGTGACCCGCTCGCCCTCCTCCTACCCCTACGCGGCCGGGATCGAGCCACAGCGCTATGCCGCACGCTGGATCACCAACGCGTCGGTCAGCTACCGCCTGGGCAACTGGACCCTCACCGCCGGTGCCGACAACCTGTTCGACCAGTACCCCAGCAAAGTCAAATCCAGCAACGACCAGTACCTGCGCAACGAGCTACCCTACGACACCGGCCTGTCGCCCTACGGCGCCAATGGTGCGTTCTACTACACCAAGCTGAACTACACGTTCTGACCCCACCGGGGGTGGTGGCCAAGCCGCCGCCCCCGCCGACGAGATTGCCCGCATGACTCACGATTTTGACCGCCTGTGGGACCGCCACCACACCGGTAGCCGCAAATGGGCGCAGTACGGTCCGCAGGTGCTGCCCCTGTGGCTGGCCGATATGGACTTCGCCGTGGCGCCAGCCATTGTCCAGGCCCTGGGCGAACGCCTGCAGCATCCGCTGCTGGGCTACAGCGTGGCCCAGGACGAGCTGCGCCAGACCCTGGTTCGCCACATGGCCCAGGCCTATGACTGGACCATCGACGCCCAGGACCTGGTGTTCCTGCCTGGCGTCGAACCCGGCATCAGCATGGCCCTCAAGGGCCTGGTGGCTCCGGGCGCGGGGGTGGTGGTGCAAACCCCCAACCATCAGCCACTGCTGTCGTCCCCCGGGTATTGGCAACAGACGCCGGTGCAACTGCCATTCGAAGCCGACGGTAGCGTCGACCCGGCGCGCCTGGCCAGCGCCACCCGCGGCGCCGGCGCGCTCCTGCTGAGCAATCCGCACAACCCGCTGGGCAAGGTCTTCGAGCGCGATGAGTTGCACGCCATCGCCGACGCCTGCGTGGCCAACGACCTGCTGCTGATCAGCGACGAGATCCATGCCGACATCCTCTTCGACGGCCGTCGGCATACCCCCATCGCCGCCCTGGGGCCGCAGATCGCCCGGCGCACGGTCACCCTGATGTCAGCCAGCAAGGCCTACAACATTGCCGGGCTGAAGACCGCTTTCGCGATCATCCAGAACCCCGAGCTGCGCCAGCGCTTCAACGCCAGCCGCCAAGGCATGGTCGACAGCGTCAACGTGCTGGGCCTGGTGGCCACCCAGGCCGCCTACGCCCAGGCCGGCGACTGGTTGCAACAGGCCAATGCCTACCTGCAAGGCAACCGTGACTTCCTCGTCGCACAACTGGCCCGGCGCTTTCCCGGCATCCACTTGCACAGCCCCCAGGGCACCTTCCTGGCCTGGCTCGATTGCCGGGCGCTGGAGCTGGGTAACCCCCAGCAGTTCTTCCTGCAGCAGGCCAAGGTTGCCCTCAGTGACGGCCGGGACTTCGGCCCAGCCGGCGCTGGCTTCGTGCGGCTGAATTTCGGCTGCCCGCGGGCCCTGCTCGCCGAGGGCCTGGACCGCCTGCAGGCCAGCCTGCAGGGCCGCTGAATGAAAGCCCCTGCCCCGTTGCTGCAGGTCAGCGACCTGCACACCTGCTTCCACAGCCGTCGCGGTCCCCTCACCGTGGTGGCCGGGGTCGACCTGGCCGTATACCCCGGCGAAGTGGTGGCGCTGCTGGGTGAGTCCGGCTGCGGCAAGAGCGCCACTGCCTTGTCGCTGATGGGCCTGATCCCACCCCGAAGCGGCCAGGTGAGCCAGGGCCAGATCCTGTTCAATGGCCAGGATTTGCGCCAACTGCGCCGTCGCCAGCTCGACGAGGTGCGCGGCCGCGACCTGGCGATGATTTTTCAGGACCCCATGAGCGCCCTCAACCCGGTGCTTAGCATCGGCCGGCAACTGCGCGAAACCCTGTGCCGGCACCTGCCGCTGGATGCCCGGGAGGCCGAACAGGAGGCTTTGCGCTTGCTCGCGGAGGTGGGCATTCCCCACCCCGCCGATTGCCTCAAGGCCTACCCTCACCAATTGTCCGGCGGCCTGTGCCAGCGGGTAATGATCGCCATGGCCGTCAGTTGCAATCCGCGCCTGCTGATCGCCGATGAGCCCACCACCGCCCTGGACGTGACCGTGCAGCGCCAGGTCATGCACCTGCTGGACGGCCTGCGCCGGCGCCGGGCCATGGCGTTGCTGTTGATTACCCATGACCTGGGGGTGGTGGCCCAGTATGCCGACCGGGCCCTGGTGATGTACCTGGGCCAAGTGGTTGAACAGGGCCCGGTGCAACGTCTGTTCGAACGCCCGGCCCACCCCTACACCCGTGCCCTGCTGGCGTCGATGCCCGACATCGATGCCAGCCCCGCACGCCTCCCGGGCCTGGCCGGGCAGGTGCCCGACCTGCACCAGCGCCCGGTGGGCTGCGCCTTCGCCGCGCGCTGCGGCCACGCCGATGACCGCTGTCGGGCCGAACGCCCGGCGCTGGCCGCGCTGACGGCCACGCGCCAGGTGCGCTGCTGGCACCCCTTGACCGAGTCCGCCTGATGAGCAATCCCCCCTTGTTGCAGGTCCGCGACCTGCGTAAACACTACACGCGCCCAAGCCGTGGCTGGCTGGCGCCGCCCGTGCACCACCGGGTGGTCGACGGCCTGGACTTCGACCTGGGGGCCGGCGAGACCCTGGGCCTGGTGGGCGAGTCAGGGTGTGGCAAATCCACCACCGGCAAACTGGTGATGCGCCTCACACCCGCCAATGGCGGCCAGGTACGCCTGGACGGCGTCGACCTGCTGGGCCTTCCACTGAAACAGTTCAACGCCTGGCGCCCGCAGTTGCAGATGGTGTTCCAGGACCCCGGCGGTTCGCTGAATCCGGTCTATACCGTAGCCCAGTCCCTGGAAGAACCACTCAAGGTGCATGCTCCGCACCTGAGCGCCAGCGATCGCCGCGACCGGGTGGCCGAGTTGCTGCAGCAGGTAGGCCTGGCCAGCAGCCACGGGCTACGCTACCCCCATGAGTTTTCCGGTGGCCAGCGCCAACGCATCGCCATTGCCCGCGCCCTGGCCCTGCAACCGCGACTGATCGTGGCCGATGAGCCCGTGTCGGCACTGGATGTGTCGGTACAGGCCCAGGTGCTCAACCTCATGCAGGACCTCAAGGAACGCTACGGCCTGGCCTACCTGTTCATCGCCCACGACCTGGCGGTGGTACGGCACATGAGCCAGCGGGTCGCGGTGATGTACCGCGGCCGTATCGTCGAGAGCGCCCCGTGCGAGGCGTTGTACCGCACGCCCCTGCACCCCTATACCCGCTTGCTGCTGGAGTCGGTGCCCCGGCTGCGGGGAACGCCGACCACCGCCGTCGTGGCGATGCCCCAGGTACCGAGCGGGCCGGATGCCTGCGCCTTTCACGACCGCTGCCCACGGCGCACCGCCCGCTGCGCCGAAGCCGCCCCGCTACTGCGCGAGGCAGCGCCGGGCCATAGCGTGGCGTGCCACCACCTGTGATCAGCCGGCGTTGACCACCACGCGGAAACCGTTGCCACGCCAGTAACCCTCAGGTTCCAGGCTGCCACGGTAGGTGCAGCAGGCCTTCCACGCCGGGCTGGAGAAACAGCCGCCGCGCAGTACCCGGCGCACCTCGGCCGGGGCGTCCGGGGCTTCGCGGCCATCTTCCGCGTAGGGGTAGGCAAACCGGGGCGTGGCCATGTCCTCGCCCCACAACGTGGTAGTCCATTCCCAGACCTGCCCGCACAAGTCATCGCAGCCCCACGGCGAACGGCCAGCGGGGAACAGCCCCACCGCGCAAGTATCGTTGAGCGCCGCTTCTTCGCCATTGCCATGGTCGGGTGCCCAAGGGCCAGCCCAGGGATAGACATCGGCCTCTACCGACTCGGGCTGCGGGCCGCGGGCCGCGTATTCCCACTGCGGCTCACTGGGCAGGCACACCGTGTCGGTGGCAGCGATACGCCCTTGCCCCCGCCACTGCGCCGTCAACCAGGCGCAGTAGGCCATGGCGTCATGCCAGGTCAGGTCGACGGCCGGGGCATTGGCGCGCTCAGGCAAGCGGCCCTGCTCGCTGCGCCAGGGGCGGCCGGTGGCGGCGACAAAAGCCAGGTAATCCCGGTTGCACACCGGGTAGCGGCCGATCCTGTACGCGGCCATGGGCATCTGGCTCACCGGAGCCGAGTTGGCATGGCGCAGCGAGCCCAGGGTCAGGGTGCCCGCGGGCACTTCTACCAGTGCCTGCAAGTTGCGTGGGTCGCCCCAGCGCGCCAGCCATTGGGCAGCACTGACCCGCGACGCCAGGGGCTCGCGAGCGGTTTCAACCACGGCCCGCAGCGCTGCCAGCAGCGTCTGGCGCGCAGCTGCCGAGGGTGCTGGCACCTGCTGGTGCAAAGCGCAGGCCAGCAACACCCCGGCCGCGCCGGCCGCAGGCAAGGCGCTGATCAGGTCATCAACCGGCACACCGGCCCTCAACCGCTCCAGGCCCAGATACAGCAGCGGCTCGGCCCAGCGCTGTGGTTCGCGGCGCAGGTGTGCGGCCAACACCTGGCCATCAGCCTCACGCCACCGCCCCACCGAGAGCAGGTCCTGAACGTAGCGGCTGCGCAGCAGGGTGGTATCGCCAGCGGCCTGGGCGCCGCGTTCGGCCAGAACCAGTTCGCCAGACGCGTCGCCCACCCCCAGCGCCAGGGCAAACGCTGCGGGCCGCGACAGCAGAGGGGCGTCGCCGCGGGCCGCGAAGGATTCGGCCAGGGCCGGCCAGCGCTGGGCGATGAACGCCCGGCGCTGCTCGGTCTGCAATGGCAACAACCCGTGCCGTTGCCACTGCGCCGCCAACCCCCACTCGCGGCACGGCTCGCTGCGGCCCAGCAACAGCATGCGTAGCCGCGGGAAAACCATCACATAAGGGGCTGCCTGGGTGAAGAACGCCTCGGCATGCCAATGTTCTGCACCGTCGATGATCAAGGTAACGGTGTACCCGGCCTCCAGGGCCGCCAGCGCCAGGCCACCCTCCTCGGCCAGCAGGCTGCTCAGCGTCACGGGGGCAGTGACCTGGTGGTACACCGGCAACACCGCCTCATCCCTCGCCAGATGGCTGAGCAGATGCCGGGCGAGGGTGCTCTTGCCACTCCCGGCCGGGCCGTGCAACAGCAACAGCGGCGCCTCGTCCACCAGTTGCGCGGCGCTGAAGTACACCGGCGGGGTCTTCTGCTGGTCGGCGACGAACGCGCGCAAGCCCTTGGCCGCGCGGTCCTCATGGGTGTAGTCGAGCAGCAGCGGTACGTACCCGTCGGCCAGCGCCACCGGCTGCCCCGCTACCCGGTAAAGCGCCTCGTCAGCGCCCCGTGCCTGGCAGCGCGCGCGCCACAGGCCCAGCCGTTGAGCCAGGTTCATCGGAACAGCTCGGCCACGGCCGGGTTGTGAAAGCGCTGGATCTCCAGGGCATACCCAGCCGGGTCCTCAAAGAAGAAATGCTCACAGTACGTACCTCGCAGGATCGGCGACAACCCCGCCACGCCCTTGGCCTGCAAGCGCTGGTGCCAGCCTTCGACATCCTCGTCCACCAGGGTCAGCAATACTGCGCTGCGGGGTTGAGCCTTGAGGTGGCCACGCTGGCCGTCGACGATGCCGAAGTAGCTGTGCTCGCCCAGGCGGTAGATGCGGGCCACGCCCTGGTCCAGCACCAGCTCCAGGCCCAGCACCTGCTCGTAGAACTGGCTGATGGGCGCAAGGTCGTCGTAGTAGAAAAAGGTGATCGGGTAACGCGATGCCATGGTCGTCAACTCGTGTGCGGGAAGGGTTGGTCAGGGGTGAATCAGCAGGTCGCCCTTGGCCCCCAGGGCCAGGCCAGGCAAGCCTGGGCGAACCCCGGCCACCACCACCGGGTGGAACAGGTACAGCCACGGCGGGTTGTGGTTCAGGCGGCGCAGGCACTGGCCGTAGGCCTGGGCACGCAGCCGCGCATCCAGGCACTGGTTGGCCTTGAGGATCAGGGGTTCGAGGGCCGGATCGTGGTAGCCCTGCCACCAACTGCCGCGCACCTGGCTGGAAATCTTGTCGTTGAGCACCCGGAAAGTGCTGTGGGGCGAGGAGTCGAAGATAGCCACGTCGCCCATCTGCTTGCGGCCGACCTGACGGGCGTACTCGGGGCGGTCGGTCTGAACCTCGATGCGCCCGCGCAGGCCCACGGCCTGCAAGGCGTGCAGCACCTGTTCGGTGATCTGCAGGGCTTTTTCCGGCATGTATTCGGGGCTGCGCAACACGATCTCGGCGTTGCCGCCCACCTGGTCGAGCAAGGCCCGGGCCTTGGCCGGGTCATGGCTGATGGGCGCGATGCCGGCCTCGACGAAGCCGTTGTGCCAGGGGCTGACCACCGTGGCGGCCGGCTGGCCCAGGCCCTGGAACAGATCATCGATGATCGCCTGCGCGTTGACCGCGTGGTTCACCGCCAGCCTTGCCAGGGGGTGCTGGAACAAGCCGTCCGCGGCGTTCAGGTACTGCATCACCGACAGCGTATTGAGCTGGCGCAGCCAGGTCCAGGGCGCCCGGAAGTCCAAGGGCCGCTCACAGCGTTCCAGGTGGGTGGCGACGTCCACATCGCCTGTGGTCAGCCATTCATGGCGGGCCTGGGCGTCGGCGCAGGCGCGCAGTACCAGATACCGAGGCCCCTCGCCCGCGGCCACCCGTTGCAGGCATGCCTGCTGGCCGGCGGTGAACGCCGTGACCCGGTAAGGCCCGGTGCCCAGCACCGGTGCCTGCTGCTCATCGAAGCGGCAAATGAAGAACTCCGAGAATATCTCCAGAATATCCGCCACCGGCGTCTCGCACTGCATGCCCAGGGTGGTATCGCCCAAGGCGCTGAACCGAACCTCGCTCAGGTAGCGGGCATACGCCCAGGGCATGCCGAAGGTATCGGTGGACTGCAGGATACCCTCGATGAAGGCCAGGATATGCTCGGCGCGGCAGGCCACGCCGTCGTGAAACCGCGCACCTGGGCGAATCTCGAAACGCCACTGACGGCCATCCGCCGATACCTGCCAACTGCCCAGCAGGCCGGGCGCCACCTGCCCGTTCTGCCAGCGGCACAGTGGCTCCATCACCAGGTTCTTCAGGGTCAGGATGCTGGTGTCGTCGGTGACACGGTGGGGTGGGAAGAAATCGACCTTTTCCAGGGCAATGGTCAGGGTCTCGGGGGCGGAACGTGCACTCATCGTGAACTCCGTGTCTTGGGGTTCGACCAGCTGGCCAGGGCGTCGCCGATCAGGTTGAAAGCCAGCACCGTGGCCAGGATTGCCAGCCCCGGCGCCAGGGCGATCCACGGCGAGCGGTCGAGGTATTGCAGGTTGGCGGCCAGGTCCGCACCCCATTCGGCCTGCGGTGCCTGGGCGCCCAGGCCCAGGTAGCCGAGGCTGGCGGTCTGCAGGATGGCGCTGCCCACGGCCAGGGATGCCTGCACCAACAGCGGCCCCAGGCCATTGCGCACCACGTAGTGCCAGAGAATGTGAGGGTGAGGCAGGCCCATGGAGATCGCCGCGTCCACATAGGGCCGCGCACTGATGCTCAGCGCCTGGCCGCGCGCCACCCGGGCGAAACCGGGGGCCAGGCTAATGGCCACGGCCAGCATGGCATTGACCAGGCTGGGGCCCAGGCAGGCGGCCAGGGCAATGGCCAGCACCAGCGAAGGGAACGACAGCAGCGCATCCACCAGGCGCATCATCAGCGCGTCAACCCAGCCACCGCAGTAGCCGGACAGGGTGCCGAACGTGGCGCCCACGGTGAACGCCAGGGCCACCACCGCGCAGCCGACCGCCAGGGTATAGCGCCCGCCGTACAGCAAGCGACTGAGCACATCGCGGCCAAACAGGTCGGTGCCCAGCCAGTGCCGGGCGTCGGGGGCGACGAAGCGCTCGCTGACCGCCAGGGTATTGGGCCCGTAGGCCAGCCACAGCGGCACCACGGCGATGCCGACGAGAATGGCCAGCAGCATCAGCGCCCCGGCGACCGCCAGGCGGTTGGTGCGGGCAAAGTAAACCAGTTCGTGCATCAGTGCCCCCTGTGGCGCAAGCGCGGGTCCGCCACGCCGTAAAGCAGGTCGACCAGCAACGACACCAGCATGTACAGCAACGCGAACACCAGGGTGGTGCCCTGCAGCACCGGGTAGTCGCGGTTATGAATGGCATCGAGCATGAAGCGCCCTACCCCCGGCCAGGCGAACACGGTCTCGGTGAGGATGGCGCCGCCGAGCATGTCGGCGAAATGCAGGCCTATGACGGTAATGGCCGGCAGCAAGGCGTTGCGCAGGGCATGCACGCCCACCACCCGCCATTCGCCCAGGCCCTTGGCCCGCGCGGTACGCACGAAAGGTTCGCCCAGTGCTTCGAGCAGGCTGTTGCGCACATAGCGCGCCACCACCGCGGCCAGGAACGAGCCCAGCACCAGGGTGGGCATCAGCAGGTGCAGGCAGGCGTCCCAGGCCGCGGCAGGCTGGCCAGCCAGAAGGAAGTCGACCGTGGCCAGGCCGGTGACCGGCTCGGTGATGTAATAAGGGCTGGTGCGCCCTGAAATGGGCAGCCAGCCCAAGTGAATGCTGAACAGTGTCTGCAGCATCAGCGCCAGCACGAAGGCTGGCATCGACACGCCCGCCAACGACAGCACGCGCAAGGCCTGGTCCAGCAGGCTGTCGACCCGCATGGCGGCCACCATCCCCATGGGGATCCCCACCAGTAGCGCCAGCAGCGTGGCCAGCACGGTCAACTCCAGGGTAGCCGGCAGACGCCGGGCGACCTCGGTCAGCACGGGCTGCCCGGTCTTCAACGACATGCCCAGGTCACCGTGCGCCAGGCGCCCCAGGTAGGCGCCGAATTGCACGTACAGCGGCTGGTCCAGCTGCAACTGGCTGCGCAGTGCGCTGATCTGCTGCTCGCTGGCATCGGGCCCCAGCAGCGCCACGGCGGGGTCGCCAGGCAGGTTGCGGGCCAGGGTGAAGATCATCAGCAGCACCAGCACCAGCACTGGCACGGCGGTCAACAGGCGACGGCCGAGAAAACTGTTCACGGTGCGGGGCCCTCCTTGTACACCGACCAGTACTCGACCAGCGGCGGTGCGCTGTTGAGCGCCAGGCCCTGCACCTGGGGGCGCTTGAACAGGATGAGGTTGTTGCTGAACAGGTACACTGCCGGCACCCGCGCCATCAGCTGCTGCTGCAGCTGGCTGTACAGCTGCTTGCGCAGGCTGGCGTCGGCAACGCTGCGGGCCTGCACGATCAGGCCATCCAGCGCCGGGTCGGGCGGCATGCGAAATGTCATGGCCGAGCGCGCCAGGCTCGACAGATAGCCCTGGGTAATATGGGCATCGGGGTCGTTGTACCAGGGCTGGCGACCGTCCAGCGCGATATCGAAATGACCGGCCACGTGACGGGCGCGCAACAGCGAGAACTCGCTCTGCTCGATGCGCACGTCAATGCCCACTTCAGCGAAGTTGGCCTGCAGGAAGGTGGCAACGCTGGTCCACATCGCGCCCTGGAAACCATACAGGGTCAACTTCAGCCTGCCCGGCGGGTAACCCGCTTCGGCCAGCAGTTGCCGGGCCTTGGCCGGGTCATGGTGAAAGGCCGTGGCCTGCATGGCTGGGTCGAACGCCCAACTGGCCGTGGGCAGCGGCCCGTACACACGCTCCACGACACCACCGAGAATGCCATTGACCAGGCCGTCGTAGTCCACCGCCCAGGCCATGGCCTGGCGCACCCGCAGGTCGTGCACGGGGCTGTCAGGGTTGTCGTTGTTGAAGTCCAGTTGGCGGATGATCTGGCTGCGCGCCTGCACGACCTGCACTTTGTGGTCTTCGGCGAAGGCCTGGATGTCATCCGTGGGAATGGTGGCGAGTTGGCTGATGGGTGGGCTGACATCGACCCCGCCGTAGCGCAATTCCAGGCGCCGGGTGGAGGCATCGGGAATGACCCGGTAGACGAGCCGCTGCAAGCGCGCAGGGCCGCGGAAGTAGTCGTCGTTACGTTCCAGGATCAACTCGTTGTCCGGGCTGTAGCGGCGCAGCCGGAAGGCCCCGGTACCGCTGGGCTGCTGGCCCGGACGCAGGCCGGCGACCTTGACGATCGCCGCCTGGGGCTGGGCCAGCAGCGCCGCGAAGGTGGGCATGGGTTCAGCCAGGTCAATGCGCAGGGTCAGCGGGCCGGTCACTTCGATACGCTGAATGGCCCTGAAGCTGGCGGCCAGGAACGGGTTGAGCCGCGCGGCCCGGTTCAGGGACTGTTGCACCGCCTGTGCGTCCAGCGCCGTGCCGTCCTGAAACCGCACGCCGGGGCGCAGGGTCAGGCTCAGTTGACGGCCATCGGCGCTCAGCGCCCACTGGCTGGCCAGCCGGCCTTCCAGATGATCGAACGCCGGCGGCGCCCACGCCAGCAGAGTATCGAACAGGTTGAGGATGACTTCACTGCCTACAGGTTCCGCCTTGTTGGTGGCCGGATCCAGCCCCACCGGGTCGGAGGGCACGGCTATGACCAGAGTCTGCAGTTGCGCCTTATCGTCCGGGGCCTGGCAGGAGGCCAGACATAGCAAGGCAAGAAATAACGCTAGACGGCGCAAGCAGAGAACCTCGGAAGGCGTGATATTCCTTGTAATATATCAGTGGGTGTGTGTGAAGGTTAAAGAGCAATAAGTGCTTAAGTTATAACGGAAATGGTTTTTTTGGGGGGGGTGCATGGCTTGATTGTTCTGGCACCCTTGAGACCGAGCGCCGCCCGCGCGGCGCTTCGCGAGCAAGGGCTCGGCGCCCCCCTCGCTCCCACATCTG